>NZ_CCDX020000018.1:0-159249 GCF_000751115.1 Thalassospira sp. GB04J01 | reverse complement strand
CGATTGAGGCCGCCCGTGCGGGTGACGCTGGCAAAGGCTTTGCCGTTGTCGCCGCTGAGGTTAAAAACCTTGCCAATCAGACCGAAAAAGCGACCGAAGAAATCGCCGGTCAGATTTCCGGCATCCAGAAGGCAACAGGTGAGTCTGTGACAGCCATCGGTGATATCGGAACGATCATTGCCAGCCTCAATGAAATCGCCACCACGATTTCAGCAGCCGTCGAAGAACAGGGTGCAGCAACCGATGAGATCACGCGAAATGTGCGTGGTGCAGCGGACAGAACCCGTTCGGTATCAGCATCCATCACCGAGGTTGCCAACGAGACGGGTAAAACCGGTCAGTTGTCTGGCGAAGTTCTGACAACATCCAAGGTCGCATCCGAGAAAGTCCGTGAAATGCGCAACCGCATCACCAACATTCTTGAAGATCTGCGTCAGCAGGCACGCGACCGCGCTGCCTGATCATTTGATAAGGCGTCAAACACCAAAAACAAAGGCCCGCCGATTTGGCGGGCCTTTGTGATTCTCAGATTAATCTAACATTGATGGCTAGGCGCTTGGCCAGCTACCCTTTAGGCGTCCGCCTATCCGGACTGATTCAATACGCTTGGCCAATCCGGTGTTATTGTCGGTTTCGACAAAAACACCACAAACTGTCGCCGGGCCTTCTGCTGGTTCGAACCGGCCGGATGGCATTTTGGTCAGGAATTTCCGGACCGAGGTTTCTTTTTTCATGCCGATGACCGAATCAAAATCACCGCACATGCCAACATCGGTTTGATAGCCCGTACCATTTGGCAGGATTTGCGCATCAGCAGTTGGCACATGCGTATGTGTGCCCAAAACGAGTGACGCGCGTCCATCGCAATGATGGCCAAACGCCATCTTTTCGGATGTGGTTTCCGCATGGAAATCAAGGATGATGGCATCAACGTTCTTGCCAAGCTTATACTTGGAAAACAGTTTGTTCGCTCCCTGGAATGGGCACGACATCGGGTCCATGAACAAACGGCCCATCATGTTGATCACGCAGACTTTCTTGCCCGAACGGGTTTTAACAACGTAATCCCCCTTCCCCGGTGTGCCATCCGGGAAGTTCCAGGGACGCAGAAGTTTTTCATCTTCGTCGATATAGGCAATAATTTCGCGCTGATCCCAGACATGGTTGCCTGTGGTCAGAACATCCGCGCCAGCATCATAGAATTCCTTGCAGATTTTGGCCGTAACGCCAAAGCCATGGGCTGCGTTTTCGACATTCACCACCGCGACATCAACAGACAAACGATCGCGGAGCATCGGCAATGCTTCCAAGGCAGCTATACGACCGCTCTGACCCAGAACATCGCCGAGATGGAGTAAACGCATATTATTTCCTGTGTTTCTTCACATGACCAGAATGCGGACATGCTTTTTAAGGGCAGCACCCAAACCCGGGACGCACCGCAACTGCATTACGTAAAGGAGACGGGATATGTTCAGATATCTTCAATAAATAAAGCGGGAGCCACACTGCCGTTGGTCATATGGTAATTCCTCGTGACCTGCGTGTGCAGGTGGGCGCCGTTTAACGAGACCACGGCCTCGACAGGGACAGCTCCCTAGAGAAATGAGCATCGGCCCCGGGAATTAGCGAACCTGACGCACAGGGCAGCTCCCTTAATGCTGTCGTTCTTGATCACCGCGAACGGCGCATCGCAAACGGGTCAGCGAACGGAACTTAGTCCTCGATTGGGGTAATTTCAAGTGCCTTGAGAATTTGTACTTTGCCAAGGCCCCGTCTTTCTCAGGTCCATGCCCGGCCTTTGCAACACACTTTGGCCGTTCACAGGGGTAACAATGGCCCAGCCCCACCAAAAAAAACCAATCAATCCTTGATCAGCTTTGCGGCGATGCCTTCGATCCTACCAGCCATATTTTCAATATTTTCCGCCAACGCGTCGCTTTCAGCAGCCGAAAGACTTCCCGGCTCGGCAACGGTTGGCTGTTCTGGTTCTGGTTTTGGCGCACGCAGTTGCTCATGGGCATCACCCAGTTCATCGGCAATCAACAAACTTGTCATCACCAGCAAACGCTGTTCACCGATCTGGCCGACCGCGCCAGAGATTTCCTTAACCCGTTCATCGACATAATTTGCCAAAGAATGGATGCGTTCTTCCTGACCGTCATCGCACGCGATGTCATAACTGCGGCCATTAATGCGAATGGAAACCTGTGCCATGGGTTATGCCTGCTCCTTGACGGGTTCTTCTGAAAGAACGAGTTTTAGCTGGTCAACCGCGCCATCAAGCCGTGCCGAAACGGTTTCTGTGGTGTGGGTAAGCTTGTCGTAATCCGCACGCAGCGCTGAAAGCTGACTGCGCAATGCTTCGACTTCCTGCACGTCAGACGACAGGTCCTGTGCATCCTGATCCAGCACCGACTCCACGGCGGTATCAAGACGGTCCATTGCTGTTTTTAGCCGATCACTTGCCTGTTGCAACCGCGACATAAATTCCTACCCGATATTATACGTTTTCGAGGGCCACAGATCGCCATGATCTGCGGCGAATCATCACAATCGACCATAAAGCCAACCGATGATGTCATGAAAATGGCCGAAGTATCCGTTACCATTGCAGTGATCAATTTTTCTGCGCTACCACAAACGTACGAACGCGAAAATCAATTATTCCAACACAATGACGGTAAACCTCTGAAAACATAGTTCCTCAATCGCACCAACGTCAACATGCCGCACGAAAGCAATGCACCATGAGAATATCCATTAGCCAGATTTAAGGTAATCGGCGTCGTTTTTTGACAGAATCGGTTGACGGATGGCGCCCATAAGGGCATCTTCCGCGCGAATTCCGTTAATGTTTGAATAACCGTATTTAAGTGTTTTCATCGCCCGACCGCGAAACCCCCAGGAACCGCATCTCATGACGACGCAAACAGAACACAACCGCATGGCCAACGCCATCCGCTTCCTTTCGGCCGATGCTGTCGAAAAAGCTAAATCCGGTCACCCGGGCATGCCAATGGGCATGGCAGATGTTGCGACTGTTCTTTACACCAAATTCTTGAAGTTCGATCCGAAGCATCCGAACTGGCCGGACCGCGACCGTTTCATCCTGTCCGCAGGTCATGGTTCTATGCTTCTGTATTCGCTTCTGCACCTGACCGGATACGAAGATTTCGATCTTGATCAGATCAAGAATTTCCGTCAGATGGGCTCGCGCACGGCCGGTCATCCGGAATACGGCCACGGCGAAGGCATTGAAACCACCACCGGCCCGTTGGGTCAGGGCATTGCGACCTCGGTTGGTTTCGCCCTTGGCGAGCGCATCATGAATGCCCGTTATGGCAATGGCGTTGTCGATCACTTTACCTATGTGATCGCCGGCGACGGTTGCCTAATGGAAGGTATTTCGCAGGAAGCCATTTCGATGGCAGGCCACATGAAACTGTCCAAACTGATCGTCCTGTTTGACGACAACGGCATTTCCATTGATGGCCCAACGTCGCTTTCGACGTCTGAAGATCACACCAAGCGCTTTGAAGCTGCTGGCTGGGATGTTCAGGCAATTGACGGTCACAATCCGGCCGCCATCGAAGCCGCCATCGCCAAAGCAAAAACCACCAACACCCCGTCGATGATTGCCTGTAAAACCGAAATCGGTTTTGGCGCCCCGACCAAGGGTGGCACCTCGGCAACGCACGGCTCCCCACTCGGTGCCGAAGAACTTGCCGGTGCACGCAAGAAACTGGGTTGGACGTCTGAGCCGTTTGAGATCCCAGCCGACGTGCGTGACGCATGGACCGCTGCTGGTGCACGCGGTGCGGACGACTTCAATGCTTGGGGTGGTCGCTTCGAAGGTCTTGATGCCGCTTTGAAAGACGAGTTCGAGCGTCGCATCGAAGGCAAGCTTCCGGAAAACTGGATCGAAGCGTTTAACGACTATAAAAAGCAGATCACAGCAGATCAGCCGAAGGTCGCCACCCGTAAGGCGTCCGAGAACGTTCTTGAAGTTCTGACCAAGGCGATCCCGGAAATGATCGGCGGTTCTGCCGACCTGACCGGTTCGAACAACACCAAGACCAGCGTTCAGGCCCCGATCACCGCCGACGGTGGTTATGAAGGTGGCTACATCTATTACGGTATCCGTGAACACGGCATGGCCGCAGCCATGAACGGTTTGGCCCTGCATGGCGGCGTCCTACCCTATGGTGGGACCTTCCTGGTCTTTACCGATTACTGCCGTCCGGCAATCCGTTTGTCAGCGCTCATGAACCAGCGCATTGTTTACGTCATGACCCACGATTCAATCGGTCTTGGCGAAGATGGCCCGACCCATCAGCCGGTCGAACATGTTGCTTCGCTGCGCGCAATGCCGAACGTCACTGTCATCCGTCCGGGTGACGCGGTTGAGACCGCAGAAGCATGGGCAATGGCAATCACCAACGAAACCGGCCCGACCGTTCTGGCCCTTACCCGTCAGAACCTGCCGACCCTTCGTACCGAATACCGCGAAGACAACCTTGTCGCACGTGGTGGTTATGTGATTTCCGATTGTGACGGCGACCGTCAGGTCACCCTGATCGCGACCGGTTCGGAAGTTGAAATCGCCGTCGACGCACAGGCCAAGCTGAAAGCAGACGGCATCAATGCTGCTGTGGTTTCGCTGCCGAGTTGGGAACTGTTTGACGCCCAGTCACCGGAATACCGCAAAGACGTCCTTGGCAGCGCACCGCGCGTCGCCATCGAAGCCCTGTCGGTATTTGGTTGGGAAAAATATGTTGGCGATACCGGCAAGGTTATCGGCATGCATGGATTTGGTGCTTCTGCACCGGCTCCGGTTCTGTATGAGCATTTCGGCATCACTGCCGAGGCATTGGTCAAAGCGGCCAAGGAACTGGTTTAATTCAGAGGGCCGGATCGGTAATATGCCGATCCGGCCTTTTTTCTTTGGGTTTAAGCCCCAAGTCGTGATTGATACTCCCCAGGTAGCAATCAGTATAATTTTGGAGGGATGAATGGCTATTCGCGTAGCGATTAATGGTTTTGGTCGTATCGGCCGTCTTGTTCTGCGTTCAATCGTTGAAAGCGGCCGCACCGATGTTGAAGTGGTTGCCATCAACGACCTGGGTGACGTGTCCACCAACGCACATCTTCTGAAATATGATTCTGTTCATGGCGTTCTTGCCAATGACGTCAAAGCCGAAGGCGAAAACCTCGTCATCGACGGCAAGGCGATCAAGGTTTGCTCTGAACGTGATCCGGCGAACCTGCCATGGGCAGCACTGAATGTTGATATTGCCTTTGAGTGCACCGGTATCTTCCTTGACGAAGCCGGTGCTGGCAAACACCTGACGGCGGGTGCCAAACGCGTTCTGATTTCCGCCCCTGCAAAGGGTGATATCAAAACCGTTGTTTACGGCGTTAACAGCGACAGCCTGTCTGCCAGTGACGTGATTGTTTCGAACGCATCCTGCACCACCAACTGCCTTGCACCTGTTGCAGATGTTCTCAATAAAACCGTTGGCATCACCAAGGGCTTCATGACCACTGTTCACGCATTTACCGGTGACCAGAACACGGTTGATAGCCTGCACAAAGACATGCGCCGTGCCCGTTCGGCATCACTTTCGATGATCCCGACCTCGACCGGTGCGGCTAAGGCTGTTGGTCTTGTTCTGCCGGAACTGAACGGCAAGCTGGATGGCACTTCTGTGCGTGTTCCGACCCCGAATGTCTCGATGATCGATCTGACCTTTGTTGCTGGTCGCGACACCACGGTTGATGAAATCAATGCTGCGATCAAAGAAGCTGCTAACGGCCCGCTTAAAGGTGTTCTTGGCGTCTGCGACGAACCGCTGGTTTCGATTGATTTCAATCACAACCCGAACAGCTCGACCTTTGACATCACCCAGACTCAGGTCATCGGTGGCAACTTTGTGCGTATCCTGTCGTGGTATGACAACGAGTGGGGCTTCTCGAACCGTATGAGCGACACTGCTGTCGCCATGGCGAAGTTCCTGTAAGCATCTCTGATCAGATTATCTGATTGATGCTTTTGCAAAGTGCCCGAAGTATGTATCGCTTCGGGCACTTTTCTTTTCCTGGGCAGTACGGCACAGTTGAGCCCATCCCTGCCCGTCCGAAATGACGATGCCCGACCAAGCGCACAGGAGTCAATCGTGAGCCTTTTGTTCAAAGAACTTGATTACCGGCCAACCCCGATGGGGGTGCTCAGCCTGCGCAGGCGGCGTGAACTCAGCCTTGAGATCGATGTTTATGAAATCAAGCTGGATGACGAATATCTGATGTCGAGCCTGTTTACCGATGCCGAGGTGGCACTCGCCGACCTTGGGTTGGCCGAGCTTGACCGAAATAATTTGAATGTCGTGGTTGGCGGGCTTGGTTTGGGCTATACCGCCAAGGCAGCCCTTGATAACCCAAAGACCGGCAAACTTGCGGTTCTTGATACGTTAAACGAAGTTATCGAATGGCATCAGGAAGGGTTGCTGCCCCTTGGCGAGCAACTCGCGCATGATACGCGCTGTGCGCTGGTGCATGGCGATTTCTTTGCCGCCTCCTTTGCCGACACACCGGGCATGAACCCGGCCGAGCCGGACGTTAAACATGACGCCATCCTTTTGGATGTCGATCATTCACCGTCGAACGTTTTGCATCCCGATCACGCGCGGCTTTATACCAAAGACGGCCTGAAACGGCTTGCAAGCCATCTTGTGCCAGGCGGAATTTTTGCCCTTTGGTCGACCGAAATGCCCGAGCCGTGGTTTGAAGCAAACCTGAAATCCGCCTTTGACAGCATCCGGGCCGAGGTGATTACCTTCAAACATCCGGTTATGGACCGCGAAGACATCAATACGGTCTATATCGCGCGCACACCTTCATAAGGCGGCCTTAAAACCATATCGCCATGACATCATCACACGCAGATCTGATCATTCGCATTCACGGTATTGCCGGGGCCCGTGCGGCCTGCCGGGGGATGGCAAGCGTACCCTTTACGCTGCTGTCGCCGTTAAATGCCGCAATGTCGCTTGGGGCTGGTTGGTTTGGCGCTGTTATTGATCAGGTGCGTCAGGAATTTCCAAACTCGGACTTCAAGGCAATTCTTGATTGCCGTGGACGGGTATCGGGTGCCTTGGCTGCCATTGAAATTGGCCTTGATGGTGTGATTGTCGAGCCGGATACGTCTTCGCAATTTGACCGCTTGTCAGACCTTGGCGCACAGTCAAATTGCCACGTCGCCCTCGACCTTCCCAAAGACAGTTCGATCTATGAGATGGGTGATGACGTCCTGCCCGATCATGAATTGGACCGCCGGTTGCGGCTACATCTGACGGACTAGTATCAATTGCCAAACGCCGTGTCAGAGGTTACATAACTGACAGGAAATCATCAGGAATTATCATCGTGAACGCAGACGAGCATGCCGGCCTTTACCTTCTGACCCCGCCGAAAATCGAACTTGCCAGCTTTACGGAAAAGCTGAAGTCGGTTCTTGATACTGGTGCGGTCGATTGCCTGCAATTGCGCCTGAAAGATGTTGGCGATGACGAAGTCCGCAAGGCAATTGATGCGATTTTGCCCTTGTGTAACAGCCTCGACATTCCGCTTATTCTCAATGACCGGCCCGACATTGCCAAAAAGTCGGGATGTGACGGTGTGCATGTCGGCGAGGACGACGTCAGTTATGACGAGGCGCGCGCCATCATGGGCGAAGAACACAGTGTTGGTGTGTCGTGCTATGACAGTCGCCATCGGGCAATGGAACTTGGTGAAAAAGGGGCTGATTACGTTGCCTTTGGCGCGTTTTACCCGACCGAGACCAAAGAAGCCAAAACCAGCGTCACGCCGGAAATCCTTGAAATCTGGACGACATTTACCACCGTGCCCTGCGTTGCGATTGGCGGTATTACGGCGGAAAATCTGGCGCCAATCGTTCTGGCTGGCGCAGACTTTGTCGCGGTCACGGGCGGTGTCTGGAATCACCCCGATGGCCCTGAGGCCGGTGCACGGGCGATCAAGGCAGCAATCATCGCAACCGACATCGAATAATCCGCGAACCGTAAAAACGGCTGGGCGGACAAATATTTGCCGGTAGCCATGCGTGAACGATGGGGGGTTATGCGCGATCCCCCTGTTCAATCTGCTTGCAGCACAGACAGCAAACTGGTAGTTAACGCCTCTTAAATGGGGCAAGTGTCCCCTATTACATTGTGAATCTGTGATCTGAAAGAACGGTTGGTGCCATGAAAATCAACGGCAACGAAATCCGTCCGGGTAACCTTATCGAACATAAAGGTGCCCTGTGGCGTGCGGTAAAATGTCAGGCTGTCAAACCAGGTAAAGGCGGTGCTTTTAACCAGGTTGAACTTAAAGATATTCGTAGCGGCACCAAGCTGAACGAGCGTTTCCGTGCATCGGAAACCGTTGAGCGCGTTCGTCTTGAGCAGAAAGGATACACCTATCTGTTCGCTGATGGTGACATGATCACCTTTATGGACAGCGAAACGTTCGAACAGATCACAGTAAACGCCGACCTTGTTGGCGAGCCTGCTGTTTATCTTCAGGATAACATGGTTGTTACCATCGAATCGTTTGAAGATGAGCCGCTTGCCGTAACCCTGCCCGAGCATGTTGTCTTCAAAATTGTTGAAGCAGATGCCGTGGTAAAAGGTCAGACGCAGTCTTCTTCTTTCAAACCAGCCGTCCTTGAAAACGGTGTTCGTGTGATGGTGCCCCCGCATGTTGAATCGGGTACGCGCATCGTCGTGAACACTGTCGAAGGCACCTATCTTGAGCGTGCCAAGGATTAAGGATTTTTCCCGTCCTCTGGTTTAAGGATTGGGCCCATCCATATGAATGGAATGGGTCCCGACCCTCCTTTTAATTCAAATTCCGGGAGATATGCCGTGCGAGGCGCCGCCCGTCGTTCAGCAAATATCAACGTCATGTTCAAGGCCGTCGAAAAGGCTGCCTATGGACTAAAACGCGACTTCGGTGAAGTCGAGAACCTTCAGGTTTCGATGAAAGGCCCGGCAGATTTCGTATCTTCGGCTGATCTTCGTGCCGAAAAACGCCTGCGCGAAGAGCTTGAACGCTCCCGCCCCGGATACGGCTTCCTGCTTGAAGAAGGCGGTGAAATCAAGGGATCCGACCCTGAACATCGCTGGATCATTGATCCGCTTGATGGGACCACCAACTTCCTGCATGGCATTCCGCATTTTGCCATTTCTGTTGCCCTTCAGAAGGGCGATGAAATCATTGCCGGCATCATTTATGACGTCGCCAAGGATGAATTCTTCTGGGCGGAAAAAGGCGTTGGTGCGTTTCTTGATAACCGTCGCCTGCGTGTTTCGGGCCGTCGTCGGCTGAATGAATGCGTTTTGGCGTGTGGTGTTCCCCATATTGGCCACGGCGACCATGCCGTTTTCGAAAAACAGCTGCACACGGTCATGGACCGTTGCGCTGGCGTGCGCCGCATGGGTGCCGCATCGCTTGATATGGCATATGTCGCAGCTGGCCGTTATGACGGTTATTGGGAATCGCACATCAATGCGTGGGATATCGCGGCTGGTCTTATTCTGATTTCAGAAGCCGGTGGCTATGTCCGCGATGCCAAAGGTGGCACCAACATGCTGGGTACGGGCAGTGTCGTCGCTGCTAACGACTATATCCAGCCGGTTCTGGCCAAGGCGCTAAAAAAAGCAGTTACCGACTAACTGTCGGCTTTTATTACCGTTTTTTGAAAGGGCCCCTTCGCATTTTGTCGAAGGGGCCCTTTTTCTTTTGCCGTCAAAGCGGTTGTCCATTACCTGGCTCTAAGCTATGGTGCATGGTACTGCACGCCGTCGCCCAATGCGAGGCAACCAGACAACAGGGGGGGTATTCGATAAGAATTATCGGGTGCCTAACGATCGACACAAAACTGTGTGAAATAGAAAAACGTTATACAAGACGGTTTCAAACACAGGGTATTAAGGGGCCTGCGATTTGATGGGGTATTCCAAGATTTCGGTGCTGGCATTAATGACTGCACTCGGAACCAGCGCGTTCTTCGGCGGCAATGCTTCCGCACAACAATACTCCCCCGTTTCTGTAGACAGCAACGTACAGGTCAATTGGGACGTTGCCGACGGATATGGCGGACAGACAACCGTTCCGCAATATTTGTCCCCCAGTGTATCGCGTGAGCATATTGTCATGCCGGGCGGTGATTTGATCTATCCCGAAACACGCCCTCAGTCGGCTTTCCTTGCCAATGACCAGTTCTTATCCACAGGGAATGATTCATATGACGGTGGTTTTGAAACTGTTGTGATTGACGGTGCTGGCGGTAATGCCGTCCCAAGTCAGTCACAGTTCTATGGTGTGCCCGGTGTGTCTGATACCCCCATGTCACCCTCAATGGATGACGGTGCGAACCAGACAATCGCCTTGCGCCAGCCCGAGGCAACCACAGCCCCGCGAACCAAACCCGCAGCGCCGACAACAGTCGCAGCAGCACCCTCTTCATCCTCCTCATCTTCTGGCACTGCGCCAACGCCACTGACCAAACCTGCGCCTGCTCCGGCGGCTTCAACCATGACCGAGACAGCAAGCGCACCGGCCGCTCCGGCGACAGAAACCACCATGGTTGAACCGCCAAAGGCGCCGCCGCTTCCGAGTGCCGAAAGCAAGGCATCCGAAGCCCCCGCAGCACCGGTGGTTGAGCCAATTGGCAGTGGATCAGAAATTCCGGTTGCACCGACATCTGCGCCCGATACGACGTCTCAGCCAGCCCAAATGGCAGAAGTCGCACCGGCAGCACCCAAGCCTGAACCAAAACCTGCACCCGCTGCCGCACCGGCGGCTGAGGAAGCATCGCTTCCACCAGCCTCCAAAGCACCTGCCGCGAGCACCTCAACCGGTGCGGGCGAATACAGCCTTGGCTTTGCCAGTGACAGCTTTGAACTGACCAGTGCCGCCCAAAGCGAGCTTAATCAGGTCATTGCCGCCATGAGCAACGACGACAGCCTGCGCATTCAGCTGCAGGCATACGCTGAAGGCGACAGTGCAAATGCCTCTAAGGCGCGCCGACTGTCGCTTTCGCGTGCGCTTCAGGTTCGTTCCTATCTTATCGACAAGGGTGTGCGTTCCACACGCATTGACGTTCGCGCCTTGGGTGCGAATGTTCCGTCCGGCCCGGCAGACCGCGTCGATATCAAAACAGTTCAACGCTAGGATTAATCCGCTATGAGCAATCATTCGGCCAATGGTACCGGCACAGTTACGCCCATTACCAAACCCGGAAGTTATCTGACACGTATGGCCGTTTTTGTGGCCATTATTGTCGGGGTTGGCGCCCTGCTTTACCCGGCCCTGTCTGATGCCTTTATGGCCAATATTGTTCTGAACGGCCTAATTATCGGCGTCTTTTTCGTGGGTGTTATCTATACATTCCGCATGGCCGCAAGTCTGGCCCCGGAAGTCACCTGGATCGAAGATTTCCGCCGCAACCGCCCTGGCCTGACATCGCAAGTTCCGCCCAAACTGCTCGCCCCGATGGCCAGCATGATGACCGAACAACGCCGTGATCGCCCGCAACTCTCTACCATGTCGACCCGAACAATCCTTGATTCCATCCGTTCGCGTCTGGATGAAAGCCGTGAACTGTCGCGTTATATCGTCGGCTTGCTTGTTTTCCTTGGCCTGCTCGGCACCTTCTGGGGCCTTCTGCAAACGGTGAATTCGGTTGCCGGCGTCATCAGTGACGTCAATGTCGGCGGCGGGTCCAACATGGATCTTTGGTTCTCCGAACTTAAAAATGGTCTTGCTGAGCCACTTGGTGGCATGGGCACAGCGTTTTCATCTTCCCTGTTTGGCCTTGCCGGATCGCTTGCCCTTGGTCTTTTGGACATGCAGGCCGGTCAGGCGCAAAACCGTTTCTTCAACGATCTTGAAGAATGGCTTTCAAGCTTTACCCGTCTTGGATCGGGAAGTGCTGTTGGTGATGGTGAACAGTCTGTTCCTGCGTATCTTTCGGCCCTGATTGAACAGATGGCCGACAATATGGAAGGGTTGCAAAACTCGATCCAGCGGTCGGAAAGTTCACAGATCAAAAGCCATAACACCCTGATTGATCTGGCCGACAAGCTGTCAACGCTCACCGATCAGATGAAAGCCGAACAGCAATTGATGGTCAAACTGGCGGAGAACCAGATGCACCTCAAACCCGTTCTCGATCAACTTGCGGATTCGATGAAAATGGGTAGCTTTGGCATTGATGATAATACCCGCGCCCACATCCGGTCCCTTGATAGCCAGCTTGGCCGTATTGGCGAAGAACTGACCATGGGCCGTCAGCAATCGACACAGGAAATCAGAAGCGAAATCAAACTTCTGGCCCGGACCATCGCCGCCATCGCCGAGGAGGGCTGATCGCATGATCGGGCTTTCGCGCCGTCGTAATCGCGATGTAAACACTTGGCCGGGCTTTGTTGATGCGCTGGCAACGCTTCTGATGGTGATCATCTTCCTTCTGATGATCTTTGTTATTGCGCAGGTGTACCTTGGCGCGGCTCTATCAGGCCGTGATGAAGCGCTCAGTGACCTTACCGCACAGGTCAACGAGCTTACCAACCTTCTGTCGCTTGAGCGTGGCAACAATCAGCGCATGGAACTGGAACTGACCCAGCTTACGACCGAGCTTTCCAACACCAGTGACCAGCGCGACGACCTGAAATCACGTGCAGCTGCCCTTGCCAGCCAACTTGCCGATGCCCAGCTTTCGGCTGACGACATTGAAAAGAAACTGCTCGCAGCGCTGGCATCGATTGAAGACAAGGATGCCGAACTGAACGAGATCCGCGAAAGCAAGAACGAAAAAATCGAAGATCAGGACGCCCGGATCGCCGAACTTTCCGCCCTTCTGGCATCGCGTGCCGCCGCCCTTGAGACGGAAAAGAAACTCAGCACCGAGGCCAAGGCACAGGTCGCAGCCCTTAATCAGCAGATGCTTGCCCTGCGTCAGCAACTGCAAAAAATCGAAGCCGCCCTTGAGGCTGCCGAAATCGAAAACGCCGATAAGGAAGCCCAGATTGTAAACCTTGGGCAGCGCCTGAACGCAGCACTTGCGACCAAGGTCGCCGAATTGCAGCGCTATCGTTCGGAATTCTTTGGCCGGCTGCGCGAAGTTCTGGGCGATCGTCAGGATATCCGGGTTGTCGGAGACCGGTTTGTTTTCCAGTCCGAGGTCCTGTTTGGTTCTGGCTCAGCTGATCTTGGCGAAGGTGGCCAGGAACAGCTGGCGAAACTTGGCGAGACGCTCAAAACCATCTCCGCTGACATTCCTGATGATATCGACTGGGTGATGCGGGTCGATGGCCACACCGACAAAGTGCCAATCCGCAACCTGCAATTCGCATCAAACTGGGAACTGTCAGCAGCACGTGCGATTTCGGTGGTTAAGTTTCTGATCGACCAGGGTGTTCCACCCAACCGTTTGGTCGCAGCCGGGTTCGGGGAGTACCAACCCCTCGATAACCGGGATGACGAAATCGCCTATCGCCGCAACCGGCGTATCGAGTTCAAGATCACCGAACGATAAGTCATCGTGCGAAACAGTCCATCAACGGCACCCCATCGTGGGTGCCGTTTTCGTTTTTAGGCCGTTTTACGTCGTAGAAAAATCTTGGAACCAATCGACACATCGGCACGTTGGTCACAAAGGAGCCTTTCAGAATAAAGGAGGCCACGATGACCATTCTCAATCCCCGTCGGGAAACCGTTGGTGTTTTTCACGATCTCTCTGCTCTGCAACATGCAGCAGAAGACCTTGGTTCTGCGGGCTTCGCGCAAACAGACCTCAGCCTGCTGACAACCGAACACACCATCGAAGACAAGCTCGGCCACATTTACCGTAAGGCCGAAGACATCGACAACGACCCTAACATGCCGCCGCTAGCCTATACGACACCGACCCCGATCGGCAATGCCGAAGGTGCCCTTGTTGGTGCCCCAATGTATGCCGCAGCATTTGGTGCCGCAGGGGCTGTGATTGCAGCAGGCGGACCGATTGCTCTGACCATTTCAGCCATCATCGGTGCCGGTGGTGTTGGTGCCGCTGCAGGCGGTGTCATTGCCGCAATCATCGGGAAACGATATTCCACTGAATTACAAGATGCCCTTGATCAGGGCGGGTTGTTGCTTTGGGCCAAAACACCTGATGAACCAACGGAAAATCGGGCCAAGGATATCCTTACCCGGCATCAGGCCGAACTGGTCGGCACCCACGAAGTGGCAAATTCACACACCAAACGCGACATGCTTTAACGGGCCCTTCGTCAGCACCGTTCCCTGTTGCTATGACAGTGCCTGCGTATCG
This sequence comes from Thalassospira sp. GB04J01, assembly GCF_000751115.1. NCBI lineage: Bacteria > Pseudomonadati > Pseudomonadota > Alphaproteobacteria > Rhodospirillales > Thalassospiraceae > Thalassospira > Thalassospira sp. GB04J01. The sequence goes on along the minus strand of NZ_CCDX020000018.1, from coordinate 144,869 downwards.
ATCAAATCAATGATCAGAAAAACAGTCCTCATTTCCGGGGACTGTTTTTTTGTTCTCGAAGAGACTCGTATTATGGATTGGGCCACCACACGACCATAAGTCGTGGTTCTGGATAGAGGCAAGATTAAAAGTAGAATGTGTGCGAAAACCTCCACTTCAACCGTACTTAACACCTAGTAGAAGGGGAAAAACAACCCCCGCCAAAATATGACGGGGGTTGTAAGGAGCCTTGACCAGCAGTCTATTCATCAAGCTTTTCTGGCCGTCATTGCATTAAACAGATGAATCGTTAAACGGTTCGAACGTCGTCGAGGAAACCGGTCACATGGCTTCGCAACTCGTCATTGGCAGCTGCCAAACGACCGACACTGTCAAGCTGACCGTTGGATAGGTCCCCGCTTTCCGTTGTGGCATCTGCAACGTTCTTAACGGCATCAGTAATTGCGTTATTGCCATTGGCGGCCCCCTCGACGCTGCGTGAGATTTCCTCTGTTGCAGCACCTTGTTCTTCGACGGCGCTGGCAACCACCGACATCAGTTCATCGATTTTGTGAATGGTATCAGCAAATCCACGCACGGCTTCGGACGCAGCACCGGTTTCACTTTGCATTTCCGAAATTTTTGCCGTGATTTGCTCTGTGGCCTTAACGGTTTGTGATGCGAGGTTTTTCACCTCACCGGCAACAACAGCAAATCCTTTGCCAGCCTCACCGGCACGGGCAGATTCAATGGTCGCATTCAGTGCCAGCAGGTTGGTTTGGTCAGCAATATCGCTAATCAGGTTAACCACCTCACCCACACTTTGTGCGGCATCGTTGAGCTTCGCGACGCGTTCGTTGGTGCGTTCGGTTTCATCAACGGCCATCTGCGTGATTTCAGTAACACGCGCAATTTGCGCCGAAATTTCGGAGATGGAGGCCGACAGCTGTGCCGTCGCAGATGCAACTGTTTCGAGATTGGTTGAGGATTCCTCAGCCTGTTCCGACACATTCTGCGCATCATGATTGGCCCGCACAGCATGGGACGACAAGGTTTCGGACGCAGAGCGTACTTCATCCAGTGCTTTATTCACGGACGTCAGGACGTCTTGGATTTTCTCGTCAAAGCCAGCAGCCAAAACGCCCATACGCTTGCTGCGTTCAATTTGACGTTCGGCTTCGACTTTTTCCTGCTCGGCCATACGCGCCCGTTCGCGGGCATTTTCACGGAAGACTTCGAGAGATTTGGCCATCGCCCCGACTTCGTCGGCCCGTTTCATATCCAGAATTTCGATATCAAGATTACCGGATGCCAAACTGCCCATGGCGTCTGTCATTTTACGGATTGGCGTTGCAATCATGCGTGACAATGTCCCGCCAAACAGACCGGCCATCGCAATCAACAAAATGACCCCGACGCCCAATGTGATCTGGAAAATATTCATCGCCTGTGCGACCTGTGCTTCAACGTCGAGGACAAGTTGATCAATGTTCTTTGCCAACTCATCAGCAAGCATGCTGACCTCATCTGCCAAAGCACGGGGCTCACCGGATGCTTCAATTGCGCGCGCATGGTTGACGGTTAAATAATGGCGCATCAGCTTGGCCTGCTCGGCGGCGATTTCTTCCCACCGATCAATTGCGCCATCCATCTGCTCTATCAAGTTGCTGATTTCAGGGTTTATGGTTCCATATCCTTTGAGAACATCTGTTCGGATATCGATTTCCTGAAGCGATTCCTCGTAGCCTTTCAAACCTTCACGGTCACCAGTGGTCAGAAAGTAAATAAGCTCCTGACGCGCTTGAAGATATGAAAGATCAAGGCCGCGATAATCGCGTTCGAACTCAGACAAGTAATCACGCTGTTCGTTTGCGCCCTGGACCTTCATGGTCGCAAATATGCCCGCAGCAGCAACCATTAGAATAACTGCAATCATCACGGCAAAACAGGTTGTCAGTTTTGCTGGAATGGAAAGGTTCTTGAAAAAATTCATCACACTTCTCCCTACTGGCCACTGCGACGTGCAAGTTCGTTCAAATTGACTTCAATGGTCACAGCCCCGATTGGTTGACGCTCTTCGTTGCTCATGGTCATGCTGAGCTGTGAACGCCACGTGTCAGAGTCTTCGTTATATTCCGCTTCATCAATAAAGACGGCGTCAGGTCCATTCGGGAATGTGTTCTGGAACTTCGCTTCGTCACCCTGCCAAAAATCTGAGGTGATGGAGCTCTGCCCTACATTCAGACCGACAGCATCCATGACAAAAATTTCAGCAAGCAAGCCGCCCGACCTTGCCTGGACCTGTGTCAGATAGCCCGAGAGCGGATTGGTGACGATTGCAGCGACGAGAGGCTGATCTTCGGCTTCACGCTCTTCACGCCATTGCTTGTCGGCAGCATCGATCTTTTCCTGCGTCAAATCTTTTCGTAGGCGGTTCTGAGAGTTGATCGATAAAGAGACAACCGGGTTGGCAAGCCATTCACGCGCGTCCTGAATAAACTTGTCCGTAATAAGTTCCGATGGATCGCCGGGGAGTTCCGATTTGGCAAAGGAAACTTGCGGCAAACACAGGAACCCTGCGGCAATAATTCCCGAGCAAAACACATTTTTTAGAAACTGCATCGACCCCACTCCTACACCAAAATCGCCATCGCATGAAAGACACTAACTCAAAGTATAGGTATTTATACTAAAGAAATGATTTTCATACAACTTTTTTGCGAAAAGGCAGAACAGAGAAAACGTAAAAGACAGCATTACACATGTCTTGGTTGTTGTTTGGATCATCACAAAATAACAAAAAATTAGTGTGCATTAAGATTAGGCAAGAAAAAAGCGGCGGATTAAACCGCCGCTGAGTTTGGTTGGGACACGAGCAAACTGCAGAAGATTACGTTGTTCCAGGCGCGAAACGCGCCCCTGCAAAGAACAACTGTCCGCCATAACCTAAGCATGACGCGTGCCAACTTTCACCCAGCACAGAAAATCGCCTATTTAAGCGATTTAGAGACGGCACCCCGGCCCCTCATCATGCAGATCAAACAATATTTTCCCATTTTGCAAATCGGATATTTGCAAAATGCAAATATCATTATTTGCATTTTGCAACGTCATGCCTGTGAAAACTGATATCACCAGAGGACAATTTTCCCGCTACTTCTTCCGCTTTTTCTTTCTATCGCCGAAATTGAGCAAAGCTGGCGCGTGCTCAATGATTTCTTCGAGAATTTCCTTGGCCATTTCCAAGTCATCGCGCGCTGACTCATCAAGCTGACTGATGTAACGCGGATCAGAAATCATGCGCTCTGCCTCATAAAGCGTTCGAAGTTCGCTTTGAAACATTTCGCGCGCCCCGAGAGGCAACACTGTCTTTGCACTCATAACAAAGAAGAATTTCAGACTGGTCTTAATCACAATGCGCAGCATCACGACCTGAAGCTTATGAAACTGCTCTTCCAGCTCTTCTTTTTTTGGATGCTTTTCAAGCTTGGCAAAACGCTCCGAGATAACCAACGACAAGGCCTTGAAATTATCAATCTCTTCGCGAAACGGGCGATACCCCGTAACATCAGATTTACTAGCTTGACGCTCAAGCTCTTCGGCCAACGCAACCAGTATGCGTGCACGATGCTCAAGCCGTGACAGAAACTCTTCGACCTGCTCGCGATATTTTCTTTGGCTAGATTGATTCATTTTATTTTGGCGTCTTTATAAATTGGTGCCCGGGCTCGTATCCCGGACACCAACGTAACCCGTCATTCATTAACAACAAGCACAAAAAGACTTATTCAGCTTATCAATCAGCCAATTCAGGGTCTTTTTCCTGAAGCTTACCGCCCGGCGCACCATCCGGATACTTAAAGACAACAGCATCATCTTCAATATCAACCAACACAGCCCCGCCTTTTGAAAGCTTGCCAAACAGAAGCTCCTCCGCCAGCGGTTTCTTGACGTGCTCCTGAATGACCCGACCAAGTGGGCGCGCACCAAAAGCAATGTCATAGCCGCGTTCTGCCAGCCATGTACGGGCGGCTTCGGTAAGTTCGATGGAAACATTCCGGTCTTCAAGCTGAACTTCAAGCTGCAGAATGAATTTATCGACCACCATTTTGACGACATCGGCTTTCAGATTGGCGAATGGAATGACCGCATCAAGACGGTTGCGGAATTCCGGGCTGAAGGTGCGCTTGATTGCCTCTTCATCCTCACCAATACGCATTTCACGCTTAAACCCGATCGGTGGCTTGGCCATATCGGATGCGCCAGCATTGGTTGTCATGACCAACACGACATTACGGAAATCAACGGTTTTGCCGTTATTATCGGTTAGCTTCCCGTGGTCCATCACCTGCAACAGGATATTGAACAAATCAGGATGGGCTTTTTCGATTTCATCAAGAAGCACAACCGCATGCGGATGTTGATCAACTGAATCGGTCAATAAACCACCCTGATCGAAGCCAACATACCCCGGAGGCGCCCCAATCAGACGCGATACGCTGTGGCGCTCCATATATTCCGACATATCAAAGCGAATGAACTCAATCCCCATGACATTGGCAAGCTGCTTGGTGACTTCAGTCTTACCAACACCGGTTGGACCAGAGAACAGGTAACTGCCAATCGGCTTTTCAGGTTCACGCAGACCGGCACGGGCCAGCTTGATCGCACTGGCAACAGACTCAATCGCACGATCCTGACCGAACACAACCGTTTTCAAGTCACGCTCAAGATTGGCAAGAGCCATGCGATCGTCGGTTGAAACCGATTTTGGCGGGATGCGGGCGATCTTGGCGACGATTTCTTCGACATCGCGCTTGCTCACGGTTTTTTTCCGCTTACTCGGCGCCACCAACATCCGAGACGCACCTACTTCGTCAATCACATCAATCGCACTGTCGGGACGCTTACGATCATTGATATAGCGCGATGCCAGCTCCACCGCAGAGCGAATGGCTTCGTTGGTGTATTTGACCTTGTGATGCTCCTCGTAATAGGGCTTAAGGCCCTTAAGGATTTTGACGGTATCTGCTTCGGAGGGTTCTTCGACGTCAATTTTCTGGAACCGACGCACTAGGGCACGGTCTTTTTCAAAATGCCCCCGGAATTCCTTGTAGGTTGTTGATCCGATGCAGCGCAGCGTCCCGCTTGCCAATGCAGGCTTAAGCAGGTTAGACGCATCCATCGCCCCACCTGACGTTGCACCAGCACCGATCACGGTGTGAATTTCATCAATAAACAGCACGGCACCGTCGTAATCTTCGAGCTCTTTGACAACGGCCTTAAGGCGCTCTTCAAAGTCACCGCGATAACGCGTTCCGGCGAGAAGCGCGCCCATATCAAGAGAGAAAATCGTCGCATCGGCCAGAACTTCGGGCACGTCACCATCATTGATCCGGCGCGCCAATCCCTCTGCGATGGCGGTTTTGCCAACGCCGGGATCCCCGACATAAAGCGGATTGTTTTTCGTCCGACGGCACAGCACCTGAATGGTACGCTCGATCTCGCTTTGGCGACCGATCAGCGGATCAATTTTCCCGTTTTGCGCTTTGACATTCAAGTTCACGCAATAGGCCTTGAGCGCTTCGCCCTCGGCTGGTCCGGTTTCATCGCCTTCTGGCGACAGGCCGGATACGGCCTCTTCGTCAGCACCACGCGGGATGCGACGCTCATTGAGCTCAGACGCCTTGGCGATGCCGTGAGAAATGTAATTGACCGCATCAAGCCGCGTCATATCCTGAAGCTGCAGGTAGTAAACAGCATGCGATTCACGTTCGGAAAACAGCGCAACAAGTACATTTGCGCCGGTGACTTCTTCGCGCCCCGAAGATTGAACATGAATGGCCGCACGCTGAATAACACGCTGGAACCCGGCTGTGGGTTTCGGATCGACAAGACGCGCACTGATCAGACCGGAAAGTTCACTGTCGGCGAACTCCAAAAGGTCGGCGCGCAGGCGATCAACATCAACCCGGCAGGCTTTTAAAACGGCAAGTGCATCCTGGTCCTCGGTCAAGGACAGAAGAAGATGTTCGAGCGTTGCATACTCGTGCCGACGCTCAGACGCATAGGCGAGCGCACGATGCAGGCTTTCCTCAAGATTGCGCGATAGCATACGTCACTCCTTCTCTAAGGTGCACTGCAATGGATGCTGGTTCTGACGCGCCAGATCCATGACCTGATTGACCTTGGTTTCCGCAATTTCGTAGGTGAAAACACCACAGACCCCGACACCCTTTTGGTGGACCTGAAGCATGATTGCGGTAGCTTCTTCCCGACCCTTCTCGAAAAACCGTTCCAGCACGTGAACAACAAACTCCATCGGAGTATAATCGTCGTTTAACAACAGTACCTTGTACAACGACGGCTTTTTCGTTTTAGGCCGCGTTTTGGTAACGATCCCTGTATTCGGCAGATCAGTGCCGTCATTATCCTGTTCAGTCATCGTCTAATTACCGGAACCCTTATTTCCTGCATGAACTCCATGATAGGTCATTGCCTGTCTCTTTCAAAGGCCGCAGCACATTTTGTGGCGACTAATTTATTGTCTATCCAGAATTCATGTAAGCCGTGAATGTTCCGCTGCAAGATCAAGGAACAAACTTCCTTATTTTATATTGGATAATACGGCGCAAAACGGCCAAAAGATCTTATTCTTGGCAAATAAAAAGGCGGGCACAGCCAACTGCCATGCCCGCCTTTTCCGGCGAATAGAAAGATCTAGATTATTTCATGCCAGCATTTGCAGCCTTGTTCATTGCCGAAAAGCTATCCGAAAATGCTGAAAACATCATTTCCTGAACTTTCTCACCCTCGGCCAAACCACTTTCAACGCAACGGTTGAGAATACGCGAATTGACCTCTTGAATATCTGACAGACTTTCAGCTTTTGAAAGTGCCTCAATATCAGCCTGCGATGCATCCATCTCGCGCTGAGCCCAGGAAACCAGCTCAGTCCCAACACCACCACTTTTTTCCATCAGTGCGGCTGATGCGTGCCATATTTCTTCAAGTTTCTTCTGCTGCGTTTCGACCAGCTCTTCGTACTGGGCAACAACCCGTGACCCGGCACCGGAAAAAACATCAGACTGACCGGTCATTGTTTCAAACATTCTTGAAAAGGCCTCATTTGCCGCCGAAAGACTGTCTTCAAAGGCGTCATTGCTGGCCGTGAGAATCGCATCGACTTCAGGGGTTTTCCACATATCGAAAAACTTTTCCATCGCATTGGTATCCATAAACATCGCACCCATGCCAAAAACATCGCTTGGTGCACCTTCGGGGGCCTCTTTTGCCGCGGGCTTGGGCGAGGATGCCGTTTTAGGTGCCTGCGATTCTTTTTGGGTCACTAACTTTGGTGGTGAGCTTGGTGCTACCGTTTTCTGTGTCGTTGACGCTTTAGATGAGGAGGCTTGGGCCTTCGCGGGCGCAGCCGTTTTCTTGGGCGCGGTTACCTTGGCATCGGCCGACTTGGCCGCCGCCGCAGATTTGGTTGTCTGAGTCACGGTACTGACCTTTTCTGCTTTGGGGGACGGTTTGGATGCAGCCATTTTTTTTGACACCGGCTTTTTAGTCGCAGCACTTCGTGCCGCACCAGACTTCGCGGCCGGTTTTGGCGCAGATTTAACTGGCTTGCTCTGCTTTGAAGCGGGAGATGATGTTGCAGGTGCCTTGGCCCGGGTAGCGGTCGTCGATGCCTCAGCGGGGCTGGCTTTAACCTCAGCACCGGTGTCTGCATCAACCTTTACCACCGACGCAGAGTCAGGCGTATTCGCAACCGGCATTTGGTCTGCTTTCTCAGAAGATGGCGCAGAACTAATCGGCTTCACATCCTCCGCAGAGTGAGCCTTGTCCTTTGGCGGCGAAGCAGCGGGTTTTGCAGAATTTTTCTCCACCGACGAGATGTCATCGGGTTTCTTTGCAGCCGCTTCGATCTCGGACGAGGTCATGACCACACGTTTGGTCACAACATCGTCCTTATTCCCGGACGTCTGCGTACTTGGCGTCGACGCATTTTTTTTCGCGGCGACAGATGTTTTCTGTGGTTTTCCAGAAGCCTTCGGTTTGGAAACAGCCATTGCACCAACCTCCTGCTTATTGGGCTTTACGGCCCAATGTTATGTTGCGTTGCAACATAACCCTAGATGGAACAACCCTCCAACGTCAAGAACAGTTTGGTGACAGTTGCACGAAAGGTCTTTGTGAAAACGGTCCTAACCAAGTCACCTTGAAACGCCAAGTACCGCGAAGTTTTGTAAAACAGTTTCTGTTTGCAAACCCTTAGCGCCGTACCCCGAGCCTGATGCAACAACAAAAGGCGCGCCAAAACATGACGCGCCTTTAAAAATATTGTGTCCCGACATCAGGACTTGATCAAAATCTGCGGAATTTTGACGTCAAACTTTGTTCATCGCAACGTGTTGCCTCGCACAGTGCGATAAAAATTCCGGGAGTCGGCATCTCGGTCATTCTTGCTGTAAAACGGGTCAGGCAATTTGGGTGCGTCCGCCGCTGGTGGCTGTGGCAACGCGCGCTCAATACCTGAAAGGTTGGCGAGGACCGTGGGGAACCGCAGCGCATTCAGGTTATCTTTTGCCGATGTCCAAGCCGCCAATGTGATCTGCTTGGACGAACACCCGATTGCAACCCAATAGTAATCATCGGAATGAAGCCGCAACCCATCGCGCTCCTGATAGCCAAAACCATCTGACTGAAGCGCATCGGTTAACCGCACATACGACTCCCGATCCAGTCTGTCTGTCGCTTCATCGCCGCCAAACGCACCAAGCGGAGCATTCACATCCACGTTGATCTGACTAACTTCTGCCGGACCAAACACGCGCGACACCATGTTAAATTGATCAAAACCAACTTGCGGCTGGATTTCAAAGCTGCGGACTTCTTTATAATAATCGGCGTTGTAAACAAGCCTGATGCGGCCTTCTGCCTCACCGGCAGAACATGCAACGCGCAGATCATCGGCATTAAGGTATGAGAACCAGGATGCCTTGCGTGTCAGAGGGTTTGAGATATCGCTCCCTTGTGTAAAAGCACAGCCAGCCATCAAGGATGTGGCCAAGGTCACACCGGCGATACGGCTGAAAACTGCGGGGCTAAAAGCTATCTTACTGACAAATGGGAGAATTATTTTACGCATTCGATCCTCGATTTTTTCCCGTTCTGCGGATATAACTTGAGACTGATGTGAAAATAAGGCCAATGCAAGGCCACATATGGAATGTCACGCAATCCTGACTCGTTAAACGTTTGTTTAAGCCTACGGTGCGAGACTGTTCGTATTTAGATCTTGGGGATTACCGAAAGCCGAGCCCGATACAATGCGTTTTATGACCCTGTCAGGGCCAACAACAATGGCCAAATCAACTCCGTCGCGCAGCAGTGACCGCATGCGTAGCTTTGCCGTCGCACTTATGTGCCTGACGGTGCTTTTGTGTGCGACTGTTCTTGCACCTGCAAGTGCCGTTGCCCGAACGTATACGGCAATGGTCATTGATGGTGACACTGGCGAAGTTCTTCATGAATACCGCGCCGATCACAAAGTGTATCCAGCGTCGCTGACCAAGATCATGACGCTTTATATGCTGTTTGATGCACTCGACCACGGCAAGGTATCGCTTTCGACACCGATGAAAGTATCCAAGCGTGCATGGGGACAGGCGCCGTCCAAGCTTGGTCTTAAGCCAGGTGAAAGCATTTCGGTCAAAGACGCGATTCTGGCCCTTGTGACCAAATCGGCAAATGACATTGCCGTGGTTGTCGCCGAACACCTTGGTGGTACGGAAATCAAATTTGCGCAGATGATGACGTCGGAAGCGCGTCGCATTGGCATGACGCGTACGACGTTTCGCAATGCATCTGGCCTCCCCAACCGCGGCCAGATGACCACAGCACGCGATATGATCAAGATGGCCGTCGCCCTTCGCAAAAATTACGGTGATTACTATCACTATTTCTCGACCCAGAAATTCCGCTTTGGCAATCGCACTTATGGTAACCACAACAATCTTCTGGCGTCATATTATGGCACCGACGGGATCAAGACCGGCTATATCAATGCGTCGGGCTTTAACCTGGTTGCCTCGGTCAACCGCAACGGAAAACGTCTGATTGCGGCTGTCTTTGGCGGGCGCACTGCACGTACCCGTGATGATCAAATGAAAAAGCTTCTGGATCGGGCTTACCTGAAACTGAAGGAAGACGGTGAAATCATGCCACCGCGCCCACGTTTCAGCCCGGACGACAAAATCCTTCCGGCGGATGCGCAGCTGCTGATCGCCAAACTTGAATCGCAACGTGAAGCAGAACAGCCGGGTCGCGTTGACACCCAAACCGTTGTCAGCCGTATTAAGCCCGAAACAGCCACAGATGGCTGGGCCATTCAAGTTGGCGCCTTCAGCGACCAGCGGCGTGCACAGGAAGCAGTGCTTGCAGCGGCACGCACAGCACCGGATGTTCTTCGCCTGACCCGTGCAGCCGTTGAACAACAAGCCAGTGGAACTGGCGTAGTCTATCGTGCCCGCCTGCTTGGCTTTGAAGGTGAAACAGCGGCGCGTGCCGCCTGTGCCGCACTTCGCCGTGAAAAGGTTGCATGTATCCCGGTAAATGCCGGAGGCGCGGGATAAGTTAGATCAGCTCGCGCGATCAAATACGAAAAAGGCCGTCAGAACATTCTGACGGCCTTTTTAAATAGGGCACACTTAGCGCGTATCAGAAGCGATACGATTAGTGACCGCCGCCAAGTGCAAAGAAATCATCTGACGACAATCCGCTTTTCACCAGTTGATCGGTGACTTGCGCCTTCAAACGCACAAGTCCGGCATCATCAGCAGCTTCGCAGCGTGCGACAATGGCGGGCTGCGTGTTGGATGCACGCAGCAACCACCAGCCATCATCGGTACTGACACGCACACCATCAATGCCACTGACTTTGGCACCCGCCTCGGCCAGACGCCCGCGAACTTCTTCGATCAGGTCAAACTTGCGATCATCCGGGCAATCAATCCGCGTTTCCGGTGTGTTGACGGCAACCGGCATTGCAGCCCGCCATACGGCAAGGCTTTTGCCACTTTGCACCAGAATGCGGTACAGGCGCACAGCCGCGTATGTCGCATCGTCATAACCGTAATACCGTTCGGCAAAGAAGATATGGCCACTCATTTCACCGGCAATCGGTGCTTTTTCCTCGATCATTTTGGTTTTGATAAGGGAATGACCGGTTTTCCACATGATAGCTTTGCCACCTAGTCGGCTGACCTCATCGAACAGGGTCTGGCTGGCTTTAACGTCGGCGATGATCGCGGCACCGGGTTGGCGTGCTAAGACGTCGGCAGCATAGATCTGCAACAGCTGATCGCCCCAAAGCACATTGCCCTTGCCATCAATCACGCCAATACGGTCACCATCGCCATCAAATGCAACACCCCAGTCGGCATTGTGTTTGGCAACGGCGGCCTTAAGGTCCACCAGATTAGCCTCAACCGTCGGATCCGGATGATGGTTGGGGAACGTGCCGTCAACTTCATCAAATAGAAGATGATGCGTGCCGGGCAATTGGGCGGTTAACTTACGAACAACGTCGCCAGACGCACCATTCCCGCAATCCCAGACAATGGTCATTGGCTTTGCGACGTCGCAATCAAGCTCGGCAACAAGACGTGTTACATACCGGTCTTCGATATCAATGTCGGTAACCGACCCGGCCCCGACTTCAAAATCACCGTTTGCGGCAATCTGTCCAAGTTCCTGAATGGCTTCGCCAAACACCGATTTGCCGGCATTGAGCATTTTGAACCCGTTGTAGTTTGACGGATTGTGCGATCCGGTCACCATGATGCCGGCATCGGTTTTTTCGTCATATACTGTAAAATACAGCATTGGCGTTGGCCCACGGGCGATCCGTACAACGTCACACCCGGTCGAAAGGATCCCTTCGATCAGGGCTGCTGCCATTTCGGGCGAACTGATCCGTCCGTCGCGTCCGACAGCGACTTTCTTGCCGCCTGACCGACGTACTTTCGTACCAAAAGCCTTGCCAAGCGCGTTGGCATCCGCCGCATGCAGGGTTTCCCCGACAATGCCACGCACGTCATATTCACGCAGTACCGAGCTGTCAAACGTGTATACAGCAGATAAAGTCATATTGGTATTAGCCTCCAATTGATGCGCGCCCGACACAGGAATAGCTAAAGCCGTTTTCGGCCATTTCAGCCGGATCATAAACGTTTCGCAAATCCACAACGGTCGGGTGTTTCAGCGCGTCTTTGACACGGTCAAGGTCCATGCCACGGAACTCGTTCCATTCGGTCAGAACAACCATCGCATCAGCGCCATCGATGGTTTCATAAGCATTTTCGCAATAGCTCACGCCTTCCAGAAGCTTTTTGGCTTCTTCCATGGCCTCTGGATCATAGGCTTTGACCGTCGCCCCGGCCGCAATGAGGGCCGGTACAATATCAAGGCTGGGCGCGTCACGCATGTCATCGGTGTTTGGTTTAAACGCCAACCCCAGAATGCCGATCGTTTTGCCTGCAACCGAACCACCGCATGCAGAAACAATGCGATTGGCCATCGCCTTTTTACGTGCCGTATTCACATTTACCACCGTTTCGATGATCCGAAGCGGGCTATCATATTCCTGAGCGGTCCGCACAAGGGCCAGCGTATCCTTGGGGAAACAGGACCCACCATAGCCCGGCCCCGGATGCAGGAACTTTTTGCCAATCCGGCCATCAAGGCCGATACCGCGTGCAACGTCATGGACGTCCGCACCAACCTTTTCACAAAGATCGGCAATTTCGTTGATAAACGTGATCTTTGCGGCCAAAAACGTATTGGCGGCATATTTGATCATTTCCGAGGTTTCGCGTGACGTAAACACAATCGGTGTTTCGATCAGATACAGCGGACGATACAAGTCCGACATGACTTCGCGGGCCCGTTCATCACTGGTACCGATCACGACACGATCCGGGCGCATAAAATCACCAATTGCCGAACCTTCACGCAGGAACTCCGGGTTTGACACCACAGCAAATTCCGCATCCGGGCGTTTTTCACGGATAATGCGTTCTACTTCGCGGCCCGTGCCAACCGGCACGGTCGATTTGGTCACAATAACCGTAAAGCCATCCATCGCTTCGGCGATTTCTTCGGCTGCGGCATAGACATAGCTGAGATCAGCATGACCATCACCACGACGGGTCGGGGTGCCAACAGCAATAAACACTGCATCGGCATCTTTTACGCCAACCTTAAGGTCCGTGGTAAATGTCAGACGCCCTGCTTTGACGTTGTTTTCAACCAGAACATCCAGACCAGGTTCGTAGATCGGCATGATGCCGTCTTCAAGACGGGCGATTTTCTCCACATCTTTGTCGACACAGATGACGTCAGTACCGAATTCGGAGAAACAGGCACCGGACACAAGTCCAACATATCCGGTCCCGATCATTGCTACGCGCATGGATGTTTTACCCTAGTAAAGTTATTGTCGGCCGGAACAATTCAACAGACGATCCCGGCCGGTTATAATTGAAATGAAACGATTATTCGGCTGCTTCGCCTGAAGCAAAATCGTGAATAAGCTGACGAACGTCATCGCGCATGTCTTCACGCGCCAAGGCAAATGACATTGTGGCTTTCAGGAAGCCAATCTTGTTCCCGCAATCAAACCGCTGACCTTCGAAGCGATATCCATAAAAAGGTACTTTTCCGATCATTGCGGCCAATGCGTCGGTAAGCTGGATTTCGTTACCAGCCCCGCGCGGAATGTTTTCAAGGACTTCGAAAATACCCGGATCAAGGATATAACGCCCGATTGCCGACAGTGTTGATGGTGCTTCTTCGGGCTTTGGTTTCTCAACCATGCCACATGCACTGACCAGACGGCCATTCGTACCTTCGACTTCCAGCACGCCATACCGCGCGGTTTCTTCGCGCGGTACATCCATGACGGCAACCATATTACCGCCCGTGCGGCCGTAACTTTCGACCATTTGCTTCATGCACGGTGTTTTCGACTGGATAAGGTCATCTGCCAGCAGAACGACAAATGGCTCATCACCCACCAACGATTTTGCACACAATACAGCGTGCCCAAGACCCAAAGGATTGCCCTGACGGGTATAGGTGACGCGACCATTTTCCGGGATCATCTCAAGTGCCTTGGCCAGCGCGTCTTCTTTCCCGCGCTCTTTCAGGATGGCTTCAAGTTCGGCAGACCGGTCAAAGTGATCTTCGATCGCACTTTTGCCACGGCCCGTCACAAAGATGAATTCTTCGATACCCGCTGCGATTGCCTCTTCGACGGCGTATTGAATCAGCGGCTTGTCAACGACTGGCAACATTTCTTTGGGCATTGCCTTGGTTGCAGGTAAAAAACGGGTGCCCATGCCTGCGACCGGGAAAACAGCCTTTTTGATTCGTTTCGACATTCAAAAATTTCCTTTTTCAACCGCTGCAGGCCAGCCCTATCAAGAACTGTCTGCATGTATGCTTTTGCCACGATTCCAGAACGGGGATCAAGCAAGCGTAAGCATAATTGACGCTAATCTTTACATAGCCGTAACAAAAGGCTTCGTGCCGCATTGAGCTGCGATGCCAGATAATCTGACCCACCATGATCGGGATGGACCGTCTTGATCTGTTTTTTATAAGCCCGATTGATCTCCTCGCGGGTTGCGTCTTTGGCAACATCAAGGATTTTACAGGCCTCATCAGCAGTCATATCACCGGCATTCGAACGCCTGTTGTCATATTGGCCACTCTCGTTTTCGTTGTGGCCGCTTCCCCCGGTATATGCGCCATTGTTACCATTGTCTGTTTTGGACCAACCTTGCCACCCCGAGCAATCGGGACGACGTTCAAAATAGGCTTCCAAAACAGCTTGGCTTTGATCAGTTGCACCGCAACATTGAACATAAAGCAACCGCAGGTCGTCAAGCTCCAAGCTGTCAAGATCTGCTCCGGCGTAGGTCCCGTTATGCACGGAGCCTTGCATTTGGCCGGTTTCGAGATCAAGCAGCATATAAAGATAATCCGTTCTGATTTCTGACGTTCTGCCGGCACCACGCCCCTGCTGGCCAAAGCCACCGGGACGGGCAGTCCGACGCGACGACGCAAATATCTTGCGTAAAAGTGGCAATAAAAAGCCTAGTTTCATCACCCTAATCAGGAACGGAACGGCGGCGGCCAAAGCCGCAAACATCGCAGCCAGCTTGCCTGTCAGCAGCATCCAGCCCGCCAGAACCACCAGCAAAGTGATGGTCACAATCATGCCAACTTTGCGAATTTCTTTTGGTTCAGCCTCGGTCATCCAGCGAATGAAAAACCCAACCCCGACAAACAGCGCAATACCGACCAACAACCATTGCATTATGGTTTTTTCCGCAATTGATTGCCCAGCAACAGCACGTCATTTGATCCGGTTTTTTCCTGATAAACCGCAAGTCCGTCTTGCCCGCCAACGGCATAACTTGCCACCGCACCAAGTAAATCACGCAGTTTTTGGACGGCACTGGCATCAAACTGCATAAAGGCCCCATCGGTAATCCGGGCAATTTCCCCAAACGCAAATTGCGCCTTACGATCAAAGCCTTCCTGAAACATGAATGCCTTTACCCCCTTGAGCGCCAACTTACCGGCAATTGGGGCCAGATCATCGGGGTTTTCTTCGATACAGTCGCCGACATATATCAAGGCATCGATCTTCTTGTTCGCGGCTTCACGTTCAACATGAGCCAATACACGCTCGATCTGGGTATGCCCGGCGCGACAGCTGACTTTGGTCATGTAGTTGCCAAATACTGCCGCGTCGCGGCACCAGCCACTTGCCTTACATTCAGAAAGTCCGCGAAAGAAAACAAGCTGGATATCAAGCGCACCAAGCCCAGATACGGCGTCAAACATTTCTGCCTGCAGCATCGTGGCACTGTCCCAGCTCGGCTGGCGACTGGCGGTTGCATCCATGGCAAAGATCAGCCGCCCTTGTGCCGGGCCGGACGCAGGGGCCTGCACAGAAAGATCACGCGCCTTGTTCAGAAAGTCCGCGACGTCCTGCTTATTGGATGTTTCCGCGACGATGTTTTTGCGTGCCAAGTAAAATTCATCCGTTCAGCTTTTTGATCAGACACCATGATGTGCCCCTAAAGATATAGGTTGCAACCGGTCAGATCGGCAACTCTTCACCATCAGACGGTTTGAACCCGATCACTTCAAGCAAGGAACGGACTTCCTGACGTGCGGCCATGTGCGACATGCTCATCGGGATGCCCACACCCTTTTCGCGCAGATCTAGAAGGGTCAACCCTTTGAGGAACAATTCACGATAAATTACACGTTCGCCAAAACCCGGTGCCGGACGGAACCGAATGCGCCCTGCGAGCTTTTCAACAATTTCGGCGATATCGCGTTTATTGCGCGCATCAAGATGTGAAAGACGGTTGCGCATGACAATCCAGTCAATGGTCCCACCGTCAATACCAGCACGACGTTTACGGGCATCCCAGACCATTTCGGCATAGATGCTTGGCCCTTTGATATCCAATGTATCCGGATCAATCCGTGCGAGCATATCAAGGTCGATAAAACTGTCATTGATTGGTGTAATCAACGTATCGGCACAGGCATGCGCCAGACGTGACAGGTAATTGTCACTGCCCGGGCAATCCATCACGACAAAGTTGCATCCGACGACCATTTCGCCCAAGGCGTTGGTAAACCGGTCCCGCTCATCAAGTTTGGCCTCGTTGCCATCGGAAACTTCGCTGCGATAAATCGGGCGATGTTCGGGCGTGGGCAGTTTCAAACCTTTTTTGGCGTTGAACGCTGTACGGTTCTCGATATAGCGGGTCAGTGTTCCCTGACGCGCATCGATATCAAGTGATCCGACCGTGAAGCCCATTTTCATCAGGGAAACGATCAGATGCATCGCCGTTGTCGATTTGCCCGATCCCCCTTTTTCATTGCCGATAACAATTACATGGGCGCGGTTGGACTGCGGCTGCTTATCCGTCACAGTCTGCTGGCCTGCGCTGTCCCCGCCTGCGCTGGTCTCTTGCACCGTCATGGCTGTTTGCTCCGTTATTCAGGCATCTTGATATTGTCCCCAAGTCCAGTCTTCCCAAAGAGCCACTTTGTCCCCAAAAATCAAGGATAAAAGAAACCTGTCAGCATGACATCCTTGGACTGGCCGTCAGCACAAAACTCATTCACATCATCGCGCGCATCATCTGGATATCTTGAGGAAACGCTTTGCATCCCCATCTTAACCGGTGAAATACTCTGCTGTTAGTGCTTTTGCTTGTATTTCACGGTCATACCGGCTGTCGATGCAATCACATCAATGAGTCTTGACCCTAGCCAACTTAACAACACAAAGGTAAAGATAAGGGTAGCGCAAAATATAGATGCGCCTGAAAAACATATTGAAAGGACGCAAAGTGCAGTATCGGGGGGCTTTGATTGGTGGCGTTTTGGGTAGCCTTCTGATCGCAAACATGCAATGTGCATCCGCACAGCAAGTTGGCGGTTTTGAACAGGTTCCCGAAGACCAGAGCCCGATGGAATTTGCGTCAAAAGCGGACGGCAAAAACGTCTTCCTGCGCCAATACCGAGACAACAGCACCGTCTTCGTCGGTCGCTGGTTTGCTCCGCGCACGGCAAAAGAACTACCACAATCGGCAAGTGACCTGTATCTGGAAACCGTCTTTACGACATCTTCTGCCGGTTTCACGTTCAGTACGGCAATGGCCCCGAACCAGCTTTTAGACATGTTTGATTCACTCAAATCCGGAAGCAAGGTTAATGGAGCCAGTTTCACGCAGGAAACCCGGATTGGTCCGATTTCGATGGTGCCGTTTGCGCGCAATCAATCACAGTGCATTTCCTTTGTTGGCCAGTGGGACCCGCAAACCCAAAGCCAGCGCGGAAGCCGTCTTCTTGGCTTTTACTGTACGCCAGTAATGCAGCAGGCTGTGACAGGCTCGGCCACCGCATCCACGCCAATAAGCATGATTGATGCTCAGGAATTCGCTGCGGGCTTTATGAACCGGTTCACAGTGCAAATCCCCGACAATGTCGCCAAGCCTGTGGCTACGGCAACGCCCCCTGCACCGCAACCCGAAGGGTCGGTCACCACCCCGCCGGAAGATGGCATTCCAATCACCACCAATTGGCAAGGTGCACGGGGTGTTGGGACCTTGAAGTTTGATCAGCCATCGGGCGAAGGTACGATGATTGTTGATGACGACCAGCGTCATTGCGAGGGCATCTGGCGCCATGAAGGCGGCGCGTATCAAACCGGCACCCTGCCATTTGGCAGCTGGTATGTTTATTGTAATGACGGCAGCTTCGCGCGCGGAAACTACACCAGCGAGGGGCCGGCATCGGTCACCGGTGACGGTCAAGACAACAATGGACAGGCGGTTTATTTCCGCCAGCAAAACCAGGGTTAAGTTAGGCTACGGTCGCCCCACCCATATCGTATCGCCCCAAAGAAGAATTACCCAATTATGACCACAGATATCCAAACCATTATCATTGGCGCCGGTGTTGTTGGGCTGGCCTGTGCCCAATCTCTCGCCCGTGCAGGCCGTGAAGTCCTGATCATTGAACGTCATGACGCCATCGGCACGGAAACCAGCGCACGCAACAGCGAAGTCATTCACGCCGGGATCTATTATCCGAAAGGAAGCCTGAAAGCACAGCTGTGCGTCGAAGGACGCGACCTTCTATATCGCTACTGCGCCGAAAACGGCATCGACCACAAACGCACAGGAAAACTGATCGTCGCCACGAAAGATGATCAGATTGATGCCCTGCGCAGCATTGAAAAGAAGGCGCAAGAAAACGGGGTTAATGACCTTGTCTGGCTGAGCAAGGCCGAAACCCTTAATCGTGAACCGGCCCTGAAATGCGTTGGCGCACTGCACAGCCCATCTACCGGCATTGTCGATTCCCATCAGTTGATGGTGACCCTTTTGGGGGATGCGGAAAATCACGGCGCCACACTGGCATTAAATACGGATGTGATTTCGGTCAACCACGACAAGGATGTCTACACGGTCAATACCCGTGATGCTGATGGCGAAGAAATGAGCCTGACCTGCGCCGAACTGATTGTTGCAGGCGGATTGCACAGCCAGACGCTAGGACGTAATTTTACCGGCATGAACAAAAACACTGTTCCTGCACAGCATTACGCGCGCGGCTGTTATTTTACTCTGTCGGGCAAGGCGCCATTTTCAACCTTGATCTACCCTGCCCCGGAACAAGCCGGGCTTGGCATTCATCTTACCCTTGATATGGGAGGACAGGCGCGCTTTGGTCCAGACGTCACGTGGGTTGATGCGCCGAACTACGACGTACCGGAAGAACGGCGCCACGATTTTGCCGAAGCCATCCGTAAATATTATCCTGATCTTGATGAAAACGCCCTTCAGGCAGGTTACGCTGGCGTGCGTCCGAAAATTCAGGCCCCGGATGAAGCGGCCCATGACTTCATGATTGCCGATGTAAAATCGCACGGCCTTAATGGTCTTGTAATGCTCTATGGTATTGAATCGCCGGGATTGACCGCATCACTTGCAATTGGCGCATTGGTCTGTGACCGCATAACGCGCCAGAGCGACATACGTGTCGCATCCTGATGGTCGCCCTGCGACGGCCTAAAATGCCAAACCACGACGCGTCAGACGCGATAAATATCTGATAGTAGATACGAGAAGCAAAAATGGGCAAGGAACGCCAGATGACGGCACAAAACAGCAAGGATGTCCAAAACAGATCAGCAATGCATCCTGCTGACAAAGGAGTGTCACGGCGCCGGTTCATTGAAGGCAGCATGGCCGGGTTGGGCGCAGCGCTAATTTCAAATACCCCGTTACTGGCTCAGGCTCAGCAGCTTGAGCCCTTCACGCCGACCCCCAACAGCTTAAGCGCGCCAAATGCCCAAGGCAGCCAGAACAGCAAACCAAAAATTGATTTCACGGAACGCATGCGTGATTACGTGGTTGATATCAGTCGCTGGGCCAAGGGATATCGCAGTGATTTTTCGATCATCGCGATGAACGCACTTGAACTGACCGAGTTTCTTGAAACAACGCTATTTGCTACGCGCGGCACCGCTGAACCCGCAAGGGATTATCTGCGTGCACTTGATGGCATCCTTATCGAAGCCCCGTTTTACGGCTATGACAAATATGGCGAGCCGACCAATACCGAGGAAACTAAATATATTCTTGGCTATCTCGAACGGTTGAAGCTTGAAGGCCTGCAATATCTGTTGGTTGATTACACCAATAAGGTCGACGACATGCAAAAGGCACGTCAACAAGTAAGCGGCCTTGATGCCCTGTATTACGCGGCACCACCGCCAGGTATGCAGCTGTCATCTCTGGCATCGGTACCGCGCACGCCAATCGGGTCCAATCCACACATTATCGACAACATCAGGTCGGCCAAAAATTTTGCTATGGTGCTCGACAGTTCACCTTATGGCACCAAGACGGCCTATCTTGATGCTCTGGTTGCGACCAATTACGATACGTTGATCATTGATCCGTTCCACCGCGGCACCATTCCGCTGACCTATGAGGACATGAAACGTCTGCGATATAAAAGGGTTGGAACGCCGCGCACCATTATGGCCTATATCAATATCGCGACAGCCGAAACATATCGCTATTACTGGCAAAGCAACTGGCACGCCGGATCGCCTGATTTCATCAGCGAAGGCAATATGATGGCCCGCTGGGGACAGGAACATCACGTGCATTACTGGACACCTGAATGGCAACGCCTGATTTTTGGGAGCGAAGGCAGCTATCTTGGTGGCATCATGAAACTTGGCTTTGATGGTGTGGTGCTTGGCGGGCTTGGTGAATATGCTTGGTGGCAGGATTACTGATCACAACCACCTGAACTTTCCTTAAAAGCGCGACGGCATTTGACGCGCCCGGTTGTGTTGGGCACTGTTGCATGCAGTTAAGAACATATGCTGCAAGCACAGCAACAGGAGGCCAGTTTGTCCGACCCAATCATTCATTATTTCTTTGTTCAGTCCCCATGGTCGTTTTTCGGGTTCCGCCCGGCAGTTGAAATTGCCAGAAAACACGGCGTGGGAATCATCCATAAACCATGCCGGGCGGCGGATGTCTGGGAACATGGTGGTGGCGTGCCATTGGCAAAGCGTCCCAAAGCCCGGCAGGAATACCGGATGGCAGAACTTAAACGCTGGTCCGCACATCTGGGCATTCCAATTAACCTGCAACCGAAATTCTTTCCCGTTGATGAAACACTGGCCGCACGGACCATCATTGCCGTGCAGGATGACGGTAAAGATGCGTCCACATTGATTGAGACGTTGATGGGAGATGTCTGGCTGCACGAACGCGATATCGCAGAACCGCAAACCGTGCGCGATGCCCTGATCAAATGTGACCTGTCGGCCGAGTATCTGGAAAATGCCGATTTGCCCGCCATTGCCGGAATTTATGACGCCAACTGTCAAGCCGCACGAGATCACAATATATTTGGTGTCCCAAGCTATGTGGTCGGCTCCGAGCTGTTTTGGGGCCAGGACCGGCTTGACTTTGTGGACCGCGCCCTATCTTAGGCTGGCATCCGCTTGCCCCACCACTCCTTTAAAAAAACAAACCGGGCGGGAAAAACATCCCGCCCGGTTTGTATATGGCCTTTACCGGCCAGAATTCATCTTCCCCTCAGGCAAGGCGTTTGACGTGATCGACAACAAACCCATCTGATGACGGATAGGTGTTTTCGATCATGGCAAGAGCCTTACCCTCGTTGCTTGCGGCAACTTCGTGGATTTGCACGTCGGCCCAGCGATCATCAAAGATTTCGTGGGAACGGTTCTCTTTGACGCATTCGCGAACGGCCTGATTGTGCAGTTCAACCTCGAATACGGTCTGGCGATGGTCTGTGAACGCAGACATTTCCGCCGATCTCCTTACTTTTTTGTCCGGCGGCGCCGCCCAGACGCCGTCGTGTCCTGAACTGGGAATCTCAACCACAAGATACCCAACCATCACTCTACGTTTCGCACCTTAACGAGCCGTAAATTATCCGGTTGTTTTGTATTTCAACACAAATCGCTCCGGTTTCAAGCCCCAATTTGTCATAGCCCTATCACCTCAAACGCCGACAACTGGGGGTTTCAGAACTTATCCTGCCAAATGCGCCATTTTGGAAAATAAATCGCTGAAATATGGGATTGATACCCGCTGAGGTGCCGTTCCAGCCAGATGAAAAATCGAAAAAAGAATCATTTTATCGAGGGCTTTTACATAAAACGCCCTTTGCTTGCGATTGTGCAGCGCACACGTCGCGCAACAATATTTCAAAGGTAATCTGCAGGGATCATAAAGTTCCGTCCTCGATCCCCCTACCCAACCGAAACGATCTTTTTTCACTCTTGCCTGAATTTAAAATTGATCAAATGGCCAATGCATCAAACATACAAGGATAAGCAAGCCCGTCTTGCACCAGAACAAACATGCTGCCAGGAGGCTGCCGAGGATGAACGTTTTTTCCGATACCGCATTTGACGGCCACGAACAGGTTGTTTTTGCCAGTGACAACGCCAGCGGATTGAAAACCATCATCGCCGTTCACAATACCAATCTTGGGCCATCGCTTGGTGGATGCCGAATGTGGCCCTATGCCAGTGAACAGGAAGCCATCCACGATGCGCTGCGCCTGTCGCGCGGCATGACGTATAAGTCGGCCCTTGCAAACTTGCCCCTTGGTGGTGGCAAGTCCGTCATCATCGGTGATCCACGCAGTCAGAAAACACCTGAACTGTTCCGTGCCATGGGCCGTGCCGTCGAGCAGGTCGGCGGTCGTTATATTGTTGCCGAAGATGTTGGCACCAGCCCGGCAGATATGGAACAGATCGCCAGTCAGACAAAACATGTCGGCGGGATCAGCGATGGCAAAGACCCGGCACGTACCGGAGACCCGTCACCCTTTACCGCCTACGGTGTATTCATCGGACTGAAAGAAGCCGCGCGGTTTAAAAACGGGCACGATGACCTGACCGGCATGCGCGTTGCTGTTCAGGGGCTTGGCCATGTCGGCTATCATTTGTGTCAGATGCTTTATGATGCCGGTGCAAAACTTGTGGTCGCCGATCTTAATCAGGCCAGTGTAACCAAGGCGGTTGATGCATTTGGCGCCACCGCGGTTTCAGTTGAGAACATCCTGTCTGTGGATTCCGATATCCTTGCTCCTTGTGCATTGGGGGGCGTGATCAATGATCGAACCCTTGAAAAACTTCGCGTCGGGATCATTGCCGGGGCAGCCAACAACCAGCTTGAACACGCACGTCATGGTGACATGCTGCGCGAAGCAGGCATTCTGTATGCCCCTGATTACGTCATTAATGCTGGCGGTGTTGTTGAGGTCCATTATTGCCGCGAAGGCAAACCGGTGAGCGACACCAACAAACACATCGCAGGCATCGGCGCGACCGTGCGCGAGATCTTTGACCGCGCCAAACAGCAAAACCTATCGACCAGTTTCGTTGCTGACCGACTGGCCGAAGAACGGTTTGGTCTGCGCCAACACGCAGCATGATCGCCCCTATCATGCAGACATGAACCCAAAACGACAAAAGGCGAGGCCCATAACGGCTTCGCCTTTTTTTTCATTCAGATGCAGATTTGGAAAACGGCCTTTGCAGCGTTATTCCGCGGCAATCGGCTCGTAGTTTGCTGTAACTGCAGCAGCATCATCGCAATCGCAATTACCGCAGGTGTTTGAATTAATCAGTTCTGCGCGCATATGGCAGGCGCATTTACCGCATTGTGGCGCACAGCCATGAAAACGGAACACCTCAGCCGGACGCGTCGCACCACCTTCTTCGGCAGCCCGTCTAACGTCTTTTTCTCTAAGCGCATTACAAACGCAAACATACATGGTGCAAATGCAATCAGTTATTAGTTACAGAGCAAAAGCTGTACGGTAAATGCGAATAGTTTTCAAACACTTTTAATACACCTCGGACAAAAAAATTCCCCGCAAACCGACAGATTTGCAGGGAATTTCAAAAAAGTCGTTTAATCAGAAGGAGATCAGGCAAGCGTGATATGGCTGACTACGCGTTTAACACCTTTGATGCGACGCACGATCGAAAGCACTTTTTGCAGTTCCGGATCGGTCTGCGCCTCGCCCATGATGTAAACAACATTATTTACCGACTGCCAGCGGTAGTTCACCGAACTGACGCCTTTTTCAGCCAATAACAAGGCTTTGATCTGGCCTTCAATCCAGACATCGGACACGGTTTGGGTCGCCGAATCGGTTGGAACGGCATTTTTGCCATACTCGTCTTCAGCCGCGCGATAGGCCTCAATGGATTCGGCATCGGCAATCTCAAGGTGATCATGAACGGTTTTGATGCGGTTATCCTGTTTGATCAGGGACATCACGTCATAATATTTGCCTTTTGAGTCGACCATCCCGGTGACCATGACCTCCTGCTTCCAGATGTCGACATTCACATCCATCAGATAGGTGTGATCGACTTTGGAAAACTCGCCAAGGATACCGGATTTAATCTGGGTATCGAGCCACTGGTCATTGCCTGTGCGGTCTTCGAGAGGCATCTGTAATGGCCCACAGGCAGCAATTGGAGCCGCCAACAGCACACATACCGAAACCGTTTTGACAACACTGCGCCAGCCTCGGGAAACCTGGATCATTTCGGTACTCCTTTTACGCCCATTGGGCATGTTCAATTATTATTCGGACCGTCGAACGTTCATGCGGCCATTCTAATCCTTACCAGATAAACGCCGCATGGCGTGTTCTGTTCCGGGCTGTATCTATTGCAGTGAATTTTGACGAAAAAAAGCCCTAAACAGTTTTAAACCGGGCCACATTAGCGAAAAATTGATCAGCAACAAAAAATGGACCGGGAATTTCTTCCCGATCCATTATATCGATACATCAATCAGGCAGGCGTATTACCAGAATGTCTGGCACCTGCCAAATGAGTCTGGTCACCCCTCGTCCATCGACATCAGAGACGCGTTGCCCCCAGCAGCCGTGGTGTTGATCGTGATGGTTTTTTCCGTTGCGAAACGGTGCATGAACGCCTGATCTGGCAGTGCGCCGTCATCTTCCGCACCGCTATCAGAAATCAACGACAGGATCGCACCATCGCGCTTTGCCAACAGTTGTTTGAACGATGTCACACGATCAAGCGACGCCACGCACGAAACACCGGCAATATCACCATCATACATGGCACCAAGGCCGGTATTGGCACTGACCACAGTCAGAAGCTTTTTCGGCATACCAGCCGAAAATGCAAGGCCTGGAAGGTCAGCGAACCATTTCTGATCACCTGCCAGAATAACCGCATTGCCCGCCGCAAGTGCCGCCCCCAAATGGCGGATCACGTGGGCTGGGTCAGCATCCTTGTCTGCCTGCACCAGATAAACACCGCGACCAAGGCAATACAGATCGTTGGTTTCACCGGTTGGACCGGGCATCCGTTTTGGTGCCACAAATCCGTTTTCCGAAAGGGCGGCAAAATCAGCAATGTGGTCGGCACCTGAAACCAATTCATCTTTTGATGAGTCACTTAGTTTTGATGCCAGTTTTTCAAGGATGCGAACTCGTTCATTGCCATCGAAAAACTGCCACTCTTCCTGTGCTGACAGCATGTCGGCGTATTGGGTTTTGGACAGGACATCTTTGACGATGATCGGTGAACGGTCATCATGAATTTCCGCATTCTGTGTGCTGCTTGCCGTGGCAACTGGCTTGGCAAACCGCTCGACATAATGCGGGCCGCCCGCCTTAGGACCGGTACCTGATTTACCTTGTCCCCCAAACGGCTGAACACCGACAACTGCACCGATCTGATTTCGGTTCACATAGCAGTTACCAACCCGCAGCTTGTGCGAGATTTCACGCACCGTACTGTCGATGCGTGAATGAATGCCAAGGGTCAGCCCATAGCCAGACGCGTTGATCTGATCAAGAACCTTACCAAGATCACGCGCCTTAAAGCGGACAACGTGAACAACCGGACCAAAGACTTCGCGTTCAAGCACATCAATCGACGGGATTTCAAAGCAATGCGGGGCAAAGAATGTGCCGTCCTGGCATTCAGGCAGTACATCACAGGCATGAAGCAATTTGGCTTCTTTCTTCATGCGCGCAGCATGTTTTTCAAGAGTTTTGCACGATTTCTCGTCAATCACCGGCCCGACATCGATATCAAGGAATTTCGGATCGCCGACCCGAAGTTCCTTCATCGCGCCAACCAGCATATGACAAAGTTTGTCGGCAATGTCTTCTTGCACAAACAAAACGCGCAAAGCCGAACACCGCTGACCAGCGGACTGGAAACCTGAAATCACCGCATCCTGAACCACCTGTTCTGGCAATGCGGTCGAGTCAACGATCATCGCGTTCTGACCACCAGTTTCGGCAATCAACGGCAATGGAACACCCGGACGTTTTGCCAACGCCTGATTGATCAATTGTGCGGTCTCGGTCGAGCCGGTAAAGGCCACACCGGCAATACGCGGGTCATTGATCAACTGATTGCCGATCACACGCCCCGGTCCCGGCACCAATTGGAAGGCAGAACCCGGAACACCGGCCTCAAGGATCAGTTCGGCGGCACGTGCCGCAACAAGCGACGTCTGCTCGGCCGGTTTGGCAATAACCGCATTCCCCGCGGCAAGGGCTGCAGTCACCTGACCCAAGAAGATCGCAAGCGGGAAGTTCCATGGGCTAATGCAAACAAATACCCCACGGCCTTCAAGTGGACCACCTTCGCGGAAAGTTTCTTCGGCGCGGTTGGCGTAATAACGGCAGAAATCAACGGCTTCTCGAACTTCGGCAACACCGTCCGAATAAAGCTTGCCCGCTTCGCGCTGACAAATGGCAATGAACTCGTCCATATGATCTTCAAGCAGATCACCAAGACGTCGCAATGCTACGGCCCGATCCGCACCAGACGTTGCATTCCACGCGTCATAGCCCTTAACGGCGGCAACAATAGCCGCCTCAACATCGGCTTCGGTCGCCTGAACAAGGTCACCGACCTTTTCCCCAAGTTTGGCCGGGTTCATGACATCAATTGGCGTTCCCGAAACAAGCTTGCCATCAATCAGTGGTGCTGCGTTCCAGGTTTTGCCCTGCATCGCGGCAAGTTTTTCATTCAGCGGCAGAAGCTTGTTGGTATCGGTCAGATCAATGCCGCGTGAATTCACACGCCCTGCCCCATAAAGATCAACCGGTGCCGGAATCTTCGGATGGGCTTTCCTCGGAAGGGCCGCCATCTTTTCAACCGGATCGGCGATCATTTCCTCGATTGGTAGTTGTTCGTCCTGAATACGGTTTACAAAGCTGGTGTTGGCACCATTTTCCAAAAGACGCCGCACCAGATAAGCCAAGAGGTCTTCGTGGCTGCCAACCGGGGCATAGATACGACAAGGCACATTTTCACCCGCCTTATCAACGATCTGCTCATAAAGCGCTTCGCCCATGCCGTGCAGACGCTGGAATTCGAACGTGCGATCATTGCCCGCCATCTCAAGGATGGAGGCAACCGTATGCGCATTGTGGCTGGCGAACTGGCAATAAAATGCGTCACGGCGCGACAGCATCAATTTCGCACAGGCCAGATAAGAAACGTCGGTTGATGCTTTCCGCGTAAAGCACGGATAACCGTCAAAGCCGTTTTCCTGACTGAATTTAACCTCGGTGTCCCAATAGGCTCCTTTGACAAGACGCACCATCATCTTGCGACCGACCTTAGTTGACAAGTCCGCAAGCCATTCAAGCACATGGTAAGCGCGTTTCTGATAGGCCTGAACCGCAAGTCCATATCCTTCCCATCCGCTTAGGTCGGGATCGGCAAACACATCGCCGATGACGTCAAGCGACAGATCAAGGCGATTGGCCTCTTCGGCATCGACAGTGAAACCGATGTCATATTTCTTGGCCAGAAGGGCAAGTTGCTTGAGACGCGGGGTCAGCTCGGTGACAACCCGTTCGTAATTGGCAAAATCATAGCGCGGATGAATGGCCGACAACTTGACCGAGATTCCCGGACTGTTGATCGGACCACGGCCCTTGGCAACGCGGCCAATATCGTGAATGGCATCTTCGTATGCCTTGTAGTAGCGATCCGCGTCTTCCATCGTGCGGGCAGCCTCGCCCAGCATGTCATAGGAATAGCGATAGCCTTTTTCTTCGTTCGCCTTGGCGCGAACGGATGCTTCGTCAATCGTGCGACCCATGACGAACTGGCGGCCCATAATGCGCATGGCATGGTTGAATGCCTTCCGGATAACTGGCTCACCGGACCGTCCAATCATGCGTTTGAGCAACCGGCCCGGATCGGCTTTTTCTGCCTTACCAAATTTGATGACCTTCCCGGTCAGCATCAAACCCCAGGTCGAGGCATTAACAAAGAAACTGTCAGAATGGCCAAGGTGGCTCTGCCAGTTGGCATCAAACAGTTTGTCCTGAATAAGTTTGTCCGCAGTAACCGCATCGGGAACACGCAACAGGGCCTCGGCAAGGCACATCAAAATGACGCCTTCCTTGCTCGACAGCTCATACTCATGAAGCAGCGCATCAATCCCGCTTTTGCCATTATCGGCCTTACGGACACGTGCGACCAATTGATAGGCGCGATCCTGAACGCGGGCGGTTTGCTCGGGCGACAACCGGGCTGTCTCTATCAGGCGGGCGACGGCTTCTTCCTCGTCGGCGCGATAGGCGTTGCGAATTTCAGTACGAATATCGTTTGGTTGGGGCAACTCTGTACGAAACATTTTGTCTTTTTTCTCCCTGCGGTTCACTTGCAGCCTGTCAGAAGATAAATGCAGCGATTTCGTCTTCAGACCCTGATGGCACCTCTATAACGACCGAGAATAATATTCTATCTGAAAAATGTGCTGCCATTTTTACAAAAAATACGATATATCATCCATCAGTTTCCTTATTGAATAGTCACAAACACTGGTTAGAAAGCCAAAATGCAGAAGAATCAAAAAAATCTCGACAAAATCGACACACAGATCCTTCGTGAGCTGCA
This sequence comes from Thalassospira sp. GB04J01, assembly GCF_000751115.1. Lineage (NCBI taxonomy): Bacteria > Pseudomonadati > Pseudomonadota > Alphaproteobacteria > Rhodospirillales > Thalassospiraceae > Thalassospira > Thalassospira sp. GB04J01. The sequence goes on along the minus strand of NZ_CCDX020000018.1, from coordinate 115,780 downwards.
AAATGATGGGCGCATGTCGAATGTCGAACTGTCGCGCCGCGTTAACCTGAGCCCGACACCGTGCCTTGAACGTGTCCGGCGTCTTGAGCAGCAAGGCTTTATTACCGGCTATATGGCGACCATTGATCCGCGCAAGTTGAACCAGTCACTGGTCGTATTTGTCGAAATCACGCTTGATCGCACGACCCCGGATGTCTTTGACGTCTTTGCCGCTGCGATCCGTAAACTGCCCGAAATAGAAGAATGCCACATGGTTGCTGGCGGCTTTGACTATCTCGCCAAACTTCGGGTTGAAGACATGTATGCTTATCGTGAATTCCTCGAACGTCTGTCTTCGGTGCAGGGAGTCAGCCAGACTCATACATATGTCGTGATGGAAGAAGTAAAAGTCCGCCCCGGCATCGTAATCCCCTAAGCATCTGTTTTTTAATTGCTTTGCACAGGCTCAATGGCGCACAATCAGGTTCGGTCCAAATGGGCACAAGACCTGTACGGCCCGGCTTTTGCCAAATGACAATTAAGAACAATCAGGTGCAGGAAACATGTCGGAAGTCCGGTTTTACTTCGATTTCTCATCACCGTATGGCTACCTCGCTGCCGAGCGTATGGAAGAATTCGAATCGCGTGTCGGGGTAAAAGTCATCTGGCGCCCTTTTATGATTGGTGCTGCCTTTAAACAAACCGGACAAAGCCCGCTTCTTGAGCAACCCATTCGTGGCGACTATTTCCGCCATGACATGGAACGCTGCGCACGGGCACAAAACACCCCGTTCTGCATTCCCCAAAACTTCCCATACTCGGCCTTGATGCCAACACGCGCCTTCTACTGGCTTGAATCGCGATCTCCCGCATTGGCGCGTAAATTTGCCAAGGATATCTATCGCGGCTATTTCGCCGATGGACTGGATATGTCTAACCCGGAAAACGTTCTGGCCGCCGCCACGCGCCACTCGATCAATCCGGGCGAAATGCGTGCTGCTGTCGAAGAACAGCGCTGGAAAAGTCACACCCGCGACATCACAGACGAAGCAATCGAAATGGGCGCGTTCGGATCACCGTTCTTTTTCTATGAAGGCGAGCCGTTCTTTGGCAATGACCGGATAGATCAGCTTGAGCAGTGGATTAAACTGCACAAATCCCGAAACGACAGCTAATCTTCACATGCTTTCTTAATAAGCCTGATTTGGCGGATCAATCGGACCTAACTTCACGACCCTCAGGGCATTGACAACGGTCGTCAAAAGCCAAAACCGTCCCTTGTCGCAACAGTCACAAACAGCTGAAAACCTAGACTTCAAGCCAAAATCATTGCATATAGACAATTCCGGTACTAAAATACCTATTTAATATTGACGCTTACGTAAACTTCCCCCATAACAACACCCAGAACGTCATTCAACTCGGGCGCAAAACCCGCAACAAAATGGTGTAATTGGACAATGACGGTACTGAAATCTGCGGTAAATTCCCGTTCCGAAGAATTCCGCACCAATGCCGAACATATGGAACAACTGGTTGAAGACCTGCGCAATCAAATATCGCAGATCAAACTGGGCGGCGGCGAACGTGCACGCGACCGGCATACGGGACGCGGCAAGCTGCTACCGCGTGAACGCATTCGCCAGTTGCTTGATGTCGGCTCCCCGTTTCTGGAGCTCTCGCAACTGGCTGCACACGGCATGTATGGCGACGAAGATGTGCCTGCTGCTGGCATCATTACCGGCATTGGGCGCGTATCGGGTGTTGAATGCGTGATTGTCGCCAATGATGCGACGGTCAAGGGTGGATCGTACTATCCCATGACCGTAAAGAAGCATCTTCGCGCGCAGGAAATTGCGCTGGAAAACAATCTGCCGTGTATTTATCTGGTCGACAGTGGTGGGGCCAACCTACCCCGTCAGGATGATGTTTTCCCCGACCGCGATCATTTCGGGCGGATTTTCTTTAATCAGGCCACCATGTCATCCAAGGCCATCCCACAAATCGCGGTTGTCATGGGCTCCTGCACCGCGGGCGGTGCTTATGTCCCGGCAATGTCGGATGAAAGCATCATTGTCCGCAAGCAGGGTACGATTTTCTTGGGTGGACCTCCGTTGGTGAAGGCTGCCACAGGCGAAGTTGTCTCGGCTGAAGATCTGGGCGGTGCCGATGTGCATTGTAAAACATCGGGTGTTACCGACCATTACGCACAGGATGACAGCCACGCACTGTCGATTGCCCGCGATATCGTCAAAAACCTGAACTGGTACAAGAACCCCAGCCTGACATTGACCGAACCGCGCGCACCGGCCTATGACCGGCGCGAAATTTACGGTGTTGTCCCAACCGACACCAAGAAACCCTATGACGTGCGCGAAATCATTGCCCGCATCGTTGACGGGTCCGAGTTTGACGAGTTCAAGGCGCAATACGGCACCACGCTGGTCACCGGCTTTGCCCGTATTTTCGGATACCCGGTTGGGATCATTGCCAACAACGGTATTCTGTTTTCTGAAAGCGCGCTCAAAGGTGCGCATTTCATTGAACTGTGCGCACAACGTGGCATTCCATTGGTGTTCTTGCAAAACATCACCGGCTTTATGATTGGCCGCAAGTATGAAGCCGGCGGCATTGCCAAGGATGGGGCCAAACTTGTCACCGCCGTGGCCACCGCCAATGTGCCAAAATTCACCGTTCTGATTGGTGGCTCATTTGGCGCAGGCAACTATGGCATGTGTGGCCGCGCCTACAGCCCGCGTTTCTTGTGGATGTGGCCCAATGCCCGCATTTCGGTCATGGGCGGCGAACAGGCAGCAAATGTTTTGACCCAAATTCGCAGCGATGCAGCGGAAAAACGCGGCGAAACATGGCCCGAGGCCGAACAGGAAGCCTTCAAAGGTCCGATCCGTGATCAATACGAAGCACAGGGGCACCCCTATTACGCATCGGCCCGCCTTTGGGATGATGGCGTGATTGATCCGGCAGACACCCGCATGGTTCTTGGCCTCGGCCTTTCAGCAGCACTCAACAAACCGGTCGAAGATACCCGGTTTGGCGTGTTTAGAATGTGAGCCCACCATGACCAATGTAAACACCAATAACATTGACGATGCCGCCATCTGTGAAATTGCCGACACCGGCGTTGCACGCATCATCCTGAACCGCCCGGATATCCACAATGCGTTTGATGACGCGTTAATAGCCGACCTGACCGCCAAGATCGAAACACTTGACGCCGATCCGGCTGTCCGCGTCGTGATCCTGACCGGTGCTGGCAAAAGCTTTTCAGCCGGGGCCGACCTTAACTGGATGAAGCGCATGGCGGCATACAGCCACGCGGAGAACCTTGACGATTCACGCGCATTGGCAAAGTTGATGAAGGTTTTGAACTTCACCTCAAAACCAACCATCGCACTGGTCAACGGGGCTGCCTTTGGCGGCGGCGTTGGCTTGGCCGCGTGCTGCGATATCGTCATAGCATCGGATCGTGCGAGTTTCTGCCTGTCAGAAGTCAAACTTGGCCTGATCCCGGCGGTGATTTCGCCCTATGTGGTTGAGGTCATCGGGGTTAATCAGGCGCGGCGTTATTTCCTGACGGCCGAACGATTTAATGCCCAAACCGCCAAGGACATCGGACTCGTACACGAAGTGGTGCTAGGTGATGACCTGACGGCACGCGGCGATGAGATGGCGCAGATTCTGCTGGCGAATGGGCCACAGGCGATGCATGCCGCCAAAAACCTGATTTACGCTGTTGCGAACACACCGATTTCCGACGCCGTGATTGATGACACCGCCCATCGCATTGCCGATCAGCGCGCAAGTGCCGAAGGCCGCGAAGGTGTCGCTGCCTTTCTGGAAAAACGTCCCGCGAACTGGAGCAAGAAATAACATGCCGCGCAAAATTTTGATCGCCAATCGCGGTGAGATCGCCTGTCGTGTGATCAAAACCGCCCGTCGCATGGGCATCCAGACCGTTGCCGTTTACTCCGATGCAGATGCCAATGCATTGCACGTTAAATCTGCCGATGAGGCGTATCATATCGGTGCCCCTGCCCCCAAAGACAGTTATCTTCGCACCGACCGCTTGCTTGACGTGATCGCGCAATCAGGCGCCGATGCCGTGCATCCGGGCTATGGTTTTTTATCGGAAAATGCCGGATTTGCCGACGCGCTTGAAAAAGCTGGCTGTGTCTTTGTCGGCCCACCGGCAAGTGCCATCCGTGCGATGGGATCAAAATCCGAAGCCAAGAAAATCATGGGCAAGGCAGGCGTGCCGCTGGTCCCGGGGTATCACGGCGCGGATCAGGAGCCGGATTTCCTTGCGGCCGAGGCCGAAAAGATCGGTTATCCGGTTTTGATCAAGGCATCGGCGGGTGGTGGCGGCAAAGGCATGCGCGCGGTTAAACGGCGTCTGACTTCAAAGACGCACTGATCAGTTGCAAACGCGAAGCGCAAAGCAGCTTTGGCGATGATCATTGCCTGATTGAAAAGCTGATTGTCACCCCGCGCCACGTTGAAATTCAGGTTTTCGCCGATAGCCACGGCAATGCGGTATATCTGTTTGAACGCGACTGCTCGCTGCAACGTCGCCATCAAAAGGTGATTGAAGAAGCCCCTGCACCCAATATGGGCGAAGAATTACGCGCACAAATGGGCAAGGCCGCCGTCGATGCTGCCAAGGCGATTGGCTATCAGGGAGCGGGCACGGTTGAATTCCTGCTTGATGCTTCGGGTGCGTTTTACTTCATGGAAATGAACACCCGCCTTCAGGTCGAACATCCCGTGACCGAAAAAATCACTGGCGAAGACCTTGTGGAATGGCAATTACGCGTTGCCGATGGCGAAACTCTTCCGAAATCGCAGGATGAACTGACCATCAACGGGCATGCATTTGAAGTTCGTATCTATGCCGAAGACCCACAGAACGATTTTCTGCCCGCCACCGGCAAACTGGTCCATATGCGCATGCCGCGTGAAAGCGATCATGTCCGTGTGGATACCGGCGTCTATGAAGGCGGCGAAGTATCGATCCATTATGACCCGATGATCGCCAAGCTGATCACGTGGGATGTGGATCGCACATCGGCCCTGCGCCGCATGGCAGCCGCCCTTAATGACGTGCAGATCGTCGGGGTGACCACCAATACCGGTTTCCTTGGCAACATCGCCCGACATCCGGCGTTTGAGCGTGGTGAAGTCGAAACCGGCTTCATCCCGATGTATCACGACGACCTGATCCCGGCCCCAACGACACCGGATAACGAGGCCCTGGCCTTTGCCGCCCTTGATGTGCTGCGCGCCCGTGATGCTGAGGCGGCCCGTTTTGCGGCCCAAAGTAACGATCCCTATTCCCCGTGGCACAGCACGGCGGGTTTCCGGCTGAACGATGACAATCATCATGATTTGATATTGCGCCATGATGGTGATGATATTGCGGTCAAAGTCCACTACCGTGATCATGGCTATGTCATGGATATGCCCGATGGTAGCGCTATCATCGCCAGCGCCAAACATGATCAGGACGGAGCCATTCATGCCAGCCTGAACAATGTGCGCAAACGCGCCACCGTGCTGCGTGATGGCAATCGTCTGACGATTTTCCGCGATGGTCGCACCGACCGGCTGGAAATATTCGACCCACTGGCCGCCGCTGGTGCAGCCGAAGGGACAGGTGGTGGCTTAACCGCCCCGATGCCCGGCAAGATCATTGCCGTCATGGCAAAGGCCGGACAAGCTGTGACGGCGGGCGACAAGCTTGTGGTCATGGAAGCCATGAAAATGGAACACACCATTTCAGCCCCGGTTACCGGCACGGTCAAAGAGGTCTTCTTTGACGTCGGCGATCAAGTCAAGGACGGTGCGGAACTGATCGCGATTGAGGAGGCCGAATAATGGCCCTTCTTTCTGGTTTACCCACCAACGTTAAAATCGTTGAAGTCGGCCCGCGCGATGGCCTTCAGAACGAAAAGACGATGGTTGCGACCGCCACTAAGGTCGAACTGATAAACCGTTTGAATGATGCGGGACTGTCGGTGGTCGAGGCCACCGCCTTTGTCAGTCCGAAATGGGTTCCGCAAATGGCCGATGCGTCCGAGGTCATGGCAAAGATCACCCGTAAATCCGGCGTGACCTATCCCGTTTTGACCCCAAATACCAAGGGGCTTGAGGCCGCCATTACCGCGGGCGCGACCGAGGTCGCCGTTTTTGGTGCTGCATCGGAAAGTTTCTCGCAGAAGAATATCAATTGTTCGATTGCCGAAAGTCTGGATCGTTTCCGTCCGTTGGTTATTGCCGCCCGCGATGCGGGTCTTTCTGTACGTGGTTATGTATCCTGTGTTCTTGGCTGCCCGTATGAAGGCGACATTGCACCGGAAAAAGTCGCCGAGGTTGCCAAGGCACTTTATGACATGGGATGTTATGAAGTCAGTCTGGGTGACACTATTGGCACGGGCACCCCTGCCAAGGCACAGGCAATGATTTCTGCGGTTACCGAACATATCCCAATTGAAAAAATCGCGGCCCACTTTCATGACACCTATGGTCAGGCGCTTGCCAATCTTCTTGCAGTTCTGGAAATGGGGGTGGCAACGTTTGACAGTTCGGTCGCCGGATTAGGCGGCTGTCCCTATGCCAAAGGTGCTAGTGGCAATGTCGCGACCGAAGACGTTGTTTATATGCTCGGCGGGCTTGGCATCAAAACCGGTATTGATCTTGAAAAGCTTGCCGCGACAGGCAGCTGGATTTGTGATCAAATCGGACGATCAAGCGCATCAAAGGCCAATCTGGCGATTGGGGCAAAGCGCAGCACGAACGAGGGATAGCGCATGAAGGGTCCGTCACCATACAGCTTCCGACGGGCCATCCCCAACGACCTTTCCATGATCCGCCGCTGGCTTTATTTGCCCGAAGTCATCCGCTGGTGGGGCAATCCTGTCGAGCAGATCGAAATTATCACCGAAGACATTGAACTGGCCGAAATGGCAACGCTGATTGTGTCTTACCGCAATCGGCCGTTTGCTTTTGTTCAGCATTACGACGCCCATCAATGGCCACAGGACCATTTCGAAAATCTTCTGGCGGGCACCCGCTGTATGGATAGCTTTATCGGCGTTTCGGCCATGATGGGATGCGGTCACGGGCGCATGTTCTTGAGCCTGCTATCGAACATGCTGATCGAACGCGGTGCCCCGTTAATCGCAATTGATCCAGACCCAACCAACGAGGCGGCAATTCGCTGCTATGAGGCGATTGGTTTTGTCGGGCACCGCGAATACGACACAAGCGAAGGTCCCTGCCTTTTGATGACATTTGATCCCAAAAGGCAGGGATAGGATACTTTTCGTCAGGCTGCCCGCACGTCATTTAGGAACTGGGCAACCTTTTCACGCAGGACTTCTGCCTGCTGCGAAAGCTCCCCGGACGCTGCGAGAACATCCTCTGCCGCGGCTCCGGTTGATCCGGCGGCTTCGTTCACACCCGTGATATTAGAAGAAACTTCGGTTGTCCCCACAGATGCTTCCTGAACATTTCGGGTAATTTCCTGCGTCGCAGCCCCTTGTTCCTCCACCGCACTGGCAATGGTTGCCGCAATCTCGTTGATTTCGGCGATTGTGGTTGAAATTAGACCAATGGCATCAACCGCGCCTTCGGTTTCATGTTGAATACCGGTGATCTGGGCTGTGATATCTTCGGTCGCGCGTGATGTTGCGGTCGCAAGGTTTTTGACCTCGGCGGCAACAACGGCAAACCCCTTGCCAGCATCCCCCGCACGTGCGGCTTCAATCGTTGCATTCAGGGCCAGAAGATTGGTCTGTTCGGCAATGTCGCGGATCAGACCAACAACGTCCCCAATTTTCTGCGCCGCAGCGGCCAGCCCCCGCACCTGTTCATTGGTCCGCTCTGCATCCGATACCGCACGGCTTGCCACTGTTGAAGACTGACTGACCTGATGGGTGATTTCAGCAATAGAAGCACTGAGCTCCTCTGCCGCACTTGCAACCGTTTGTACATTATTTGACGCCTGTTCGGCAGCAGCGGCCACAATGTTGGACTGACGGCTGGTTTCCTCGGCCGTGCTGGTCATGCCAGTTGCGGTTGCCTGCATCTCGGTCGATGCCGATGCCACCGCTTCAAGCACAGTGGAAACTTCGCTGTCGAAGCCCGATGTCAGCTCACTGATTCTCGCAGCCCGCCGTTCACGTACCTTGGCGGCCTCGACCTCTTGGGCGGCAAGTTCTTCGGCCTTGATCATGTTTTCCTTGAAGATCAAAACAGCCTTGGCCATATCGCCAATTTCATCGCGGTGATCCTGACCGGGAATGTCAATGTTCTTATTCCCGCCAGCAAGCGTATTCATTGCATCCGTGATCGCACGGATCGGACGGGAAATACCCGTCCCAATGGTCCAGGCCACAGCAATACCGAGCACAATAGCAATCCCTGCGACAATCTCGGTAGCCATGACAGACTGACTGGCTGCCTTCGTCGCCCGTGGTCCAATTTCGTCCTGTTCTGCCTTAATCTCAAGTTTGAGTTCTTCAAGATCGTGGGCGATGATCGGGCCCAGCCGATCAAGTGTACCCGTCACCAATGTTGCGCGCGCCGGATCATTAGCCGGAAGTGAGACAACCTGATCAAATGCATCAAAGTAGGTTTTCAGTTCTTTATCCGACTTTTGCGCATTTTCCAGACGTTCGGGTTCACGTAGCATGCCAACCAACTCGTCATTCAACGTGATTGCTGTTGCCAGACGGGTTTTGACACTCTCGGCGGAGGTCGGGTTTGCATTCAGAAGATAGTCTTTTACCGAAACGCGTGCTTCCAGAAGGTTGGCCTGAACCCGGGCCGCCTGATTGGATTGCAACGCGATCTGACGGTAACGCATAAAGTCATCGCCGACACTGCTGATCGCCAAGACTGACATCAACGACATGATCGCCAGCAAAACAAGCACAACACCAAAACCGCCAAAGACCTTTGTCGCGATCTTTAAACGCTTAAACACTGAAAACATTGAATTACCCCGCCTTAGAAAAGTGTACTCCTCTAATATGGGAATGGCACTGGCCCTAAGTCGCTACGGGTGTGAACAAATTCACAACCAATAATCGCAAAAATAACATTACATGACCGTATTAGGACTTGATGCCCTGTTGGTGCTCCCGCGATTATTGCTGCCGCGGCAGGCACGTCGGTAACTTACGATGCCTGTGCCAAGGCCAAACAGTACGACTCCCGCGATCTGACCATACAAAACGCCCGACGCGCCAAAATACAAGCTACCCAGCCAAACCAGCGGGATCACCCCCAGCAATTCCTTGGTCAAATCAGCAACCATGGCAAGATTGGGCCGCCCGGTGACGTTAAAGAACGTATGCGATGAATATTGCAGGCCCAGAAACATATAAAGCGGCGCGATCATGGTACAGAACACCGCAAGCAATGCCGATGTTTCCGGCGTCGCATGAAAAAGTGCTGCCAACTGGTCTGACAAAAGATACAAGATCGTGGAAACGATCAGTCCATAGGCAATGATCAGCCCCCAAACCGTGTGCCAAAGGGCGCGAATGCGCGCAGATTTTCCGGCCGCAAAGTTCTGCCCAATGATCGGGCCTATCGCCTGTGGCAGCGCCATATAGCCAACGAAGGCAAACGGGGCGATACGTTCAATAATCGCCATGGCCGCCACGGCGTCCGCCCCAAACTGCGCCATGGAGGCCATGATGAAGCCGCTTGCGATGGGCGGGCCCATTTTGGCAAGACCGACCGGCACTGTGACCTGGGCAATTTCGCCGATATCCTCTCGAAAAAGCGCCCTATCAAACCGGCCCAGCATTGGATGCACGCGATACACCCCATAAAAAGCAATCGCCATGATGGTGATGCGCGACAGGACAGTCGCCCATGCCGCCCCCTCAACACCCCAGCCAAACCCGAAAATAAAAATTGGATCAAGCACGGCGTTCACAGTCGCTCCGGCGATCTTGGCCCACATTGAGAGCTGCCTTGCGCCAATGGCACGCAAAAGTGCGCCCGACGACATGCTAAGAACAAGCACAGGCAGGCACAGCATGACGATCTGTAGATAGCTTGTGCCAAGTTCATGGGCGCGCCCGGTCGCCCCCAAAAGCGACAACATATAGGGGGCCGACAACCAAAGCACGACTGTCATCGCAGCCGAAATACCACCGCCGAAAACCAGAATGTGGGTTGCAAATATCTTTGCACGGTCACGATCCCCGCGTCCCTCAGCGCGGGATACAAGGGCCGTCATCGCCGTTGAGATGCCAAGCGAAACCGCCAGAGTAAAAAATATCAACGGCCAGGCAAAACCAAGTCCTGCGACAACATCAACGTCACCAAGAAAACTTAGAAACAGCAGATCAAGCGCATCAACCAACACCAGTGCCACCAGCGCAAACATGCTGGTGTGTGCCATACTGAAAATATGGCGCAACATCGAACCACTGACGAAATATTGCGGTTGCAAGGCCATCTTACGCCGTCTCGTCCAGTTCAAATGACATGAGAAGAAGAAATGCCCGACAAAACCGTTACCAAAGACATCTGTCAGTCATTTTTAAATGAGCCAGCCAACGTATCCGCACTCGCCGGAAACCGGGGCCAACGCGGCATATCACGGCGGTCCAGTATCATCGCTGTTTTGGTTGCAGGCACTCCGGATGGCTTGGCCACCAGATGCAAGTCCGTACCGGCCTTCCATTTCGCAGCAATGATACTGGGGTTATCGGCACAAAATTCATTCAGCCGAGAAATCACCCTGTGCTGGGTTCTTACAGCTTCCGGGAACGTTTGAGCGGTCCAGAACCGTTTGCGCGGGCGGAAATATCCGACTTCATCAAGAAACGACACACCAAAATAGTGGCACGATTCAAGCGAATTATAAAACTGCCCATCAAAGACGAAGCTACCATCCCGTCGCATGGAATGTTTGAGACACCAGCTGAGCATCTTGTCGAGCTGGCCTGATGCAAAGTCCTGCTCGGACGGTGTCATATGCGGCCATCCGTGGCGAAACAGCTTTGCCACATCATAATTGTTATGGTTGTTAAACTGTCCCCGACTAAGCCAGCCCAGAGGATATTCCGCATCCCGACGGTCAAGGGTTGTACGGATGATATGGGGCCATTGCCGCACATTCCCCTTACGATAGGACACAATGTGAAACGTATAGCTCAAATCATCAAACCGGTGGATATCACCGTCGGATGAATACCACGGGCCCCAATAGCCGGTTTCAGGGTTCTGAATGTCATCCAGAAAATCGGTAAATGCCGCGATGTAAGCATCATCAAGTGCAATGCCCTGAACGTTTTCACGGGCAAAATTGCGTAATCGTGGCTTAAAGCACAGTTGAGCCAAACAGCACAGAACACTGCCCAGTTCATCACGCTGATTGCGACCGGTCGCGGCAACGTCCGAGATCAAAAGGCTTTCAAGATAGGTACGCATTTTAGGAATGGTTGAGACCGGCTCAAGAAAATGAAGCGGATATCGCGGCGCGCGCTTTTCCGAAGCAAGCTCATGCAGGCGCACAATGGTTGCATCAAATTTGTGATGGAATTCGGTATACTGCCAGCCCCACGACCCATCGATTTCCGATTGTCGTGCGACATAGCTTTGATCGGTTTCGTCAAAACTGCTTTCAAGTTTTTCAACAAGATCGTCCAAGCGTGGCCAATATGCCGTATAGCGCGCCAGCCATTTGGCATAGATGTAAAGCTGCTGGGACGCCAGCATGGTTCGGCTGTATTCGCTAAACCGGCGCAGAATTGCTGCCATAACACCAAGATGGTCGTTATATCGCTGTACCTTGTCGTGATAGGCGCGATCATACCGGGTGAAATCCCGTTCAATGACGCATCCATCTACAGTATTTGCCAAATGCAGAACTGACGACATATGTACCCCTGATGTGTTGCCGAGGGTGAAAGCCACTTTTCGTGTCGGTAACACCGATCTGCACGAACCACAGACGGCATTGGTTTAAATTCTCCGACAACCATGACAACTTTATGGTTGTCTTATGTTCAAGTCAAAACAGCTATTAAGTGTATAGCGGTTCTTCGTACCAAAGGCTACTCCTTTGGCGAAAGCCCCAATAAGACATGCTACCTAAGAATAAGATGGTGCGTGACGGGAAACTTAACAAACACCCACGCGATAAACATTATAGATCATATAGTTAGCGATGGTGTCGTGCCGTGTTCAGACAAAAAGAAAGGGCGCCCAATTGGGCGCCCGGCAATTAGATCATAAGAGATATGTCCAACTGTATAGGATGTTAGTACATCAGTATGCTGACTAATCCAGTGCCACACGGCGACGATCGCGTAGCGATGCGGCCGTTGCCCGGCCATCACCGGTTGGCTGGTAATAAACCGACATTTCCTTGAGCGCGGCACGGACCTTTGTCAGGGCTGTTTCATCGTCAACATTAAGGTCATAGGAATCAAAGCCGCAACGGTGCATATAAAGCACCTGATCGCGCAAAACGTCCCCAATGGCACGTAATTCGCCCTTAAAGCCCATGCGTTCGCGCAAAACGCGACCATAGGAATAACCACGCCCATCGGTATAAGCCGGGAAATTCACCGTAATGATCGAAAGGCGATCAAGGTCATCGGCCAGATCTTCGGGGGCGTCACCGGGATTAAGCTGAACCCCTAGTCCACCATTGCGACCGATCAGATCGTCGCGCTGTTCCTTAAATCGTGCCAACGGCACAATCAGGTTTTCATCGCTGGCCGGAAGGTCACCCTCGGCATCCACCGCAATCCATTCCTGTTCGATCACGCTGTCATTCTTAACGATCGCCATAAAGCACCTCCTTGAACGGGTCCGTGCCAACACGACGGTACGTGTCGATGAAGCGTTCGCCTACATCGCGGATATCAATATATTTGGTGACCAGACTTTCAATCGCATCAACCACTTCGGCCTCGGAGAAACCGGCACCAACAATTTTACCAATTGATGCGTTCTCGCTGGCGTCGCCACCAAGGGTAATCTGATAAAACTCTTTGCCACGTTTATCGAGGCCAAGAATACCAATGTGCCCGACATGGTGATGCCCACAGGCATTGATGCAGCCGGAAATCTTGATTTTCAGTTCGCCAATATCGTGCTGACGATCCAGATCACCAAAACGTTCGGAAATACGCTGTGACAGCGGGATCGAGCGCGCCGTTGCCAGCGCACAGTAATCAAGTCCCGGGCAGGCAATAATATCGGTCACATAGCCAAGGTTTGCCGTGCCGAGATTGGCCTTTTCAAGTTCCGTCCACAGTGCGAACAGATCAGCCTTTTTGACATGCGGCAGAACAAGGTTCTGTTCGTGGGTTACGCGCACATCCGAGAAGCTGTATTTTTCCGAAAGATCGGCAACCAATTCCATCTGGACGTCCGTTGCATCCCCCGGAATACCACCAATCGGTTTGAGCGACACACTGGCAATCGCATAACCAGGTTGTTTGTGTTCGATGACGTTCGAACGCACCCAGTTTGAAAAACCACGGCTTTCAGCCTTATGACGTTCAAAGTCGGCATCATCGTCAGACAGCGTCTCAAAGGCAGGTGGCGCGAACTGTTCGATGTACTGCGCAATTTCGTCGTCGCCAATACGAAGCGAACCGTCCTTGATCTGCGCCCATTCTTCTTCGACAAGGCGCTGAATTTCTTCGACACCTTCTTCATGAACAAGGATCTTGATGCGGGCCTTATATTTGTTGTCGCGACGGCCAAAGCGGTTGTAAACACGCAGGATGGCTTCGAGATAGGAGAACAAATCGTTCTTGCCGATGAAGTCACGCACAGTCTTGCCAACGAAAGGTGTGCGGCCAAGCCCCCCACCCACAATAACTTCAAACCCGGTTTCACCCGCATCATTCTGATGCATGCGAAGGCCGATATCATGCACCTTGACCGCCGCGCGGTCATTTGGAGAACCGGTCACGGCAATTTTGAATTTGCGCGGCAGATAGGTGAATTCAGGATGGAATGTCGACCACTGACGGATCAGTTCGCAATAAGGGCGCGGATCTTCGATTTCATCGGCCGCAGCACCAGCATACTGATCGGTCGTTGTATTCCGAATGCAGTTGCCCGATGTCTGGATGGCGTGCATCTCGACATTGGCAAGATCAAGCAGGGCATCGGGAATTTCGTCAAGCTTCGGCCAGTTATACTGAATATTCTGGCGCGTGGTGAAATGGCCATAGCCCTTGTCATATTTACGCGCAATGCCGCCAAGCTCACGCAACTGATCAGCGCGCAGCGTACCGTATGGGACGGCAACACGTAGCATGTAGGCGTGCAGTTGCAGATACACACCATTCATCAGACGCAACGGGCGGAACTGTTCTTCGGTGATGTCACCGGCCAGACGGCGCCTTACCTGTTCACGGAATTGTTCTGTGCGTTCCTCAACAAGTTGGCGGTCGAAATCGTCGTAACGATACATGGGGTCTCTCCTTATACCGCCTGATAACCAAGGTCTTCGCGCACACTTGGACCTTTGGTGCGCAGAACTTCACGGTATTTTGTCGGAACCAGTCCACCGTCGCCCTGTTCAACATCGATCAAATACGGCCCGACAATGACGACGTCGAGTTCAGGTGCGCTTGCCTCTTTAAGAAGAACAGCAGCAGCCTCTTTTCCATCGGCAACGCGGGAATCGTGGATATTTTCGCTCCAACCACCATCAGCAGTCAGAAACACCACCAGCCCGTCATCCAGACGGTTTGCCGTGACAACTTGCAGGGACATTCGGTTCTCTCAGCTTGTAAATCTCTCGGGTTTGGTCCTGCGGGCGGACCATTTCTGCATCAGAATTTGGCTGATTAACCCCTATTGGTCAAGTTTTTTTGTTAAATAGACTTAATAACACAATCTATTGTGTTTAATTAATCCACTCTTGACCGACGAACGTACTGGTTCTAGGTCAGGGCACTGACTGTTTCGCAGCAATAAAAAGCCGTCTTGGAAATGCCCCTTCACATCATCAAACTCAGCGTTGGAACCGAAACGCCAGAAGGTCTGCGCGAATGGCAGACATATTTTCAGGCGACTTACGGGCGGGTCTATCACACCACCCGCATGACACCGAAACGCAAGGCCGAGATTCTTGACGGCGGATCAATATATTGGGTTTTCAAAGGCGCAATACGCTGTCGGCAGGAGGTTCTTGACCTTGAAGAGTTTGTGAATGAAGAAGGCACGAAATATTGCCGGATCGTCCTTGACCCCGAACTGATCGAAACGCGCCCTTACCCCCACCGCGCATTTCAGGGATGGCGTTATCTGAAAGAGGACAAATGCCCGCCTGACGACAAACAGGGCGGCGGCACCGAGACCCTGCCCGATGACATGGCCGATGAATTGCGCGATCTTGGCCTGATCTGACATTTCCACGAAAACGTGGCTCATGCCACCGGGCCTGTTCCGTCCTCGTCAATGTCTTTTAAGGTCGCGGCAACTTCGTTCTTAAGCCAGCTTACAAAGGCCAGAACCCGTGGGCGCTTAAGATGATCTTCGGGATAGACAAGGTAATAGGCGCCATTTGACGCCACACTTTGCACGAAGGGTCGGACAAGGTTTCCAGCCTTAAGATCAAGGGCAGCCAAACTTGTTCTCGCCATGCCAAGCCCCTGCCCGATCAATGCCGCCTGAATGACCATATCACCGGAATTAAACCGCAACCCACGGCTAACATCGACGTCTGTGACGTCAACAGCATCAAGCCAGAATTCCCAGTCCGCGGCATGGGGATGGTCCATCACCACGGTTGCATCGTGCAGCAACTGATGCCCTGCAATGTCGGCTGGGGTATTCAACGGTGGATGCGCCGCCAGATATGCAGGGCTACACACCGGGAACGATTCATCGTGCATCAGCAATTCGCAATGCAGGTTTGGATATTCCCCGTTCCCAAAGCGTACCGCTAGATCAATACTTTCAGTATGTAGATCGACCAACCGATCATCGGCATGAATGCGTACATCAATATCGGGGTAAGCTTCGCGAAAATGCCCCAGACGCGGCACCAGCCATTTGACCGCAAAGCTTTGCAGCACACTGACCGTCACAACGCCTGCGTCCTCCACCGCCTTTAACCGTTCGATTTCATCAGCAATTTTGGAAAACCCAGCATTGGTCGCGCGCGACAGTCTGCCCCCTTCTTCGGTCAGATGAATTTGCCTTGGCAACCGATGAAACAACCGAAACCCAAGGTATTCTTCCAATTGCCTGACCTGCTGACTGATCGCGCCCTGGGTCACGAACAGTTCTTCGGCAGCACGGGTAAAGCTTAGATGGCGCGCCGCCGCATCAAAGGCGCGCAAAGATTGCAGTGGAGGTAAACGCATGAGGCCTTCCTGACAGGATATGAATTAGATTTTCTAATACATAACTGTAGAATTACTCGTTTGTCACGGCGATATTTTAAAGAGAATATGGCCACAACACGAAACAACGCATTAGCGAAATTACATCAAGGAGGTCGCAATGTCTTATACCCCACATCCGACCCAATGCCTGTCAGCATCCTGTGAAGTGTCTTCATCCACACAGCGTCGCGACACACCACATCAGGCAAACTGGTTGAAACAGATCAACAGTTTTGCCAATTTCTTCGCACTTGTGCTGCAACGGCGCGCACAACGCCGTGCTTTGATGCGCCTGAGCGATACAGCACTGGCAGATATTGGCCTTACCCGCACACAAGCAGAAGAAGAATATCGCAATTCTTTCCCCCTGCTGTAGGTGCCTACAAAAGGCGTTCACCCCACCATCCATCGCATTGCCCCTGTAGCATCCCGGCAAGAGTTTTGATGCCCCTTGCGCCATCCGCAATCATCGCGCACTCTTGTTACTGGAATTTATCCTTAAGCTGCAGGGGCATAGCGCGATGGCATCGGATGACAAATCCCAAAAAATAGACGAGACAAAATTGGACGACGGTGCTCCCGGCAAAGATGCTGGAAGCACCCTCCCATCAAGCATTGCTGCCCAGCTTTCAGGACAGCCGGAAACGGTCGACCTTCCACCTGACGTCAGCCTTGACCCGCAAGAACGCGCATCAAGAATGCCATCGAAACAGTATTTGCAACTGATCACGCCGCTGCACATTCAACTGTTGCGGCTTCAAAACTGGATCAAAGAGCAAAACGTCAAATCATTGATCATTTTTGAAGGTCGTGATGCCGCGGGTAAAGGCGGCACAATCAAGCGTTTTACCGAACATCTAAACCCGCGCGGTGCGCGGATTGTCGCATTGGCCAAACCCAACGATAGCGAAGTCACCCAATGGTATTTCCAGCGGTATATCGAACATCTGCCAAGTGGCGGCGAAATCGTTCTTTTTGACCGATCTTGGTATAACCGTGCGATGGTCGAACGGGTCATGGGGTTCTGTGACATGTTCGAAGTTACAGAGTTTCTGCGCTCTGCCCCGGACCTTGAACGCATGCTGATCCGGTCAAACATTCATATGACCAAATTTTACTTCTCGGTCAGTAAGAAAGAACAGGCCAAGCGGTTTAAGCAACGCAAAAATGACCCACTAAAACAATGGAAGCTCAGCCCGGTTGATTTGGCGTCTCAGGATCTTTGGGATGCGTACGCAGAAGCCAAACGCGACATGTTCTATCATACGTCAACCACAGATAGCCCGTGGGTGATTGTGAAATCCGACGACAAGAAACGCGCGCGGATTAACGCCATCAGATATTACCTGTCGGGTTTTGATTATCCGGGGAAGCGCCCCGAACTTTTGACCTATGATCGCCGGATCATCCACAACGTCGCCGAAGAGCTCGAAGAAGGGTGATTTCAGCACAAAACGATGTATTCGGTCAAAATCCTTCCAGATCGTGAAAACATTGTCCCGGTAACATTTGCGCTCATTGACATTACAAGCCTTGCCACCTTTACTTGCACCATCAAATATTTGGGAGGCAAACAATGGCTAAATGTGCATTTATCGGTTTAGGTGTCATGGGATATCCCATGGCCGGTCACCTGCAGAAAGCGGGCCACGACGTTACCGTCTATAACCGTACTGCGGCAAAAGCAGAAAAATGGGTTTCCGAATATGGTGGCGCATCGGCTGCCACCCCGGCAGAAGCAGCCAAAGGGGCCGAGTTCGTCTTTTCCTGTGTCGGCAATGATGATGACCTACGCAGTGTCACCACGGGCAGTGATGGCATTCTATCAACCATGGAAAGTGGTTCGATCCTGATCGATAACACCACCGCATCCGCAGATGTCGCCCGCGAACTTTATGCTGCGGCCAAGGAAAAAGGCGTTTCACTGATCGATGCACCGGTATCAGGTGGTCAGGCGGGTGCTGAAAACGGTGTTTTAACCGTTATGTGCGGGGGCGATCAGGCTGCATTTGACCGCGCAGCCCCGGTCATTGATGCCTTCGCCAAATCATGTAAATTGATGGGCGAAAGCGGTTCGGGTCAATTGACCAAAATGGTCAACCAGATTTGCATTGCGGGGCTTGTTCAGGGACTTTCCGAAGGGATTAATTTCGGCATCAAAGCCGGTCTTGATATGGAAAAAGTTCTTGATGTGATTTCCAAGGGTGCGGCAGGCAGCTGGCAAATGGAAAATCGCGGCAGCACCATGGTCGAGAACAAGTTTGATTTCGGCTTTGCGGTTGACTGGATGCGCAAGGACCTTGGTATTTGTCTTGAGGAATCCAAACACAATGGCGCCCGCCTGCCGGTGACGTCACTGGTCGATCAGTTCTATGCCCAAGTGCAGGAACGTGGCGGCCAGCGTTGGGATACGTCAAGCTTGATTGACCTGCTTTCACGCGGCTAACCGATCCAATCAGGCGCCAAACAAAAAACGCGGCCCTTGGGCCGCGTTTTTCTTTCTCCACAGAACCGTTTGCATGAACCTAAAGCCCGGCACGCAAAAGCGGCTCAACCTGATCCCGGTAATTGGCAAGCGGCCCATTACTGAAATAGCCGACAGCACATTCAAGGACCGAGTCCCTGAAAGCTTCGGCTGGCGTTTCATCGTCTTCATTTTCCGCATCAAGGTTTTCACGGCCAGCCTCTGCACCAAAACGATCAATTTTGATATCTCGTTCACAGGTTTGCGCTTCTATCGACGCCAATGATTGACGTGGATCACGACGACGGGATGGCAAGGCATGGGCAAGATCAACCTCGCGCTCAAATTCCTCAACATCTTTGCGGTGCACTTCGATATCAGGAATAACGCCATGTCCCTGAACAATGTGGTTTTCCGGGGTGGTATAATATCCAGTGGTGATTTTAAGACCACCGCCCGATGTCAGCGGCATAATACGCTGCATCGAGCCCTTGCCAAATGAACGCTCCCCAATGATTACGCCCCGCCCGTTTTCACGCAACGCAGCCGCCATCAATTCAGCCCCCGAAGCCGATCCACGGTCCAGCAAGATCACCATCGGCACACCGTCAAAGAAGTCCGAACGATCTGCTTCGTAGCGGCGTAATTTACGTTCGCCACGGCCTTCTGTCGCGACAATAAGACCCTTGTTCAGGAACTGATCGGCAATGTCGGCAGCACTATCAAGCAACCCACCGGGATTGCGGCGTAGATCAACAATGATCCCACGCGGGGACGCAATTTTATCTTCGAGCTGCGAAAGATAATCCTGCGTTTGTTCAAGCGTTGTCGCATCGAACCGTGAAACCCGGATGTACCCGATATCATTGTCAATTGTTCCAGCGGTCACCGATGGCACCTCGATCCGAGCCCGCTTTACCGTGACATCGAAACTGTCCTTGGTGCGCAAAATCGTTAAGGTCACGGGATCCCCGATCCTGCCACGCATGCGGCGCACGGCCTCAGATATCGGTTCGCCATTCATTTCATAACCGTCAATATGGGTAATACGGTCATCAGGTTGCAGCCCGGCACGCGCAGCCGGCGTGTCATCAATCGGTGAAACGATCCGAATGCGTTTATCGTCATCAAGCGAAATCACAATACCAACACCGGCAAAGCTGCCTTCTGTACTTTCTTGCAAACGGCGGAACATGTCATCGGTCATATAGGCGCTATGCGGATCGAGTTCATGCAAGCTGTCATCAAGGACAGCACCGACGATGCCTGTCGGCGACGTATCATCGACTTCCAGCCCATCAAGTGCGGCAATGCTATTTTGGACAAAGACCGGCGTATCAATGTTTTCGACATAGGTTTCAGAAAGAACCTGCAGCGCTTCGGTATAGAGCTTGTCGGCGCGGGCAAACTGATCTTCGGTGGCATTGACCGTCACATGATCGCGATACGCGTCAAGAAACACGCGCTCTTCATCGCTGGGCCATGCAGGTCCTGCACAGGCGACCAACCTTGTCCCGGCGAACGAAATCAGCACCGCAAACAAAATCGGTAATATTCCTTTGCGCAGCAACAGCCCACTCCTGTCTTTATCATCTGGTTTACGGATCGAAATCCGATTTCATACTTTCCAAGTCTAGCCTGCCTTTTTCAGATTGGCGAGCCCTCGACTTGCTTTATCGTCTGATTAGGGTCTGAGCCTAATATCGGATGCTTTTGCTCTCTTTGCCAGTGGCAACCGTTTTCCTACATTTGCGACCAATGTCTGAGACGCATTTTAATGCTTCTTTGCGAAACAGACTCGCTCTTGTGACTTTGCCCCGTTATGCTGCTTTCTAACAAACAAAGTTGGCGAAAAGCTGACTATTCCGAGCGGGCGGCTCACATCTCAGGGAGACGTCTTTTTTCATGACTGACTTTACGCCACCAATTCAGGATTTTCGTTTTCTAATCCACGACGTGATCGGGCTTGATACGATTGCAAACCTACCCGCTTTCGCGGAGGTCAGCCCCGATCTTGTCGATGCCATCCTTGAAGAAGCATCCAAGCTTGCGTCATCGGTCCTCGCACCTCTGAACCGCATCGGCGATCAGGAAGGTTCGAAACTTCTTGATGACGGCACTGTTCGCACGCCAACCGGATGGAAAGAAGCCTATGCACAGTTTTGTGAAGGTGGCTGGCAAGGTATTTCCGCGCCAAAGACCGAAGGCGGCATGGGCCTGCCAATTCTGCTCGGCGCCGCCGTTGCTGAGATGTGGCATGCTTCGAATATGGCCTTTGCACTGTGTCCGATGCTGACCGCAGGCGCGATTGAAGCCCTAACAATCCATGGTTCAGATCAGCAACGTGCACTTTATCTATCCCGGATGGTTAGCGGCCAATGGACAGGCACGATGAACCTGACAGAACCGCAAGCCGGGTCTGATCTTTCAAAAGTGCGCAGCCTTGCTATACCCAAGAATGACGACACATATGCTGTCACCGGCCAAAAAATCTTTATCACCTACGGCGATCACGAGATGACGGAAAATATAGTTCATCTCGTTTTGGCCAGAACACCTGACGCACCGGATGGTATCAAGGGCATATCGCTGTTTATCGTTCCAAAATTCCTTGTATCGGAAACCGGCGAAATTGGTCCACGCAACGATGTTTCATGCGTCTCGCTTGAACATAAACTCGGTATCCACGCTAGCCCGACAGCCGTTTTATCCTTTGGGGACCAGGGTGGTGCAATCGGATACCTTGTTGGAGAAGAAGGCAAAGGACTTGCCTGCATGTTCACCATGATGAACAACGCACGCTTGGCCGTTGGCCAGCAAGGTGTGGCAATTTCAGAACGCGCGTATCAGCACGCAGCTGATTACAGCCAACAACGCAAGCAAGGCAAAGCCCTCACAATCGACGGCGCCCCAATCATCCTGCATGGCGATGTGCAGCGCATGTTGATGCGTATGCGATCTTCCACCGAGGCGGCACGCGCGCTTTCGCTGTATGCAGCGACTCAACTTGACCTTGCTCATAGTCAGCCTGATGAGAACCAACGCGCGGCGGCACAGGCCCGCGCAGATCTTCTGATCCCGCTGGTCAAGGCATGGTCAACTGACCTTGGTGTCGAGAATGCATCACTTGGGGTGCAAGTTCATGGAGGCATGGGCTTTATCGAAGAAACCGGTGCCGCCCAACATTTACGGGATGCGCGCATTGCCCCGATTTATGAGGGCACCAATGGCATTCAGGCGCTTGACTTTATTGGCAGAAAAGTTTTGCGCGATCAGGCAAACGCATTAAACATCCTGATTACAGAGGCACATGATACCGTCAAAACAGCGCTTTCCGGTGATCAAAACGGCAAAGTACAAACTGCGGCGCGGCAAGTGCAAACCGCACTTGAACAACTTTCAGAAAGCACCAACATTGTTCTTGATCGCTGCAGCAGTGATGCGGCCATGGCCCAGGCTTTGGCATCACCATATTTACGTCAGGCCGCCCTTTGTGTTTCTGGCTGGTTAATGCTTCGCGCGTTGATGATTGCCAGCAGTTCCCCTGAGGTAACTGATTTCCTGTCAGGCAAGGTCAAATCCTGTCAATTCTTCTTTTCCCAACTCTTGCCGGAAGCGGCTTTCATGGCGGCTCAAATCGCTAATTGCAGCGAAAGCGAACTCCATGAACCCCAGCCACTATTTTGACAAACTCATTTCCCAGAATCAGCTACGCCATCGTTATTGCAAGATGACGATGGCGCGTTGGTTTCTACCCTGCCTGTTCATCCCTCTGAACAAACTGTCCGCGTCAATTGCCCGCATTCGGAAATTCCGTACGATTTGAAGGCATTTGTGAACAATTTCCTGTTTCGGTTTCTGATTGCTTGTCTATAATCCGCCCGATGAATCGCTTAACCCGATATATGCTAAAACAGCAGCTAATTTTGATGGTCTTTGTGACACTGGGGCTTCTCTGTGTCATTTGGCTGTCGCAAAGTCTGCGTTTTGTGGAAATGATTGTGAACCGGGGCCTATCCGTCTCGGTATTTTTGCAACTGACGTCTTTGCTACTGCCCAGTTTTCTGGCCATTATCCTGCCGATCTCGTTGTTTTTTGTTGTGGTGTTTACCTACAACAAACTTATTCAGGATCGTGAGCTGATTGTGATGCGCTCTGCGGGCCTAAGCCAATGGGCGCTTGTAAAGCCGACCTTGATGCTTGCGGTTATGACTGCTGGCTTTGGCTACTTCCTAACACTGTTTTATTTGCCTTACAGCTATCAACAGTTCAAGGAACTGCAATTCTCGATCCGCAATGATTTTTCATCGGTCCTGTTACAAGAAGGCAGCTTCACCGACCTTGATGGATTGACTGTCTATGTCCGTGAAGTGGGCCGTGATAACGAGCTTCTTGGCATCCTTGTCCATGACTCCCGCGATCCAGACAAACAAACAACAATGATGGCAAAGCATGGTGCGCTTGTTCGTACCGATGAAGGCCCCCGCATTGTCCTACTTGATGGTAACCGGCAGGAAGTAAACCCGGACGACGGCACCATGTCGATCCTGTATTTCGACCGCTATGCCGTAGATATTGCCCATAGTACAGAAGATCCGGCCTTGCGCTATCGCGAAGCGCGCGAACGCAATGTATTCAATCTTCTGACGGGTGTACCGCCAAACATTTCATTAAACGATATTGGCGCATTCCGTGCCGAAGGTCATGACCGTTTGATTTCGCCGCTTTATGCTATCGGGTTTGCCAGTATTGCGTTGGCTGTTCTCGTTTCGAGTAGTTTTTCGCGACGCGGGCAAAGCGGGCGCCTACTGGGCGCCATCGGGGTTATGGTTCTTAGTCAGGCTGTGGCCATTGCCATGAAAAACTTGGCAGCAAAGAACCCGGCACTTATTCCACTGATGTATGCCAACGCTCTGCTGCCAATTATTTTAGGGCTTTACTGGACATTCCGCGGACCACAAATTCGCGCCAGCCGCGCGGCCAGTGAAGAGGCCAAGGCATGAGAATATCTCCAACGCTGACGTGGTATTTTGGCAAACATGTTCTGCTTTCGATTTTGGCGATACTCGCCCTTCTGATTGGTTTGATCATGATTGGCGACAGCATCGAATTGCTGCGCCGTGCGGGTGGAAAGCCGGATGCAACAGTCAGTATCGTCTTCCAAATGGCAGCAAGCCGCATTCCGTTCATGACGGAAAAGGTTTTGCCGTTTGCGGTTTTATTTGGCTCAATGTTCTCGTTCTGGAAACTTACGGGCAATCAGGAACTTGTCGTCACCCGCGCAGCAGGTGTTTCTGCGTGGCAGTTCCTGCTACCGCCCTTTATGTGCGCACTGATCCTTGGTACGCTGCAGGTTGCAGCACTTAACCCGCTGTCATCGATATTGCTGCAGCGCTACGAGATGCTTGAGGCACGTTACCTTCAGAACAATGTCAACGTAATGAACTTGTCATCAAGTGGGCTTTGGTTGCGCCAAGGCACACAAGACGGCCAAGCCGTAATCTATGCCCGCGAAGTGCGCAGTCAGGAAGAGGACAAAATTGATCTGCGTAATGTGACTGTTTTCCGGTTTGAAAATTCCGATGACTTTACAACCCGCATGGATGCAAAACGTGCGGTGCTGAAACCTGGTACTTGGCATTTTTATGATGTCTGGACCTTTAACCCGGGGCAGGCCAGTACGTTTAGCAGTGAACTGATGCTGCCGACGAACCTTACGGCGCGCAAAATTCAGGATAGTTTTGCGTCACCTGAAACAATGTCGTTTTGGGATTTGAAACCGTTCATCAATTTGCTGGAACGTGCTGGCTTCAATGCCACCCGCCACCGAATTCATTTCCACAGCCTGCTCTCACGCCCCTTACTTTTATGTGCTATGGTCCTGATTGCAGCGGCCTTTTGCCTTAAATTTTCTCGACGGCGGCGTGTGTCTCTTGTTATCGGTGGGGGGGTTGCTACCGGCTTCATTCTGTATTTCTGTACGGATGTCATTTCGGCACTGGGTGTATCAGGCGGCATTCCACCAATTTTATCAGCATGGGCACCTGCGGGTATTTCTTTGTTGCTAGGGGTTTCAACATTGCTACATCTTGAGGATGGCTAGTTAAATGGCCATAACAGGGGGAATGATCAAAAAACTCGCCGCAAGTACCATATTGGGGTGCGGAATGTTTTTTGTTGGGTTCGGCATCAGCACTGCCAAGGCGCAGGTGACATCTTCCCAAGCAGGCGAAGAAGAACCGGCACTTCTGTTTAGTGCTGATGAAGTAGATTACAACCGCGAGCTTCAAACTGTAACCGCACGCGGCAACGTTGAAATATCGCGAGAAGGTCGCATTCTTCTTGCTGATACTGTCAGCTATGATCAATCTCAAGACGTTATGACTGCCTCAGGAAACGTCAGCATCACAGAACCAAACGGCGAAGTTACATTCGCAAGTTATGTTGAGCTGAGCGGCGATTTTAAAAACGGCATCGTCAAAGACATTTACATTCTATTGGATGAAAACACGCGCATTGCTGGCACCGGCGCACGGCGTAGTGGCGGAAACTTTACTGAGATAGCTAAAGCCGTCTATTCACCCTGCAAAGTATGCGAAGACGATAGCGACAGCCCACCTCTTTGGCGTATTCGCGCCGCGCGCGTGATGCACGACGCCGACGCAAAGACAGTTGAATACAAAGACGCCAGATTGGAAGTGGGTGGTATTCCGATACTTTATACCCCGTATTTGCAGCACCCGGACCCGACGGTAAAACGCCAATCTGGTCTCCTAGCGCCATCCTTTGGTAGTACGAGCTATGTTGGCTCTTTCTTTGCGCAGCCCTACTACGTCGCCATAGACAAAAGCAAAGACGTAACTTTAACGCCGATCTATACCACCGATGAAGGCCCTGTCCTGGCGACAGAATACCGTCAACGGTTTGACCGTGGTGAGATGGAATTTGATGGTAGTGTGACCCGCGACAGCGATGACCGTTTTCAAGGCCATATCGACGCCGAGGGCCGGTTTGACATTGATGAGACTTGGCGCTGGGGCTTTGATGCAGAGCAGGCATCTAACAAAACATATCAGTCACGTTACGGATTTGATTCGCCGTCTGTCTTAACTTCCAACCTGTTCACGGAGGGATTCCGGGGTGCCAGTTATAGTCGTATCGACGGATATTATTTCCAAGGACTTAAGGAAGATGATGACCGCGACACAACCCCTATCATCTTGCCCCATATGCAGTTCCACGGCCAGACTGAGCCCGCGAAGTATGGCAGCTACACAACATTGGACCTTGATGGGCTTTCACTGACCCGAGAAGATGGTGCGGATTCGCACCGTGTCTCCGCCAAAGCCGGATGGGCTCTTCCGTATATCGGATCAATGGGCGACGTCACCAAACTTAGCTTATCCGTTCGTAGTGACAATTATATTGTCTCTGACGTCGAACGAGACGGCAAAAGTGACTACAGCGGATATACTGGGCGGCTACTGCCCTTGGCTGCGATTGACTGGAGTATGCCTTTCGTCAGTGATCAGGGCGAATACCACCATATCATCAAGCCAATGGCAATGGCCGCATGGTCGCCCAATGGCGGCAATCCCGACGAAATTTCTAACGAAGATTCCCAATCGTTTGAATTTGACGATATTAACCTGATGGCCCATGACCGTTTCGGTGGACTTGACCGGGCAGAGGATGGTTTCCGTGCGAGCTATGGCTTGGAATGGGGCGTATATGGTCAGTCTGGTGGTTACACCAGTGCCATGTTTGGTCAAAGCTATCGCGCAAATGACAACGATACCTTTGCTCCAGGGTCTGGCCTTGACGAACATATGTCTGACTACGTTGGCCGCGTAACCGTTTCACCGAGCCAATACCTTGACCTCACCTATCGCTATCGTCTCGATAACGATGATTTTTCTGCCAGACGTAATCAGGTATCGGCCACTGTTGGCTCGATGGATACACTGCGTCTCAACACGACCTACGTACACTTCACCGACGATGCCGGCAGTGAAGAATTCAACGAGCGCGAAGAACTGTATTTCAAAGCAGAGCGCCAATTTAGTGAATTCTGGTCCGGCATGGCCTATAGCCGTTATGACATTGATCAGGATGACCCACTTGAGTACGGTGTCGGCTTTGTGTACGAGGATGAATGTTTCATCTTTGATGGTCGGGTACGCCGCACCTTCTATCAGGATCAGGACTTGGGTGAGTCCGACGAATTTTTGTTCCGCCTCGTATTCAAGACCTTGGGCGAATTTGCATCTGCAGCCGGATTGTAAGATAGAATGATTTCAAAATTTTCGACCTTCGCATTCAAGAACGTCCTTTTCATTCTAAGCACAGTCATACTGGTGTCTGCCGGTGGTATTGCACGCGCCCAATCACCAGTTGGCGTTGCTGCCGTCGTTAATGACGAACCGATTTCAATCATCGATCTTGTCGAACGCATTAAATTGATTGCCGTTTCGTCAAACATCGAAATGACGCCACAAAAAAGCAATGAGATGGCGCCGCAAATTCTGCAACAGCTGATCAATGAGAAGCTGCAAATGCAGGAGGCAGAACGTCGCGGCATTGAAGTGACGCAAAGCGATATCGACCTTGCAAAATCAACGATCGAGCAAAATGCCGGATTGGCAAGCGGGATGCTTGATAAATTCCTTGAACAACGTCGCGTCGCAGCAGGCACCATCGAAGATCAAATCAAACCGCAGGTCGCATGGCAAAAACTGCTGGGCACGATGCGCCGTGATGTGCAGATTTCCGATGCTGAAATTGATGAGAACCTTGCTCGCATCGAAAGCAACCAGGGAAAGCCGCGCAACCGGGTACAGGAGATTTTCCTTCCTGTTGATAATCAGCAAGACAGCAGCAAAGTCTATCAAACGGCACAGGAAGTCCTCAAAGCGCTGGATCAAGGAGCTGATTTCGGTGGCCTTGCTCGACAAATATCAGCCAGTACGAGTGCACCAGCCGGTGGTGACCTTGGTTGGCTATATGCAGGTGAAGTCGCCAACGAACTACAACAGGCTATCAACCAGCTTGCCCCCGGTGAGGTAAGTGCACCGATCCAAACCATTCGTGGCTATTACATCATAAAGCTTTTGGATCGTCGCCGCGGCGATGCCGCCGCCATTACAGATACCCGACTTGATCTTTACCAATTGTTTGTTCCGGTTGCAGACGACACACCACAAGACCAATTAAATGCAAAGCTCGCAGTCATGGATAATGCCAAGAAAACTGCTGACAGCTGTCAGGCCTTGGCAAATGTTGCTGTTGATCTTGGTTCTGATCTCAGTGGCGAGATGAAGGGCATTTCACCAAATGACCTTTCCGGTCCGGTAAGTCGCGCTGTTGGTGATCTTGAAAAAGGCCAGATTTCGGATGTGATCCGTGTCGATGGTGGCGCGCTTCTGGTGATGGTTTGCGACAAGATCGAGAAAAGTAATCTTCCGGATCGTAAAAGTGTTGAAAACAGGCTGATGATGGAACGGCTTGATATCTTGGCCCGGCGGAAACTTCGCGAGCTGCGCCGTGAAGCCTTTATCGATATTCGGATATAATCTGGTCTCTGGGATATATTTCAATGAGCAATATCGCGCCGATTGCCTTAACCATCGGCGAGCCCGGTGGTATCGGCCCGGAGCTTGCCCTAAAGGCATGGCAACGCCGAACCGATGATGCCTTGTCGCCATTTTGCGTTTTGGCCTCGGTCAGAATCTTAAAACAGGCGATAGATCAAACAGGGATTGATATCCCGCTTGTTCGCGTTTCCGACATTTCAGAAACGGCCTCTGCGTTTACAAGCGCGCTACCTGTTCTCGATATCGAAGATACAAACGCGTCAATCATTCCCGGGACAGCGTCGCCCGTGACAGCCAATATCGTGATTGACAGCATCACGCGCGCGGTAGAGTTAACAAGATCAGGTGCGGCAAGTGCCGTTGTGACAAACCCGATCCAGAAAAGTGCCCTTTATACGGCCGGGTTCAAACATCCCGGTCACACAGAATTTCTTGCGGAACTCGCAGGTCCGGGCACGGTCCCAGTTATGATGTTGGCGAACGCAAAACTGCGTGTCGTGCCACTGACAATCCACATTGCACTTGCAGAGGTCCCCAAGCAATTGACGGCCGCTTTGATTGGTACCCTTTGTCACATCACGGCAAAGGCGCTACAACGCGATTTCGGGATTATGCACCCACGCCTTGCGATTGCGGGACTAAACCCGCACGCTGGTGAAGACGGCACCATGGGCATTGAAGAACAAACCATCATGGTACCCGCCATCAAAAAACTACGGGACGAAGGCCTTGATGTCATTGGCCCGCTGCCAGCGGATACCATGTTCCATGAGGAAGCCCGTGCGCAATACGACGTGGCACTTTGTCCGTATCATGATCAGGCGCTTATTCCGGTCAAAACCCTTGATTTCCATGGTGGTGTAAATGTCACCTTGGGATTGCCATTTATCAGAACATCGCCCGATCATGGCACCGCCCTTAACATCGCGGGCAAGGGTATTGCACGTCCTGATAGCTTGATCGCGGCCCTTAAAATGGCGTCTGACATGGCGCACAAACGTATTTCAACAGGAGCCTGACCGAACGTGTCAGAAGACAACACACCATCTGGCAAACTTGCCAATGACGGTTTGCCACCGCTGCGTGAGGTCATTGCGACCCATGATCTGTCGGCGCAAAAGAAATTCGGCCAGAACTTCCTGTTTGATCTTAACCTGACGGGCCGGATTGCCCGGGCTGCGGCCCCGCTTGAACATGCGACAGTCATTGAAATCGGACCAGGGCCCGGCGGCTTAACACGGGCCTTGCTGTTCAATGGTGCCAACAACCTGACCGTGATTGAGCGCGATCCACGCTGCCAACCGGTTCTTGAACAGATCAGCAACCATTATCCCGATGCATTGCATGTGATTGACGGCGATGCGTTGGATGTAGATGTCACTACGCTTGGCCCTGCCCCGCGTAAGATCGTCGCCAACCTGCCTTACAACGTCGGCACACAGCTTTTGATTAACTGGCTAATGCAGATTGACCAGTTCACCAGCCTGACCTTGATGTTTCAGAAAGAAGTTGCCGAACGCGTCGTCGCCCGCCCCAAAAGCAAGGCCTATGGGCGCCTTTCGGTACTGTGTCAGTATCTGTGTGATTGTGACATTCTGTTTGATGTCCATCGTAGCGCCTTTACACCACCGCCAAAGGTGACGTCGGCTGTGGTGCAATTGCGCCCCAAAGAAGATCGCGGAACGAAAATCGACCTGACCAGTCTGGCAAAGATCACACAAGCCGCATTTGGCCAACGCCGTAAAATGCTGCGCGCCAGCTTAAAAACGCTCAAAATCAATGTGGGTGAATTGCTGGCAAAGGCCGAAATTACGGAAACATCCCGGGCAGAAGAACTCAGCGTTGCAGATTTCGTGCGCCTAACGCAAATCCATGACGAAATGGCCGCTTCGTAAGGCGGCCATTTTCCAGGTCATAGATCAATCTGTCAGAAGCTTTTTGACAAAGCCCGGCAACCCGGTTTGCCGCGCCCGTTTCACGCGCTCTGCCCCAATGATATGTTCCACATCGGCAAGGCAGCGTTCCAGATCATCATTGATCAGGACGTAGTCGAATTCTTCCCAATGACTGATCTCTGCACCGGCCTTGGCCATGCGCTTCATAATCACATCATCGGCATCCTGTCCGCGATCGCGAAGACGACGTTCGAGTTCGCCTGACGACGGTGGTAGGACAAACACCGAAACAACATCATCACCGCCCTTTTCGCGTAATTGACGGGCACCTTGCCAATCAATATCAAAAAGAACGTCGTGCCCCTCTGACAACGCCTTTTCGACTGGGGCAATCGGCGTGCCATAGTAGTTGCCAAACACTTCGGCCCACTCAAGAAGCTCGTCATCGGCGATCATGTGCTTAAATTCATCAACCGATTTAAAGAAATAATGCGTGCCTTCGTCTTCACCGGGCCGTGATTCACGGGTAGTCGCCGAAACCGACAACGAAATCTTGTGGTCTTTTTCAAGAAGCTGGCGGGTAATAGTTGTTTTCCCGGCCCCGGACGGCGCACAGAAGACCAGCATAAGGCCACGGCGGCTTGCCTGTTCAGTCATATCGCGTTTCCTTCCCTACCCGCTTATTCGACGTTCTGAACCTGCTCGCGGAGCTGATCAATGATCACTTTAAGCTCCATCCCGCAATTGGTCAGTTCGATGTCATTGGCTTTGGAACACAGCGTGTTGGCTTCCCGATTGAATTCCTGACACAGGAAATCAAGTTTACGCCCGATGGCTCCGCCTTTGGTCAACATATCGCGTGCGGCAATGATATGGGCCTTAAGACGGTCAATCTCTTCGCGAATGTCGGCCTTGGTCGCCAGAAGGGCCGCTTCCTGATGGAGGCGTTCAGGATCAAATTTTCCAGCATCCATCAGTTCGTCGATCTGGCGTTTCAGTCGTTCCTTGATCGCATCTCCGCGCGCCGATGCACAGCTTTCCGCACGGGTAACGGTCGCCTCGATATTATCGACATGCCCGCGCAGCATCGCATCGAGTTTGGCACCCTCTTCTGCGCGATGTGCATCCATCTGATCAATCGCATCGCTCAAACTGGCAAGGACCGCACCATCACGGGCATCCCGACTTGCATCATCTTCCTGCGTTTCAACGGTCTCAAGCACGCCGCGCACGTTCATCAAATCCGCAATTGTTCCGGCTGAAAGGCTGCTGGTATTGTCAAATTCTTCGGCAAGGGAAACCAGTTCAGAAAGCAGTTCCCGATTAACCTGATAGGTACTTCCGTCCGACGCGCGTACAACATTGAGGGTAACGCCCATATTGCCGCGTTTGAACCTCTTTGACACCGCATCGCGTACCTTGGCTTCAAGGCGTTCAAAACCGCCATTCAAACGCACACGGACATCAAGGCCCTTGCCATTGACACTGCGCAGTTCCCAGGTCCAGCCAAAGCCGCCCGCAGCACCATCTGTGCGCGCAAATCCGGTCATGCTTGATACGGTCATATTTTCATCCAGTCTGATTTCATGTTTGCGTGTTTATAACGGTTGCCCCCAACCACGCCAAGGCCGAACACGGCCCCGATTGAGATAACATCAAACAGTTCCCGACAATATGGTATGTCTGAGCAGTATTTCATAATGCTGCCCCAATGCTGCAGCATGTTCCGCCAAAATAACACATAGACACATCCGAACTGCATACGAGCAACCATGTCATTTCAATACCATGCCATCCTGATCACCGGTGCCAGTTCCGGTATCGGTGCAGCCCTTGCCCGTCAATTTGCCCGTACGGGTGTCACCCTGTTCATCAGTGGCCGTGATCAAACACGCCTGCGACTGGTTGAAAATGAATGCCGTGCAGCCGGTGCTAACGTCTTCGCAGACGTCCTTGACGTCACTGCGCGCGAAACCATGGCGGCCTATGTGTCGCAATGCGACGAGATCGCGGCACTCAGCCTTGTCATTGCTAATGCAGGCATCTCAGCCGGTACAGGGGGCGACGGCGAAAGCCCCGAACAGGTCCGAGATATCTTTGCTACCAATGTTGCCGGCGTGCTTAACACCATTGATCCGGCGATTGAAAAGATGCGCATCCGTGGGCACGGTCAAATCGCTGTCGTTGCCTCACAGGCATCCTGGCGGGGATTGCCATCCGCCCCGGCATATTGTGCCAGTAAGGCCGCCATTCGCACCTATGGCGAAGGCTTACGCGGTGCACTGGCCCCATCGGGCATCAAGGTAAACGTCATTTGTCCGGGGTTCGTTAAAAGCCGGATTACCGATGCCAATGATTTTCCGATGCCCTTTTTCATGCAGGCAGACAAAGCCGCACGTAAAATCGTTCGCGGGCTGGAAAGAAACAAAGGCATGATCGCATTCCCGTGGCCGATGAATATTCTGATCGGCATGCTTAAAATGGCCCCGCAATGGGTGCTTGATTTGGCAGCGTCACGCATCCCAAAGAAAACGTCAGGCATTAAGCAAATCGGAAACTAAGTCCCGCCCGGCAGACTTATGCAAAAACCATTCGAAAATGACAAAGGCGGTCTTTTTAAGAGACCGCCTTTTTTTAATCGATTTTCAGCATCGAACATAGTTTGACGAAGACTAGACTAGACTAGATTACCTTACTGGCTATCACGCAGGCGCCGCCATTTGGCAACATTGCGATTATGCTCGTCAAGGGTGCGGGCAAAGGCATGACCGCCTGTGCCATCCGCCACGAAATAAATATCTTCTGTTTCCGACGGATGTAAAACCGCATAAATCGCATCACGGCCCGGGTTGGTAATCGGCGATGGCGGCAACCCGGCGGTGACATAAGTGTTATACGGGCTTTCAAAACGAAGATCGTTACGGGTCAAAGCGCGATCAAGACGTTTTTTCGGACTAACCGCATAGGCCACCGTCGGATCAGATTGAAGCCGCATGTTGCGGTTCAGGCGGTTGACAAAAACCCCCGCCACGCGGCCACGTTCGGCCGCTACTCCTGTTTCGCGTTCCACAATCGACGCCAGAACAATCGCTTCGTTAATGGTATCGAATGGAAGCTCCGAATCCCGGCCCGGCCATAGTTCATCGACCAGCGCATCATGCGCAGCTCGCATCCGATCAATGATGCTTTGCTTCGTATCACCGTATGAGAACTGATAGGTTTCGGGCAACAGGGTCCCGTCCTTGGGGATATCGGTGATATCGCCGGTCAGACCATCAACCAGATTGATCCGGTCGATGATTTCTCCTGATCTCAAACCTTCGGGGATGGTGACGAACCGCCGAACGGTCTCACCACTTGCCAAAATCTCCGCGGCCTGACGGGGACTGACCCGGGCGGGAAAATGATATTCGCCCGCACGCAAAGAACGATCCAGCCCGGCAACACGCACCCCGGCCAAAAAGATCAAAGGTTCTTCGACAATCTGTTCACGTTGGAAAATTTCGGCGATACCGCGCACCCCGGCCCCTTGCGGGATGATGATGTCGCTGCCCTGCACAAGTTTGCTTGGCGATGTGTATTGCACATAAACATACACCGCCGCCCCACCAATGGTGAGAGCGGCGGTGATGCATAAAAAGCCAAGAACAAGCAGAAAACGCTTCAAGGGATAGCTCCCGGTAAGGTTGGATCTGCTGTTTTAGACGCTCTTGAACACCAGCGATGCGTTGGTACCGCCAAAGCCGAACGAGTTCGACAGTGCGACATTTACCTTACGCTGCTTGGCTTCAAGCGGAACCAGATCCATACCTTTGCAGGCTTCAGACGGATTTTGCAGGTTCAAGGTCGGTGCAACCACACCTTCGTAGATCGCAAGGATCGAGAACACAGCTTCAATCGCGCCAGCCGCACCCAGCAGGTGACCGGTTGCCGATTTCGTCGATGACATCGAAAGTTTCGATGAGTGATCACCAAACAGACGCTTGACCGCACCCAGTTCAATTTCATCACCCAACGGAGTCGACGTGCCATGAGCATTCACATAGTCGACGTCTTCCGGGTTCACACCGGCATTGCGCAACGCATTGCGCATCGAGCGGAAACCACCATTCCCATCCGCAGCCGGAGCCGTGATGTGATAGGCGTCGCCCGACATGCCGTAACCGCCGACTTCAGCGTAAATTCGTGCACCACGTGCCTTGGCGTGCTCGTATTCTTCAAGCACCACACAACCAGCCCCCTCGCCCATGACGAAACCGTCGCGTCCTTCGTCCCACGGACGCGATGCTTCGGTCGGGGTATCGTTGTAACCGGTTGAAAGTGCACGGGCAGCCGCAAAGCCAGCCATACCAAGACGGCAAACAGCAGCTTCTGCACCACCAGCAACCATCACATCGGCATCACCAAGCATGATCATGCGCGATGCGTCGCCAATGGCGTGTGCACCGGTCGAACATGCTGTAACAACAGCGTGGTTCGGGCCTTTAAGGCCGTGTTTGATCGATACCTGGCCAGAGACCAGATTGATCAGGCAAGACGGAATGAAGAATGGGCTTACGCGGCGGGTTTTGCCGTTATTAACCAATTCGGTGGCTTCAGAGATCCTTGGAAGGCCTCCGATACCTGAACCAATCAGAACACCAGTATTTTCCTGATCTTCGTCGGTTTCAGGTTTCCAACCGGAATCGGCAAGAGCCTGATCGGCCGCAGCAATCCCATAGACGATAAAATCGTCCATTTTCTTCATGTCTTTAACAGAGACATGATCTTCCGCGTTGAAAAGTCCGTCACCCTGACCGCGTGGCACAAGGCCCGCGATCTTTGCAGGGATATCGGACACATCGAAAGTATCGATGTTCTTGATTCCAGATTGGCCAGCCAGCAGTTTCTGCCACGTGTTCTGTGCGCCGCTTGCAAGCGGTGTAACAGCACCAATACCGGTAACAACTACGCGTCTCATCCCGCACTACGCCTTTATTTTATGAATCCAGCAAAGACGAAAAGGGCGCCTGAGGATGCCCTCTGGCGCCCATGTCTCACAGCAAAATTAGCTGTTAGCTTTTTCGATGAAGTCAATCGCGTCTTTGACGGTCAGAATTTTCTCGGCTGCGTCATCAGGAATTTCACAACCAAATTCTTCTTCAAACGCCATAACCAGCTCGACAGTGTCCAGGCTGTCTGCGCCCAGATCGTCGATGAAGCTGGCGTTTTCAGTGACCTTGTCTTCTTCAACACCAAGGTGTTCGACAACGATCTTCTTCACGCGATCTGCGACATCACTCATAGCTCAAATCCTTCAATAGGTTTTCTGTCAGTTATCGTTTGCGTGGTCCCGGTCTGCTCCCCCTATTGAAGGAACTTCCTGGGACCGGAAACCGACAATACCCATTGCCGGTTTCAAGATTTTTTATAGCGGCCTCTTTTAAACAGAAAAGCAAGCAACCCGCAACGGGTTAAATCATCGCCATTCCGCCATTCACATGCAAGGTCTGTCCTGTGACATATGAAGCTTCGTCACTGGCAAGAAACAGAACCGCTGCTGCGATCTCTTTGCTGTCGCCCATGCGACCGGCAGGAATACCTGCCAAAAGTTTCTCTTTCTGTGCATCACCGAGCTCTTCGGTCATTGCCGTGGTGATGAACCCCGGTGCAACACAGTTAATCGTAATACCGCGCGCAGCAACTTCCTGTGCCATCGATTTTGACCAGCCAATCATGCCTGCCTTGGCCGCCGCGTAGTTCGCCTGTCCCGGATTCCCCGTGACGCCAACAATCGACGTAATGTTGATGACACGACCATGACGGCGCTTCATCATGCCACGCAAAGAATTCCGTGCAAGCTTGAATGCAGATGTCAGGTTCACATCAAGAACCGCCTGCCAGTCTTCGTCTTTTAGACGCATCGCAAGCTGATCGCGGGTAATGCCGGCATTATTGACCAGAATATCAAGCTGACCACCAAGGGCTTCTTCAGCCGCCTTGATCAAACCGTCAACCGATTCTGTATCCGAAAGGTTCGCTGGAACAACAACGGCGTTTTCACCGATCTCGGCGGCAACCGCTTCGAGACGTTCCGCACGGGTCCCCGACAGAGCAACCTTCGCACCGGCCTGCGCCAAAACCTTGGCGATTTCGCCACCAATGCCACCCGTGGCACCAGTTACAAGTGCGGTTTTCCCTGCAAGATCAAACATAAACTTTCTTTCCCTTTTTGGGTTCGTCGTGGTCACGACACTTTTACAAAGTGCCGAGGAATGCTTCGATATCAGCCGGTCCATTTACCGAAGTGCCGGTCAGGTCGCGGTCGATACGACGTACCATTCCCGTCAAAACCTTGCCCGCGCCAATCTCGACAAGATCGGTAATACCCTGTGTCTTCATATAAAGAACAGACTCGCGCCAGCGCACGGTCCCGCAAACCTGCTCCACAAGGAGTTTACGAATGGTTTCCGGATTGTCAGTTTTTTCTGCCGTGACATTCGCAACAACCGGCTTACCAGGCGCATTCATCGCCACTTCGGCAAGGGCCTCGGCCATGCGATCAGCCGCTGGCTGCATCAACGAGCAATGGAACGGCGCAGACACCGGCAGAAGAACGGCGCGCTTGGCACCTTTTTCCTTGGCAATTTCAATCGCGCGTTCAACAGCGGCCTTATGACCAGACACGACAACTTGTCCATTGGCATTGTCATTCGCAGCGGTGCAAACTTCGCCCTGTGCAGCTTCTTCAGCCACGGCAACCGCATCGGCAAAGTCCAGCCCCAAAAGGGCTGCCATTGCACCGACACCAACTGGAACTGCGGCCTGCATGGCTTGACCACGAATTTTCAAAAGGCGTGCCGTATCGGCAACCGCAAAAGTACCCGCCGCAGCAAGCGCTGAATACTCACCAAGCGAATGCCCCGCGACCAGATCGCATTTGTCGGTCAGTGTGAAGCCACCTTCGTTTTCCAGAACGCGGGTAACAGCAAGACTGACAGCCATCAGCGCAGGCTGTGCATTTTCCGTCAGGGTCAGTTCATTTTCCGGCCCCTCAAACATCAGCGCGCTTAGTTTCTGTGAAAGCGCGTCATCAATTTCCTGAAAAACTTCGCGGGCAACCGGGAATGCATCCGCCAGTTCCTTGCCCATACCTACCGCTTGCGACCCCTGACCGGGGAAAACGAGTGCGCGTGTCATTATACTTAATATACCTTTGTCAGCTTATGCGAAGGCTGCGCCGAATATCGGCCCCTCAAAATTGAGGCCCTCTTGATACCGTGCCCGCCCCGACTGTCAAGAACAGATACGGCTTTTTGGCTCGTCACATACACACCTTGACACCAAGGTGGCAGGAAATTTCATGATTTCAAGTCAAAAGGCAGCGAACATGTATGACATGCTCGCTGCCTTTCTCGAAGGATTGTCTATCATGCAGCGCACAAATTCGTGCACTTTATGAACTGATTAGCCGATATAGTGCTGCATGCTTGAAACAACGCTGTCAGCGATATGCGACTTTGTAATCACGCCGCGAATATCGTCCTGACGTGGCACCCCGCGGCACGGCCTGACGACGACAGCAGCGCGTGCCTTACGGCGTTCCATGCGCTTGATCACGTCATACATATTCATGTCATCAACCACGACAACGAAGTCTTCCTTGATCACTTCCTTAAGTGCCTTGTGTCCCTGATCGCCTGCAACCGCGTACAGCGCCGTGACGTCAGGAATAACACCTGCAATACGCCCCCCTTCCATCACAACAAGCGGCTTTGCCACAGGTGATGGACCAATCTTCTCAATCACTTCAGAAACACGTAAAGATGCATCTATGTAGATCTGATCGGATGTCATGATTTCACGCACCGGATGGACCATAAACATGTTGCTGTGACGTTCCTTTGGAATGTGACGCCCGCGCAACACAAGTTTGGATGTATAGATCGTCTCAGAGATGATCATACGGCGGAAGCCAAGCGCAATCGCAACCGCGACAACCAGCGGCACAATAATATTATAGTCGCGGGTCATCTCGAAGATCATGATGATCGCGGTCATGGCTGCACCAGTACCCGCCGCGACAACGCCGCCCATACCCACAAGCGCAAATTCAACCGGCGTAATGCCCGCATCCGGGAAGATCAGGTTGCCGACAACACCGACAGCAGCCCCAAGGGTCGCACCGACAAACAACGACGGCGAGAAAACACCACCAGATGCCCCTGAACCAATGCTGACAGATGTCGCATAAAGTTTGGCAAAGAACAGGATCACCAGCAACGGCAAGGACGTCATCGTTCCACGCAGGATTTCCTGAATGACCCCATACCCCACACCGTCGACATAGTAATTGCCGCCCGTCAGCAGCAAAACATACATCAGAATGCCGATCGACAGCATACCAACAGCATGACGGGTATAATCGTTGCCCGGCATCTTTTTAAACAAGGTGCTCGTTACCAGCATCGAACGGATCAACGCCCACGCCGCGATCCCACACAACAGGCCGAGCACCACATAGACAATAAGGGCCTGAAGGTCGACTGCCGACACCTGTGGCACGGCCGCCAGCGGCACCTCGAATGCAGGCGCAAGACCAAACGAGATGCGCCCGATATAGGTCGCAGCCCCCGTGGCAATCACGACCGGCAGGAAGGTGCGCGTTGACACTTCTGGCATCATCAGTTCAATGGCAAACAGCACCGCACCAAGTGGCGTATTAAATGTTGCCGCAATTCCGGCCCCGGCCCCGGCGGCAAGCAATGTGATGCGTTGCCCGGTTTGTAAGTTGAACATTTGCGCAATGCTTGAGCCCAACGAAGAACCGATCTGAATGATCGGGCCTTCACGCCCGACCGATGCCCCGGTCCCGATGGAAAGCGAAGATGCAACCGACTTGACCAACGCCACCATCGGGCGAATACGGCCCTGTTCGAAATAAATGGCGTTCATCACCTCGGGCACCCCATGGCCTTTGGCTTCTGGCGCGAACGTATTAACAAGAAAAACAACAAACAAACCACCGATGACCGGCACCAGAATGACCAAAGGGCCCCAGGTGCTGGGCGCTGTCAGCAGGTTTGCATCATAATTAATGGAAAAGACGCCGTAAAAGGCGACGTTATGAATAAGCGCGACAAGCGCACGGAAAACAACCGCGCCGTAACCTGTAACCACGCCGACCACAAGTGCCAGCATACAAAGACTTAGCATAGATGCCCTGCGTGAGGACGCAGCATCAATTGAGGGTTCTACCATTACAAAACCAAGGGTAATAAAAGACAATGCTTTGGTTCGGCATTAACACACAAAACACCCGCCCCGTTTTGGTATAATGGCCCCCGTGATTTCAACGGGAACAACCAACAGGAAGCGGGAATTACCGGACCAGCGAATGCTAACAGGCGTACTCTCTTGAACTTTTTGTTTCAAGTGTGAACCACTTCACGCATAACCGACCTTAGGAAAGTGCAACTCTTACAAAGACGTGCATAGAAGGCTGAAACATACGCAAAAGCATGCGTTGCGTCCAAATTGCGATCCTGACACCTACTTGTGGAAAAGGTGTATTTGGCGTTGCACTAATGGGCGAAAAGTGTATATTCCGCCGTCTCACGGCTCCTTGCCGGGATTGCCCGGCTATGCCTGCATGACATGAGGTCATGTTGGGAAGAGATAAGCCACAAGGAGTGATTAGGAGTATTATGAGCAAGTACGAAAGCGTGTTCATCGCACGTCAGGACTTCTCGACCGCACAGGTCGAAAGCCTGAACGAAAAGCTGGTCCAGACCGTTGAAGGTCTCGGCGGCAAGATTGCTAAAACCGAATATTGGGGTCTGCGTTCCCTGACATACCGTGTCAAGAAGAACCGCAAAGGCCACTATACTCTCTTCCAGATTGAAGCCGACCACGCAACGATCGCGGAATATGAGCGTCAGATGCGCCTGAACGAAGACGTTCTGCGTCAGATGACTGTCAAAGTTGACGAGTTCGAAGAAGAACAGTCAGCAATTCTGCGTAACCGCGACGAGCGCGGCGGTCGAGGCGGTAATCGTCGCGGCGGTCCCCGTCAGCACGGCTAACAGATAGCGAGGAGAATATATTATGGCTGGACGTCGTCTGTTTTTCCGTCGTCGCAAAACCTGCCCGTTCTCGGGTGCGGATGCGCCGAAGATTGACTACAAAGATGTCAAACTGCTGCAGCGTTTCGTTTCCGAACGCGGCAAAATCGTTCCGAGCCGTATCACTGCGGTTTCGGCCAAGAAGCAGCGCGAACTGGCAAAAGCCATTAAACGTGCACGCTTCCTGGCGCTGCTGCCTTATTCCGATCAGGTTTAAGTCAGTCGGCAAGAGACCCGTTTATGGTCTCGGGTCGGGAGTAAATAATGCAACGTGACACCCTTATAGCTATTGGCTCGGGACTTGGCAGTGCCGTCCTGTTTCTTCTGGTTCTCTCGGGTAATCCGGTTGCGCTATTACTTTCATATTTCGGGCATCTGCCGCTTTTCCTTACGGGATTGTGGCAAGGGCCCAAACGCCTGCTGGTTGCGGCATTTGCCGCATGTAGTGCCCTTGTTCTTTTGGGGGGATTACTGCCTTTCACGGTCTTTATGGTCGTGTTTGCCGGACCAGCGATGTTGTTGACCCGCATGGCGCTGGTCGTTCGGAAGGATCAAAACGGCAATCTTGCCTTTATTCCTTCCGGAGTTGTCGTAAGTGCCATGGCCGTCATGGTCGCGACGGTGATGATTATCATTACCGGAACACTGACGGCGGAAGGTTTGGACATTCAGGAATTCGTTTCACAATTCCTGAGCCAGATATACTCGGAAATGGGCGTCCCTATGACGTCTGATGTTCAGGGTCTGATTGGTATGTTCAAGATTTACTTCCCGGCGATTGCTGCGGTGAGCTGGCTTCTTATGCTGTTTGCCAATGCAACAATCGCACAGGCAATTTTGGTACGTGCAGGCAAAAACCTGCGTCCGACACCAAAAATGGCAAGTTTTGCCCTGCCTGGATGGTCGCTATTTGCGTTTGCCGTGGCTGGTTTTACAGTCGGCTTTGCCGATGGTTCACTGGCCTATGTGGCGCGAAACGTCGCGGTGGTACTGGCAGTGCCGTTCCTGTTTCAGGGATTGGCGCTGGTACACGGGCAGGCAGCCCGATGGCCGCAAAAACGTATGATTCTGACGGTGTTCTACATCGTCGCGGTTCTGTCTAGTTGGTCGTTTGTTGCGATCACTGGACTTGGAATTGTTGAGCATTTAATCAGGCTGCGGGGGAAAGAACCGATGACCCGTAGCAATGAGGAGGATCGGTGATGGAAGTTATTCTGCTCCAGCGGGTAGAAAAACTCGGTCAGATGGGTGACGTAGTCACTGTCAAGCCGGGCCACGCCCGCAACCGCTTGCTGCCGCAGGGCATGGCCCTTCGTGCAACCAAAGCAAACCTTTCCGTGTTTGAAGCACAGAAAGTACAGCTCGAAGCTGACAACCTTGACCGCCGCAAAGAAGCCGAAGCGGTTGCCGAGAACATGGGTGAACTTGCTGTTACCCTCGTTCGTCAGGCATCCGATGTTGGCCAGCTTTACGGTTCGGTAACTGCACGTGATATCTCGACCGCAGTAACCGATGCAGGTTTCACTGTTGCCCGTACCCAGGTTGTTCTTGATCAGCCGATCAAAAACCTTGGTCTGCACCAGGTCAAAATCAATCTGCACCCGGAAGTCGCTGTCGAAGTGACCGCCAACGTTGCACGTTCCGAAGAAGATGCCGCTGAACAGCTCCGTAAAGGTGCTGCTGTTCTTGGCACGATCGAGGAAATGGAAGCGGAAGAAGAAGAAGCTCTCGAAGCTGCTGAAGAACTCTTCGAAGAAGAAGTTCCTGAAGGAGCTTCTGCAGATGCTCCTAACGAAGAAGACACCAAAGCTTAATCGCTGGTCTTTTTCGACGCATTTTGGAAAACGGCATATCCACCCGGATATGCCGTTTTCTTTTTGCCCAATTTGGAAAATCACCCGAATTCAATAATTTATTTGAATCGCGACCTCTGCGCTTATGGAATACCCGCTATGATGTATACCGATTAACTCTTTGCCGCCAACCAGATGACTGATACCTTTTCCGCCCATGACAGATCCCAACTTAGACTCCCTATTTGCTCCTCTTGATGTAGACCACAGTGACGGCGCCGATATGGTGCTCGAACGCATGGCTCCGCATAACTTCGAGGCAGAAGCAGCCTTGCTCGGCGCGGTGCTCAATAACAACGCCGCCTATGAGCGTGTGTCTGATATCTTGCGCCCGGAACATTTCGCCGATGGTCGCCACGGCAGTATTTTTGAAGCCTGCGGCAAACTGATCGAACGCGGACAACTGGCCAACCCGGTCACGCTGAAAGCCTTTTTCAAGCAGGATGAACATCTGGCCGAAATCGGCGGTGCGCAATATCTGGCCGAACTGTCAAACAATCTTGTCTCAGTAATCAACGCCGGTGACTACGGTAAGCTGGTCTATGACCTGTATCTGCGCCGCGAGCTGATCGAGCTTGGCGAAGATGTGGTCAATGACGCCTATCAGTACGAACTTGATACCGACGCCACCAACCAGATCGAAAAAGCCGAACAAAAACTGTTCTCGCTTGCCACCGCGGGATCAGCTGAATCGGGCTTTGTCGCCTTTGGCCCCGCATTGGCCAAGGCCTATGAGAATATCGATCACGCCTATAAGAATGCCGGGCGTGTGGTCGGTGTCACAACGGGTTTGCGCGACATTGACCGCAAACTTGGTGGTTTGCATCCATCTGATTTGCTCATCCTTGCCGGGCGTCCGTCGATGGGTAAAACAGCCCTTGCGATGAACATCGCCTTTAATGCTGCCATCGCATCCAATCAAAACCGCGCACAAGGCGAAGACACCCGCGATGAAATCCGTACGGGTGCAATTGCCGTCTTCTCGCTTGAGATGGCCGCCGAACAGCTTGCCGCGCGTTTGCTGTCGCAAGCCGCCGAGGTTTCTGGCGACAACATGCGCCGTGGTGACCTTAACGAGCAGGATTTTGAACGCCTGCTGTTGGCAACCCAAGAACTCAACACAGTTCCGCTGTATATCGATGATACACCGGCCCTTCCGGTATCGACGTTGCGCACACGTTGTCGCCGCCTGAAGCGTCAGCATGGC
The DNA here is from genome assembly GCF_000751115.1 of Thalassospira sp. GB04J01. Lineage (NCBI taxonomy): Bacteria > Pseudomonadati > Pseudomonadota > Alphaproteobacteria > Rhodospirillales > Thalassospiraceae > Thalassospira > Thalassospira sp. GB04J01. The sequence continues at coordinate 72,277 of NZ_CCDX020000018.1, read as the reverse complement.
CTTGCCATGATCGTCGTCGATTACCTCCAACTTCTGGCACCACCGACCAACTTCCGCGGCGATGGCCGTGTACAGGAAGTTTCGGAAATCACCCGTATGCTCAAGGCAATTGCCAAGGAGCTTGAAGTCCCCGTTTTGGCCCTGTCACAGCTATCGCGTGCGGTAGAACAGCGCGACGATAAACGTCCGCAGCTTTCTGACCTTCGTGAATCCGGCTCGATCGAGCAGGACGCCGACGTTGTGATGTTCATTTACCGTGAACAATATTATCTCGAACGTTCCGAACCGGTCCAACGCCCGGAAGAAGCCACCGATAAATTCGGTGAACGCTATTCACATTGGCAGGACCGTTTGAACCACGTCTACAACACCGCAGAGGTTATCGTCGCCAAGCAACGTCACGGCCCGGTGGGCAACGTGCGTTTGTTCTTTGACGGGAACTACACCAAATTTGGCGACCTTGATCACACCGAAGAAGAACATGAATAGGGATCGTTTCCATCCCTAAACGGACTCCACGGGGTAATTCGAATGACTGTTTTTCCCGCCGTCGGCCGTGCTGCCGAGTGTGCGGAACTGCAAATCAATATGAAAGCAGTTGCCGACAACTATAAGACTTTGGCCAAGCGTTATACCGGGCGCACCTGTGGTGCTGTGGTAAAGGCAGATGCCTATGGTCTTGGTGCGGATATGATTGTGCCGGTCCTCAAAAAGCAGGGCTGCCGACTGTTCTTTGTCGCCCAGGCCAACGAAGCCGCCGAGCTTTTTCCGCTTCTGCGGGGTGGCGGGCGTATTGCTGTTCTCAATGGCGTATTACCCGGTGACGAGGAATTCTTTATCGAGAATGATGTCATCCCGGTTTTGAACGACCTTGAACAGATCGAACGCTGGTCAAACCTGTGCCGCGAACACGAACGCCCGGCACCGGCCTTTATCCATCTTGATACCGGCATGAGCCGCCTTGGCCTGTCGCCACAAGACGTAAGTGATCTGGTTGATCGGTACTCATCGCTGCTCTATGGCTTTGAAAAGGCGGGTTACATGACCCACCCGGTCGCCGCAGACGAACACGAAAATCCGATCACCAAGCGACAGTTTGATCTGTTTATGAAATGGTATCGCCGTCTTCCACCTGCACCACGTGGTTTTTGCAATTCATCTGCCATCTTTCGTAACGACGATTACCATTTGGAATTCTGCCGTCCGGGCTTTGCACTTTGGGGCGGGAATCCAACCCCCGAAGCCGAAAATCCGATGCGGTCGGTTGTGACCCTCAATGCCAAGATTTTGCAAATCCGCGAAATTCCAGCCGAACAAACTGTCGGATATGGCGCATCGTGGAAAGCCACGCGCAAGTCGCGCATCGCCACCATTGCCGTTGGTTATGCCGATGGCTGGCTTCGGTCGCTGTCCAATGCCGGAAAACTTAAGATCAAGGGGCATGAAGTGCCCTATGTCGGGCGGGTATCGATGGATGCCATCACGGTTGATATTACCGATCTTCCGGGTAAGCCGCTTAAGAGTGGCGACATGGTATCGTTGCTTGATGAGAACATGACGGTTGACGACGTTGCATCTGCTGCTGGTACAATAGGTTATGAAATTCTAACTTCTCTTGGACATCGCTATCGTCGGGTCTATACAGAAAGCTGAATGATAAAAAACGGTCAGCCAGAATGAGTTGACCAATAACAGGGGTAATCAAGGTTCCGATGCCGATCTTTGCGCCGGTTGGCCGTATGTTTCTTTCGTTTTTGGCTCTTGTCGGGCGTGTCACGGTTTTTGCCGGGCGTACCATTGGCCATATGATTGCCCCGCCGATCTATTTCCGGCTTATTTTCAAACAAATGCGTGAAATCGGCTATTTCTCCTTGCCGGTTGTCGCGATGACAACGCTGTTTGCCGGGATGGTTTTAGCCCTGCAGTCCTATTCAGGGTTTTCGCGGTTCTCTGCCGAAAGTGCGGTCGCGACGGTTGTGGTCATTTCCATGACCCGCGAACTCGGCCCTGTTTTGGCCGGACTGATGGTTGCCGGGCGCGTTGGGGCGGCGATTGCGGCTGAAATCGGCACCATGCGTGTCACCGAACAGATCGACGCGCTGGTCACCCTTTCGACCAATCCGTTTAAATATCTGGTGGTGCCGCGCGTGATTGCCGGGTTGATCACCTTGCCAATTCTGGTCCTGATCGGCGATATCATCGGCGTTATGGGTGGATATCTGGTCGGTGTGAACAAGCTTGGCTTTAACGAAGCATCCTACATCCGCAGCACGTTCCAGTATCTTGAACAGCTTGATGTTGTATCGGGTCTGGTCAAGGCGGCTGTGTTTGGCTTTATCATCACCCTGATGGGCTGTTACCACGGCTATAATTCACGGGGTGGCGCGCAGGGCGTTGGTCAGGCCACCACCAATGCGGTCGTATCAAGTTCAATCCTGATCCTGATTTCGAACTATGTCGTCACCGAACTGTTCTTCACCCGCTAAGGACAGCAAACAGATCATGAGCACCCCAGCCAAAATATCCCTGCGCAATGTTCACAAGGCCTTTGGAACCAAGAAGGTGCTGCAAGGGGTTGATCTTGATGTCGCAGCCGGTTCCTCGGTTGCGATCATTGGCGGCTCGGGCACGGGGAAATCCGTCACCCTGAAATGCATTTTAGGCCTTCTGACCCCCGATCAGGGATCCATTGTCATTGACGGTCTGGATATGACGACCGCCAGCCGGTCCGACCATGAAGCCATGCTGGCCAAGACTGGCATGCTGTTTCAAGGGGCCGCCCTGTTTGATTCGCTTTCTGTATGGGAAAATGTTGCCTTTGGCCTGATCGAAGGCAAAGGCATGAAGCCCAAGCTTGCCCGTGATCTCGCGATTGCGCGATTGGCAGATGTCGGACTTGACGCCGATGTTGCCAATCTGTCGCCAGCATCCCTGTCGGGTGGCATGCAAAAACGCGTTGGCCTTGCACGCGCCATTGCGACAGAACCGGAAATCCTGTTTTTTGACGAGCCGACCACCGGCATCGATCCAATCATGGGCGATGTTATTAATGACCTGATTGTCAAATGTACCCGTGAACTCGGCGCAAGTGCTGTTACCATCACCCACGACATGGCCAGCGCGCGTAAGATCGCGGACCGGGTTGCCATGCTGTATCAGGGTAAGATCATCTGGGATGGGCCGGTGTCGGAAATAGATCAGACCGATAACCCGTATTTGCAACAGTTCGTTGCTGGTGATATCGAAGGACCACTTGATCTTGATCTCAAGCATCTTTGATCTAACCTGACATACCTGCCCTTCATCCCATTCTACGTTTTTCAACGTTTTCTTATGATCTGCGGAGCATTCAGTGGCCAAAACCCAAAGCCGTTTCATCTGCCAGAACTGCGGTGCCGAATATCGCAAATGGACCGGGCGATGCGAAGGCTGCGGCGAATGGAACAGCATCGAAGAAGAACGGGTTGAAAAAGGTCCCAAGGCCGCAGGCGGCATTGCCGGTGGCGCCAAAGGCAAGACCATCGATTTCGTCGCCCTTGAAGGTCAAAGTGCCAGCCCGCCACGCATGATCAGTGGCATTGCCGAACTTGACCGTGCGTGTGGTGGTGGCTTGGTGCCGGGATCTGCCCTTTTGGTTGGCGGTGATCCGGGGATTGGTAAATCAACCATCCTGCTACAAGCCGTCGGTGCGATGGCCGCAAAACACAAGTGCGCCTATATCTCGGGCGAGGAAGCCATAGATCAGGTCCGCATGCGCGCCGCCCGTTTGGGGCTTAGCAAAACCAAGGTCGATTTTGCCGCCGCGACCAGCCTGCGCGACATCATCACGACCTTAGAGGCCAGCTCACACGAAGTCGTGGTCATTGACTCGATCCAGACCATGTATGCCGACACGCTTGATAGTGCGCCGGGCACCGTATCGCAGGTACGCGCCTGTGCACTGGAACTGATCCGTCTGGCCAAACGCCGTGGCTTTGCCATCCTTTTGGTTGGCCACGTGACAAAGGAAGGCCAGATTGCCGGGCCGCGTGTTTTGGAACATATGGTTGATACGGTTCTGTATTTCGAAGGCGAACGTGGCCACCAGTTCCGTATCTTGCGCGCGGTTAAAAACCGTTTCGGTGCCACCGATGAAATCGGTGTGTTTGAAATGGGTGATGCCGGTCTGGTCGAAGTTCCCAATCCATCCGCCCTGTTTTTGGCCGACCGCGACAGCCCCGTAAGCGGCACCGCCGTCTTTGCCGGACTTGAAGGCACCCGCCCGATGCTTGTCGAAATTCAGGCATTGGTCGCACAATCGGCACTGGCAACCCCGCGTCGTGCGGTTGTCGGTTGGGATTCTGCCCGTATGAACATGATTTTGGCCGTCCTTGATGCCCGGTGTGGCTTGGCATTGGGTCAGTTTGACGTGTATCTGAACGTGGCCGGTGGCTTGCGCGTGGGTGAACCGGCGGCTGACATGGCCGTGGCGGCAGCCCTGATTTCGGCCGTGGCTGATAAACCTGTTCCCAATGAAACCGTGATTGTCGGTGAAATTGGCCTTTCGGGCGAAGTCCGTCCGGTCGGGCAGCTCGAATCGCGGTTAAAAGAAGCCACCAAACTTGGCTTTGGTAACGCCTACACCCCGAAAAACGGTATGCAGGCCAAGAAAAAGATATCGATCAAGGGCCTCAATCAGACTGAAATCGGCCATCTTCAGGATTTGGTAAACCTCTTCGGCGACGATGTCCGCGACAAGGTGCGTCCACGCGAAGGCATGTATTAACCCTGCCCTTTGCCTTAAACACGCCTAAGCCCCTGACATGCAGACAGACTGACAAGGTTTACCGATACATGGATTTCTCCGCCCTCCCCGATCTTGGTGCACGCGATGTGTTTGACCTTGTCATTGTCGGCATTGTGCTGGTGTCGGGTATCTTTGCCTTTTTCCGCGGATTTATTCACGAAACCCTGTCGATGATGGGGTGGCTGGGGGCCGGGCTTTGCGCGCTGTATGGTTATCCGGTTGCGCGGCCCTATGTCCGTGATTTGATCCCGTCTGAACTGATTGCTGACCTTGCGACTGGCATTGGCCTGTTTTTAATCTCGTTCCTGATTTTCTCGTTCATCAGTGGGCGTATCGGGCGGGCGGTGCAAAATTCCGGCCTCGACAGCCTCGATAGTACGCTTGGCTTTGTTTTTGGTCTGCTGCGCGGCGGATTGATTGTCTGCATCGCGTTTCTCGGGTTGTCGTGGTTACTACCTGCCACCTCTCAGCCAGATTGGGTGCGCGATGCCCGTACGCGTCCGGTTCTTGAGGAAGGTGCGTTCCTCATTATGCGCATGGCTCCTAACGAAATTTTCGATACCACAGCCGAAGAATTGGCGCGCGCCCAGCGTGACGCCGATGCAAACGAGCAAACCTACCGCCAACTTCTCGGCCCGGAACCAAAAGGGACTGGACCAGCGCCCCTAAACGGGTATACAAGGCCCTCGCGCGATGATCTGGATCGCCTGATTGAGGCGACCACTAACGAGTGAGGCGTGTGGGTATCGCAAAGAGTGCGGCATCCCTGCGCCACCGGCGAGAGAGCGGAACCCACTCATGCTGACCACCAATCCATTTGATGACGACAAGCTGCGTGAAGAATGCGGCGTTTTCGGTGTTTTCGGATCCCCAGATGCCACGGCATTGACGGCCCTTGGCCTTCATGCCTTGCAGCATCGCGGACAGGAAGCAGCAGGCATTGTATCCTACGACGGCGAAGATTTCCCCGCACACCGGGCCTCCGGTCAGGTCGGCGATATCTTTGGATCAGAAGACGTAATCAAAAGCCTGCCCGGCCACCGTGCTGTTGGCCACGTGCGGTACTCCACCGCCGGCGGCAAGGGCCTTCGCAATGTTCAGCCGCTGTTTGCGGATTTTGAATTTGGCGGACTTGCCATTGCCCACAACGGCAATCTGACCAACTCACTTGCCGTACGAGAACGTTTGGTCAAACGCGGCTCCATCTTCCAGTCGACCTCGGACACCGAAACCTTCATCCACCTGATCGCCACCAGCCTGTATGAAAAGATCGTTGATCGCCTGATCGATGCGGTCCGTCAGGTTGAAGGGGCTTATTCACTGGTGGTGATGACGCAAAAGAAACTGATCGGTGTGCGTGATCCGTTGGGCGTGCGTCCGCTGGTTCTGGGCAAGCTTAATGATGCCTATATCCTGTCATCGGAAACGGTTGGCCTTGATATCGTTGGCGCGGAATTCATCCGCGACGTCGAACCGGGTGAAATCGTTGAAATCACCGATCATGGCCTGCGGTCGATCAAACCTTTCAAACCGCAAAAATCGCGTTTCTGCATTTTCGAACATGTCTATTTCGCCCGCCCCGACAGCATCGTCGAAGGCACAAGCGTTTATGACGTGCGCAAAAACATTGGCCGCGAACTGGCCCGTGAGTCGGCCGTTGACGCCGATGTTGTCGTGCCAATCCCCGATTCCGGCGTGCCGTCTGCCCTTGGATACGCAGAAGAAAGCGGCATTCCCTTTGAGCTTGGCATTATCCGTAACCATTATGTCGGTCGTACCTTTATCGAGCCAACCGATCAGATCCGCCATCTTGGCGTGAAACTGAAACATAACGCCAACCCCGGCAAGCTTAAGGGCAAGCGCGTTATTCTGGTTGATGACTCGATCGTGCGCGGCACGACCTCGACCAAAATCGTCGATCTGGTGCGCAACGCCGGTGCGGCAGAGGTGCATATGCGCATCACCAGCCCGCCGACCATGAACCCGTGCTTCTATGGCGTTGATACCCCGTCCAAAGACAAACTGATGGCGGCCAATCACAACATTGAAAGCATGGCAAAGCTTATTGGCGTCGACAGTTTGGCCTTTGTCACGATTGATGGCCTGTATCGTGCGACCGGTCTTACCGGCCGTGACAACGACAGCCCAGAATTCTGTGATGCCTGCTTCACGGGTGACTACCCGATCAAGCTCACCGACCACACTGCCGAAAACAAGGGCCGCAAGCTCAGCCAGCTGGTCGAAAGGCAATCTGCATGACGGATGTCAAACGTCTTGAAGGACGCGTTGCACTGGTTACCGGTGCATCGCACGGGATTGGTCGTGAAATTGCCAAGCGGTTCGCCGCCGAGGGCGCACAGGTTGTTGCTGTGGGCCGTAACGTTGGCGCACTTGAAGAACTTGATGACGAAGTCCGGGAAGCCGGTGGCAAATTGACCTTGCTGCCGCTTGATCTGACAATGTTTGAAAAGATCGATATTCTCGGGCCATCACTTTATGAAAAATTTGGCAAGCTCGACATCGTTGTCGGCAATGCTGCCCTTCTGGGGGAACTAGCCCCGGTCGGTCATATTGACAGTCAGATATTCCAGAATACTTTTGCCACCAACGTCACGGCAAACTTCCACCTGATCCGCACAACGGACAAGCTTCTGCAGCTGTCTGACGCGGGGCGGGCAATTTTCGTGACCTCGAACGCCTCGGCAAAGGGACGTGCCTTCTGGGGGCTTTATGCGTCCACCAAGGCGGCATTGGAAAGCCTCGTGCTGTCCTATGCTCAGGAAATGGAAGAAACATCTGTACGGGTCAATCTGGTCAACCCGGGCCGTATCCGCACCAAGATGCGCGCAGAAGCCTATCCGGGCGAAGACCCACAGACGTTGCCAAGTGCTGACAGCATCATGGATGTCTTTGTCGATCTGGCCGCAAGCGATTGCACCAAACACGGCGAAGTCGTCGACGCGTACTAAGCACGAACCAAACACCGCATTTAAAGGCCGGGCACTCCCGGCCTTTTTTATGTCAGATCGACGCGTTCAATACAGAAATCAAGAAATGCGCGGACACGGGCGGGCATGTTGCCGCCCTGCCCGATATAGACCGCATGGATTTCAACACCGATCCCGGTATTAAACTGATCAACCAGAACCTTTAGCGCGCCCGCATTGACATCCTCACGGACATGAAACGCCGCCAGCCGCACAATCCCACCGCCCGCCAAAGCCACCTTGCGGGCACTTTCGGCATCCCCAACACAAATTTTTCCGCCGGGCATCACTGTCTTGATGGCGCCGTTAACGGTAAATGACCATTCGCTGATCGCACGTGGAAAATTGTAGCCGATCAGCACATGCTCACTCAGGTCTTCAATCGATTGCGGCACCCCGTGGCGTTCCAGATACGCCGGTGCAGCTGCAATCACCATTCTGCAATCGCCGAGCTTGCGTGCAATCAGACTAGATGATTGCAACGGGCCACTGCGAATGGCGATATCGGCCCGTTCCTCATAAAGATCGACGACCTTGTCGCTCACCGTGATGTCCAGATCAACGTCGGGGTAGAGCGTTTGGAATTCAGGGACCAGTGGCAATATACGATGCAGCCCCACAGGCATATTGACACTGACACGCAGCTTTCCTTTAGGCTGCACGACACTGGCGGCTTCTTCTTCTGCCTCGGTCATATCGGCGAGAATACGTACCGACCGGTCGTAATAGCGCTGTCCCTCGACCGTTAAACGCAATCTGCGCGTCGAGCGATTAAACAATCTGACCGATAAACGGTCTTCGAGCCGCCCGATAAGCTTACTGACGGCTGACGGCGTCATGTTGAAGTCTTTTGCAGCGGTTGAAAAACCACCCCGTTCGACAACACGAACGAAAACTTCCATTTCCCCCGACCGGTTGCTATCCAGACGTGCCATGTTGAATTGAACTCACAAATAATATTCCCAAGATACCTCTAGTTGAAAATAAGCCACCTGTCCATATTCGGCCCCATTGGATATTTTACAAAAATGGAGATCGACATGGAATACAGACAGCTTGGCCGATCCGGATTGCGCGTTCCGGCATTGTCCCTTGGTGCCGGGACCTTTGGCGGCACCGGGCCACTTTTTTCCAACTGGGGAACGGTTGACGCCAAGGGGGCAACCAGAATGATTGATATCAGTCTGGAACACGGCATGAACCTGTTTGACAGTGCGGACATCTATTCAGACGGCGCATCGGAAACCGTCCTTGGGGCGGCCATCAAGGGGCGCCGGGACAAAGTTCTGATATCGACCAAACTTGGACTTCCGATGGGTGATGGCCCCAACGACTATGGGACATCACGGGATCGGTTGATCAAAGCAACCGATGCCGCGTTGATGCGTCTTGGCACCGACCATATCGATATCCTGCAACTTCATGCGTTTGATGCCACAACCCCGATTGAGGAAGTTATGGCAACGCTTGATGACCTGATCCGGGTTGGCAAACTGCGTTACGTCGGTGCGTCCAACTTTGCGGGTTGGCAAATCATGAAATCGCTTTCTATTGCCGAGCGTCACGGATATTCGCGCTATGTCGCCCATCAAGTTTACTATTCACTAGTAGGGCGTGATTACGAATGGGACCTGATGCCTCTGGCCGAAGATCAGGGACTAGGCGCCTTGGTCTGGAGCCCGCTTGGCTGGGGCCGCCTTACTGGAAAGGTTCGCCGCGAAATGCCGCTTCCAAGTGACAGTCGGTTAAAAGAAACCGCCCAGTTTGGGCCACCTGTTGATGACGAAATGCTCTATGACATTGTCGATGTGCTTGACGACATCGCCGGGGAAATTGGTAAAACGGTTGCGCAAGTGGCGATCAACTGGCTGCTGCAACGCCCTAGCGTCTCTTCGGTTATTCTTGGTGCAAGAACAGAAGATCAGCTCATCGCCAATCTCGGCGCGGTTGGTTGGTCCCTTAACGATGATCAGATCGCACGCCTTGATCAGGTAAGCAAACGCACCCCACCCTATCCCCATTACCCCTATTACATTCAGGAAGGCTTTGCGCGGCTTAACCCGCCACACTTTTCGTGACATCACGCGGCAAGGAACATGTGTTTCTTGCCGCTACCATTTGAATTTAAATTCTGTTAGCAACATCAATTGATTGCTTTTCCCGCCGTCGGATCGTTAGCATGACCTACCCGCATCAACACTCCGTCAAAGGGACGTCATATGAAATCGGCCATCCATCGCAAACAGCTCCTGTCACTTGCAGCCTTTTGCACGATTTGTTTTGCGACCCTGACAGCCAGTGTGACACCATCCCACGCAGCACAGGATGATCCGAAGATGTCATGGCCCCAAATGAGCGCAGAACGCGGTAAGGACCTATTCGCCGAACGCGGCTGCGTTGTGTGTCATGCGGTGAATAATGTCGGGGGTGACATTGCGACCAGTCTTGATGCATCCAACATGGATCAGTCGCGCAATCCGTTTGAATTTTTCGCCCGTATGTGGCGCGGTGCGGATGCAATGCTGCACCTGCAGCAGGCCGATCTGGGGTATCAGATTGATTTTTCCGGGCAGGATCTGGCAGACATCTTTGCCTTCACGCAGGACGCCGACATGCAGGAACGCCTGACGCAAAGCGACCTGCCCGATCACATCCGCGACATTATCGATAACGGGCCGTCGATCCCGGCGGAATAAGGCAAAGGCCCGATATCCCGGCCTACTCGCGGCTTAACCGGCGTTGTCTTTGCTGGTTTCTGACAAAAGGTCTTTTGGCATGTCATTGTAAACGACAATCTTGTTTCGTCCGGTTTCCTTGGCATGATAAAGCGCCTTATCAGCGCACTCCATCAGCAGCATTGTGCTATCAATTTCCTCGGCCAAAAAGACAACCCCGAAGCTGCAGGTCACTTTGAGTTGCTTGCCGTCAAAATTAAACGGCAAGGCCTCGATCGCGGACCTAATGCGTTCGATCAAAAGCATTGTGCCTTCTTTGTCGGCCTCGGGAATGACAATGCAGAATTCTTCGCCACCGATACGGCCAAACAAGTCAGACGTCCGCAGAGTATGTTCCACACAAAACGCAAGACCGATCAAAACCTCATCCCCGGTGGCGTGCCCAAGGGTATCATTGACCTGCTTAAAGTGATCAATATCGAGAATGGCCACAGCCAACTGACCATTATAGCGCCGCGCTCTCGATGCCTCCTGTTCCAGCCGTTCCATGACATAGCGGCGATTATGGACACCGGTCAACGGATCGCGCACGGAAATCTCCGTTAGGCGTTGATTGGCCTCATCAAGGTCACGTGTACGTTCTTCGACTTTATGTTGCAGGTTTTCCTGCAAATCGTGAATGGATTCGGCCATATCGGTGAAAGATGCTGCAAGGTCCTTTGCCTCGCGCCAACCGGCCTCAACCGGCTGCACATCAAAATCGCCAGAAGCCAGCTTCTGTGTTGCTTTGCGAAGTTGCTCGACCGGCTTCGCAATCAGGCTGGCGATCAGGACACCGACAACAACGGCAATCAGCACAAGTGCAATGCCCAGCATGACAAGGTATTTATTGGCCTCATCTATGATCGCGGTTACTTCGCTTTCGTTGATCTTGGCGACCAAGCCAATATCCATGTTTTTGATGTACCGCGTAGAAGCCATGACAGGCCGTTCCTGATAATCAGGTGCATTCGCCATAATGATTTCTTGGCCACGAAGTGCCTGCGTAATTGGTACGTCCAGACGATCCTTGGCAACCCGGCGGACAAAGGCGGCTCTTGCATCATATTTCAACGGCACCGCAAACAACGCATCGCCGTTTTCATCACGTACAGCAAACAGCCATTCGCCTGTTTCTCCCAGCCCCGTGTGATCATTCACAAGATCAAGAATAAACTGGCCAGAAAAATCAACGACCATGTAGCCGACGGTACGGCCCTTCAGATCAATCTCGACAATACTACGGACAATAAGTTCCTGAGAATGGCGCAAGAAGATAATCCGATCGCGCCCCTTGAGCATGGAACGGTCGAACGAGGTCGCCGTCCGATTAATTGAGGCAATAAACTGACCGTTGGGCGCAAACACACCGATATCGACAATCTGTTCCATACCCTGCTTGGCTTCGTGCAGGCTGTTTTCAATCGTATCGTAAAGTGCATATTCGCGCGTTTGCGCATACTCCCCCATTTGTTGCCGAAGCAGGGTTCGGTTCGCAAGCAACGTCGTATTGTCTTCGATACGCGCAATCGCCGCCGTCAAACGTTGTTTTGCCAATTGCGAAACAGCATTCAACTTGTCTCCGATCTGGTTGCGGTATTGCGTGGCAGAATAGGATTGAAGCATCCCGAAACTCACGAACAACGGCAGCACCGAGAGCACCAGAAAACAAATCACCAGCACATGCTTCAAACGCATTTAAATTATCCCACTCATTCCCTTATCGATAACGCCGCACACCACAGTCAACTTGTCCGCGCCCAATTAGATATGGGGACTGAATGAGAAATTCGAACAGTTAGTCCGTTTGAGAAACAGAAAAATCGGCGTCCCGAACCAAAGTATAAAGTTTTGAGTCCCAAAAAGAAAACCGCCCCCGTTTCCAGGGGCAGTTTTACAATGAGTTGGATCAAGATCAAAACGCTCAGCGCTTCTTTTTCTTTTTCGCAAACGGGTTGTCACTGCTGCGCAAATTAACGCGGATCGGAACTCCCGGCATATCGAAATCCTCGCGCAGACCATTGATCAGGTAACGCGTATAGCTTTCGGGCAGTTCGGCCGCCTTGGAGCAGTTGATAAAGAAGCTTGGCGGACGCGCTTTGGCTTGCGTCATATAGCGCAGACGAATGCGGCGCCCGGAAATAACCGGCGGCAAGTGACGTTCACTGACAACTTCAAGCCAGCGGTTCAGCTTGGACGTCGAAATACGACGGCTCCAGATATCGTGGATATCAAGAACGGTCGGCATCAGACGTTCGGTCCCACGCCCGGTCAAGGCCGAGAAGGTCAAAACCGGAATGCCCTTGGCCTGCGCAAAGGACGTATCAAGCTTATCGCGCAACGCCTGCATCACACCGGACTTATCGATGATGGTGTCCCACTTGTTCACGGCAATGATCAATGCGCGGCCTTCTTCAAGCACCATACGCGCAATCGTCAGGTCCTGCTTATCAAGCGTGTTGGTCGCATCAAGCATCAGGACAACGACCTGTGCATAACGGATCACGCGCAGCGTATCGGACACCGAAAGTCTTTCGACACGGTCGTCGATTTTCTTTTTACGGCGCATGCCCGCCGTATCGACAAGGCGGAACGGACGTCCTTCATAGGACCAGTCCACCGCAATCGAGTCACGGGTCAAACCGGCCTGCGGACCCGTCATCACACGATTTTCGCCCAAAAGCTGGTTCAGAAGGGTTGATTTTCCCGCATTCGGGCGACCAACAATCGCCAACTGGATTTTCGAATTGTCACGTGGACCTTCGTCAATCAGTTCGCCGTCTTCATCTTCGTCGTCTTCGTCAAACTCGATCTCAAAGGACGGAAAGTTTTCACCGTCGTCATCGGGGAAATCGTCCTCGCTATCGAGGTCGTCAACCCCGTCATCTTCACCAGCGGCATTTTCGTCCGCTGCGTCAAGTTCGGCTGCGGCCTGCTGGGCTTTTTTCTTTTCGTCGCGAACGCCGTCTTTCCATTCTTTCCAATGCGGTTCAAGAATGTCATAGAGCAGTTCAATGCCAAGGCCATGCTCGGCAGAAATCGGCGCAACATCGCCCAGGCCAAGACCATAGGCCTCATACAGCCCCGGGTCCTGATTAATGCCTTCATGCTTGTTGGCAATGACATAGACCGGCTTTTGGCGTTTGCGCAGCCAATCGGCAAAATGGTTATCAAGTGGCGTCAAACCCGCACGGGCATCAATCAGGAACAGCGCAACGTCGCATTCCTCAAACGCCATCTCACTTTGCTGGCGCATCATGCCTTCGATCGAGTTATCGAACACTTCTTCAAGACCGGCGGTATCAATGATATCGAACGACATATGGCCCAGACGGCCCTTGCCATAGCGACGATCACGGGTCACACCAGGTTGGTCGTCAACCAGGGCCAGCTTTTTACCGACCAGACGGTTAAACAGGGTCGACTTCCCGACATTGGGGCGACCGATAATGGCAACTTTTAGCGACATCTGACTTTCAGACTCTCGTTATAAACGGCGATATGCGCCGGAGGCAAAAGCCCACGGCGCACCGCAAATCTTGCAAGGAAACCTTGCGGAAACTTTTTCTTACCTGATCAGCGATATGCGATTAGATCGGCATCCGCAGTCAGGAAGTAAAGGCTGTCACCAGCAACAGATGGCGGCAAGGTAATCGGGCCGGACACTTCGTCCTTGCCGATGATTTCACCGCTATAAGGGGAAACAGTCATTACTTCGCCCTGCTCGTTACCAACGATCAACCTGTCACCGACCAGGACCGGACCGGTCCACACAATCGGTTCATCCTGATCTTCGGGATCGACAAAACGTGGCAGAACGGTCACCCATTTAACCTGTCCGGTCTTCCGACGCAAGGCAATCAGATCATTTGTGTTGGTAAGGACGTATATATAATCGCCCGCAACCCATGGCGACTGAATGCCACCGGCCTCAAGTTCCCAGACGCGATACCCGGTCCGAAGGTCAATTCCGACCGTCAAACCCGAGTTACTGGTCGCAAACACAAGATCATTATCAATCACCGGCAAACCGCGAATATCGGCAATCGCTGACACAGCATCTGTACGCCCGGCAGACGCCAACGCATCCGACCAGATCACCTGACCATTTTCAACCCGAAGCGCATAAAGTTCACCCGTTGAATAGGCCGAAATCACAACCCCCTGATCCACAGCCGGGCTTGCCCCACCGATAAAGGAAGCCCCTTCGGATGCGCCGCGATGGCTCCAGAGCAACTCACCACTCATCGCATTAAGCGCAATGGTCTGGTTATCGATCGTAATGGCAAACACACGCCCGCCACGTACGGTCGGTGCGGACCGCATCGGCGCACTTACCTGCTGACGCCAAAGGACCGTCGCACTGGGTGCATCAATCGCAATGACTTCGGCAAAGCCAGTGGTTGCGTAAATAATGCCTTTCTCATAGGCAAGACCACCGCCAAGCAGGGTGCTGTCTTCTTCATCCTCAGGTGCCAGCTCAATCGACCAGATTTCCTTACCCGATGTGGCGGCAAAGGCACGAACCTCTGCGCTGGCATCAATGGTAAAGATCACACCACGGGCAATAATCGCCTGATTGAGCAACAGGTTGTCATCCATTGAACCTTCGCCAATGCTGACCGACCAGTCTTGCTCAAGAACATCGTTCTCAAGCCCGACATGATGAAGCGCATGACTTGGAAAACCACCGTTCTGCGGCCAATCCACCATTGGTTCGGGTTCAGGCAGGACCACGCGCTGATCGCTCAGATCGATATCAGGCTGTACCGTGCTTTGCAGAGCAAGAACAGAGATACGCTCACCGGGTAAGGGCGGTGCTTCGTCTTCACCAAGCCAGCTGGAACAGCCAGCAAGAAAGACCGAAAGACCCATTACACAAACAAGTGACTTAAAAGCGCGTGACGTCAAAACCGTATCCTCTGGTTCAAGCTCGCATCGCATTGGTCTGGACGTTATCCCGACCAAATCTGTTCTAGATGTGGTCAGGCACCAATCGCCTTGAGAATCTCGCTTGCCCGTGACCGCATGCCCGACGGTGCTTCGTTATCGTCGGCAATTTCGGTCAGAAGCGGCTTGGCGGCATCAATTTCGCCCGCAGCAACATGCAGCATCGCAATCATCTCGCGTGCGGAGTAATACCATGCGTTTTCCGGAACCGCGATTGGCTCAAGACGCGCAATCAAATCCATGGCGTTGCTTTGGGTCGCGTTGTTCATGGCGATTTCGACAACCGCAAGATCGCGGTAAACCTGATCAATGTCACCATTGCCAGCAACGGCTTCAAGTTCGGCAACGGCCGACTCTTTTACGCCAGCACGCAGGTAAACTGCTGCTTTTTGGAAATGTCCAAGTGCGACAAAGTCCGCATTACCATCAGCAATGATGGAATCAAGTGCGGCGAGTGCGGCATCCTGATTGTTCTCGCCTGACTGGGTCAGGTCAATTGCGTTGGCAAGACGCGTACCATTTTCAATGCTGGTGCTGTGTTCGTACGTTTTCCAGCCTTCGCGACCAGCAACACCCAGCACGATGACTGCGGCGACGCCAATCACGTATTTACCGTATTTGCGCCACAGCGCTTCGCTGCGTTCACGCTTCAGGTCTTCTTCGACTTCCTGGAAAATATCAACCACGAAAACGGCTCCAATCCGGTCACAAGAAAGCGGGCAACTTGCCCGCTTATCAGAATTAATTCCGGCAAGGATTTAACGCGCCTGCATACAAGGGGTCAAGTCTACTCAACGTCATTCACACCTTTATGCCGATTATTTTGCCTTCTGGGCGCTTTCAAGCCAGATTAGGCAACCAGACAACGCCTGTGTCGTTGCAGAACAAAGGGCGGTAAGAATTGCCTGACACCCCGCAAAAACACGTTTTGACTGGCAGTTTAGGTCGTACTGGACGGCCATTTACCAAGAATTGCACACACCGCTTGCTCGCCCCGGCCCCTAATATCAATCTTAGAAACGCCCAAACGCCTAAAAATCCTGTTCGCAGCGACCATATGACCGATAGTTGCCCCAACCCGACACATTTCGGCACGCTACTTGCTTTGATAGGTTTCAAGGGAACAGAGTTTTAAATGTCATCGGTCAAAATTGCCCGGTGGCGGGACGGAGACCACCATGAAACGTCGTCAAATTGTTCATAGCCGGGCTGATGCCAAGCGCGTCATTCGTCAACGCATCCTTGCCGGGCTGTTTGCCGCACTACTGGGTACGGGCGTATCAGGATGCAGCACAACCATGTCTGATATCGCTGGAACCAGCCTGTTTACCGGTGCTGAGTGGTATCTGGCTTTTGATGTCGTCAGCATCATCAACACCGACAAAACCCTGGTCGATCATGTGGTCTCGCTTTCAACCGGGCAGGATTGCTCCACCATTCGTAAAATTGATGGCAAATCCTACTGCAAAAAAGACCCGATTCCCGAACCGCCGCTTTACTGTTACCGGTCGCTTGCCGCTGTGAGCTGCTATCGCACACCAGACCCATACAATACAGGTGCGCAAACGCTTGATTGGCCACCGACCCGCTCGCGCAGCCTGTAACAGTCTGTTCGAGAGCACTTTTTTCCTCATGCCCAATCCTGTCGTTGATTTCAGAACCGTGCCTTATTTGGTCATTGAAACTTGAGGCGAGGATAAATCCACGCTACCGTGTCATATGACAGTCACATCTGGATGCTGTCGGTCTGAATGCAACCTCGCCGGAGCATGACATGGGAACATTGTTCGATTTGGCCAAATACCGCAAAGCCAAAAGCTTTGTCCATTTTGACCGGGCTGAACTTATGAGACTCATGAACACCTATTCACGTCAGGTTGCAGGCGGCGCATGGCGCGATTATGCCATTGACCACCTTGATGGCATGGCGATGTTTTCCATTTTCCGATCAACCCATGAAACACCGCTTTTTCAAGTCATCAAACTTGGAGCCGAGCATAAAAATGCAGGCCAGTATCTCGCCCTTCACAGCGGTGAGCGGATCAAGCAAAGCTCGGACATTCTCAAAGTTCTAGATGCCATCGAAGGCCGCGCGCGCAAAGTGGTCCCACTCTTCAAATCCAACTCCTGATCGGTCATTTTTTTGATATCTCTGCGTAGTCACCGCCCCCATGGTTGGGCAATTGCCCTTGTCGCAAGCTTTCTGCTTACCCCACAATTTGCCCCTAACAATGCACACGCCAATACGGCGGGTGGCGATTATCAATCAGGATATCGTGCCTATCAGGCGGGTAATTATGAAATGGCACGCGCGCAATGGCGACTGGCGGCGCAGAATGACGACCCACGTGCGCAATATGCGCTGGGTCTGCTGTATTATCGCGGCAACACTGGCCCCGCCAATTACGAAGAAGCCGCCAAATGGTTCATGTATGCCGCACAGGCCAACCATGCTGGTGCGATTTACTATATCGGGGTACTTTATTTTAATGGTTGGGGGCTGAACTACGATCAGTTCAGGGCAACGGAATACTTTAAACGTGCCCTGCGCGCCGCACCAAACAACAGCAATGCGGCCTATCTGATCGGGGCGCAATATTATCATGGCCGTGGAGCCCAGCAAAACTACGTCGAAGCCGCCCACTATTTTGAAATCGCTGCCAAGGGAAACATGCATGCGGCCCAGTTCATGTTAGGGGCCATGTATGAACGCGGCTGGGGTATCGCGCAAAACTATGCCGAATCCTATTATTGGCTCACGCGGGCTGCGCGCGGCAACATCACCTTTCCCCCCGGCGCAGAAGAAAAAGAAAAGATGGATGCAAAAGCCGCCGTCACATCCCTTGAGCAACGGCTGCGCCCCGAAGAAATCAAACGCGTCCATGACCGCCTGAAAAACGAAGCCGCGCAATAGATATACAGCTATGGCCAAAACACAACAAAGGCACCTGCGATAACAGGTGCCTTTGTTGTTCTAAGTCTGGCGTACAGGTTTATTCCGCCAATTTGTAAGCAATCACGTAATCGCCGGGCGTCGTCCCGATGGACCCATGTCCCCCGGCAACGATCAGCACATATTGCGTCCCGTCATCGGTTTCATAGGTCATTGGGGTGGACTGCCCACCAGCCGGAAGCCGTGTTTCCCAAAGCTGATCACCTGTCGAGACATCATAAGCACGGAAATAGTTGTCCACCGCGGCACCAAGGAACGCCACGCCCCCCTTGGTCATGATTGGACCACCAATACCGGGCACACCGAGTTTAAACGGCAAAGGCAAAGGCGTCATGTCTTCGACCGTACCGTTTTTGTGCATATAGGCAATCTCGCCCGTGCGCAAATCGGCCCCCGCAACATAGCCCCAAGGCGGGGCCTGACATGGAATGCCAAGCGGGGATAGGAACGGCCCCATGCTGACTGCGTAGTCGGCACCTTCATTTCGGTTGATGCCCATTTCGCTGGCTTTTTCCGTACCACGGGGCGGCACTTCGGCACGCGGGATCAATTTTGAGGTAAAGGCAAGATAGGTCGGCATGCCAAACATCACCTGACGTTCCGGATCAACCGCAACACTGCCCCAGTTAAAGGTCCCGAAATTCCCAGGATAAACCAACGTGCCCTGCAAGGATGGCGGGGTATAACGCCCTTCATATTTCAACTGATGGAACGCGATACGACACGCCATCTGATCAAACAGGGTCATGCCCCACATATCCTTTTCGGTCAGTGGATCAGGCATAAAGGTCAAATCAGAAACCGGCTGTGTTGGTGCAGTAAAATCTTCAGGGATCGCCCCACCGGGTGCCGGGACCTCTTTGACCGGGATGATCGGCGCCCCGGTCCGGCGATCAAGGACATAGATATCGCCCTGCTTGGTCGGACCGACAAGGGCCGGAACTGTTTGACCATCCTGTGTGATATCAATTAACGCCGGTTGGGCCGGAACATCCATATCCCAAAGATCATGATGGACGGTCTGACGCACCCACTGGACCTGCCCGGTTTCAAGGCTAAGCGCGACGATTGAGGATGAATAGGTTTCAACATTCTCATCACGGTTCATGCCAAGCTGATCGGGCACCTTGTTGCCCAGCGGCACATAGATCATGCCAAGGGCCTCGTCCGCACTCGACACGGACCAGCTGTTGGGCGAATTGGCGGTATATGTCTGCCCATCAGGGATCGGCTCGGTCTGGTCCGGATTGCCAGAATCCCAATTCCAGATCAACTCGCCGGTATTAATGTCATAGGCGCGAATGACACCGGACTGCGACTTGGTGGAGTAGTTATCATTCACCGCCCCGCCAATAATGATTTTGCCAGCCGCTGCTACCGGCGGTGACGTCGAATAATAATACCCCTCGGGGTTATAGGGCATGTTTTCTTCAAGGTGCACCGTACCTTCGTCGCCAAACGACGGGCAAACCTCGCCCGTGTCCGCATCAAGCGCGATCAGACGCGCATCCGATGTCGGCAGGAAAACACGTGCCGTACATGGCCCATTTTCCGTTACCGCCGGGTCTTTGTAATAGGTCACACCGCGACATGTCTGATGCTGACGATCCGGGTTTTGCGGAATGCCGGGATCATATTTCCACTTTTCCTGCCCGGTCTTTGCGTCAATCGCAATTGCCCAGCTATGCGGTGTACACAGATAAAGCGTTTCACCGACCTTAAGCGGGGTCACCTGATAGGTGGTTTCGGGCACATCATCAACGCGCTTCACGTCACCTGTCTGATAGACCCACGCCTGCTCCAGCGATGCGACATTATCCACATTGACCTGATCAAGTGGTGAGTACCGCTGTCCAAATGGCGTGCGGCCATACTGATGCCAATCGCCATCGGGAACCGTGCCACC
Source organism: Thalassospira sp. GB04J01 (assembly GCF_000751115.1). Classification (NCBI taxonomy): domain Bacteria; kingdom Pseudomonadati; phylum Pseudomonadota; class Alphaproteobacteria; order Rhodospirillales; family Thalassospiraceae; genus Thalassospira; species Thalassospira sp. GB04J01. The sequence goes on along the minus strand of NZ_CCDX020000018.1, from coordinate 51,981 downwards.
ATATGCCGGACTGCTTGCGACCGGCTCACTTGGCAAACGTCCGGCGATTTCATGGGGGTTATTCAGCATGGAATAAACCGCAACAACAACCGCCAGCACCACACTTCCTTCAAGCAAGAAGGACCGTGCCGGTTTGACATCAGGCACAGGTTTCCCTGACGTCAGCGTTTTGCGAAACATCGGTGTAATCAGCCACAAGCCAATCAGGACCGTAATCCCGCCGCGCGGCCCAAGCTGCCACCAATCAAAGCCGGTTTCCCAGACGGCCCAGATCAGACTGGCAATCAGAAACAGGCCATAGAACGGCAACAGTGCAGGTTTGCGTTTAAACGACAAGAAGGCAGCAACCAGAAAAGCCAGCCCTGCCAATGCGTAGTACCAACTGCCACCAACAGCGATCAGCCAGACACCGCCACCGGCAAGTGCAAGACCAATCAGGGCCAGCAGCCCGGACGTCAGGAAATTAAGCATGGAGTTCGCCCTCGTTTTAATTGAGGTCAGTAAAGACCAATACAGCCTTTGGCTGTAATATGGCATTTTAAAGGAGCTTTGCAATCAAACGCCTAGCAACTGCCGAGGTTCCATACTGCGTGAAACAAAAAAAACCACCGACCAGTTTGGCACGGTGGTTTGACTTTTTGTATCGCGTAAAAACAGATCAGTGATGGGTTTCGATAATCGTCCCGGTTTTCACCACTTCGGTGATGGTGACACCAAGGTTATCATCGACCACAACCAACTCCCCGCGTGCGACCAGACGGTTGTTGACGTAAATATCAACAGGCTCCCCCACACGACGATCAAGCTCCAGAACGGCCCCGCGTGTTAAGCGCATAAGCTGTGCCACCTGAATCTGGCTTTTGCCAATCACGGTCGAAACACGCACAGGCACATCATAGGCCGCACCTATCTCAGACCCGTGACGGGCCGCAAATGGATCTTTTTCTTTGTCAGCCATGATTTCCAAGTCACCTAATCAGATCGATAGAATCGCGACACTCACTATAGAGTGTTAGCTTTGAAAAAAGTGTTAGCAAGCCCAATCTGTTTTAATTCGTACGTTTCGTCAAAATGTATCGAGACAATTTCACGCTCGTTTTTTGTATTATAATCCCTTATCTCTGGCCTCATATCGAAAATAACGTCTAAAAAACAGTATCAGGATGCGACATGCCATATGACTGCCAATGGGTTGCCGAAGCCATCAGCACCATCGAAGCCGATTTTAACCGATCCGCCGATACGCACCTGATCCGCCTGGATCTTCCCCCGCTTGACGGGATTGGCTTGTATCTCAAAGATGAATCGACCCATCCGTCCGGCAGTCTAAAGCATCGTCTGGCCCGCTCGTTGTTCCTATATGGGCTGTGTAATGGCTGGATCACCAAAGACACCCCGGTGATTGAAGCGTCCAGCGGCTCCACGGCGGTATCAGAAGCCTATTTCGCACGTCTTCTGGGCCTGCGCTTTATCGCCGTGATGCCCAAATCCACATCGCAACAAAAGATTGATCAGATTGCCTTTTATGGTGGCGAAAGCCATCTGGTCGACCAAAGCGGTCAGATTTACGAAGAATCACAACGCCTGGCCCGTGAACTCGGCGGCCATTACATGGACCAGTTCACCTATGCCGAACGGGCAACCGACTGGCGCGGTAACAACAACATCGCCGAAAGCATCTTTGAACAGCTTAAACACGAACCGCATCCTGTTCCACGCTGGGTCATTGTCGGGGCTGGCACCGGCGGCACCTCATCAACCATTGGCCGCTACATCCGCTATGGCCGTATCCTCGGGCAAGGCTGCGAACTATGCGTGGCCGACCCGGAAAATTCGGTTTTCTATAATGGCTATGAAACAGGTGATTGCAGCATCACCGGGGATAAGGGATCACGCGTCGAGGGCATTGGACGCCCCCGCGTTGAACCCAGTTTCAATCCGAATGTCGTTGACCGGATGTATCGCATTCCCGATGCCGCAAGCTTTGCCGCCTTGCAGTACCTTGAAAAGCATCTTGGCCGCCGCTGTGGCGGCTCAACCGGCACCAACCTGATCGCCACCTTGTCGTTGATCAGCGACATGAACAAGGCCGGTGAAAAGGGCTCTGTCGTGACGCTGCTGTGTGATGGCGGTGATCGATATCGCGATACTTACTATAATCCTGATTGGATCAAGGCTCAGGGAATTGATCTTAAACCTTGGCATGACGCACTCGACCGGTTTGATGAAACCGGGATTTTCGATATGCCGCTTGAAAACTGCGCCCGCCATCCATCACTTTAAATCCCTGATGGCCACAAAAAAGACGGGCGGTAAAAACCGCCCGTCAGGCAACACAGAGAAGACAAGTTCAGGGAGGATGAGGTAAGGCCTAGCCGCTGACGGTAATTTTGCGCGGCTCAGGTTTTTCTTCCACAACTTTTGGAAGAGTAAGTGTCAGAACACCATTTTTAAACGATGCGGCAATATTGTCGGCATCGATGGTGTCGGGAAGACGGAACGACCGCTTGAAACTACCATATCTGCGTTCAACAACGCGGGCACCTTCATTGCTTTCACGGGTGGTTTTCTTCTCCCCCGTGACGGTCAAAACACCTTCGAGAACCGAAACATCGACATCACTTTGTTCGACACCAGGAAGTTCGGCCGACAGTTCAATATGATCGTCGGTTTCATGGACGTCGATCCGCGGGCTTAAAAACGATTGCACATCACCATCCACACCAGAAGCGGCTTTGGACGGCACGGCACGATCCCCAAAGATCGAACCGATCACTTGGTCAAAATCGCGCCCGAAACCACGGGAAATAAGGGTGAAAGGATCGGCAGCAATCGGCGAAGAAGAAAGACGACGTGCGGATCCATTAAGGTTCTGAAGTCCAGTCATAATAACCCTCCATTACAGACGAGTATCCTTGCGTCGGCGGTCCAGACCAGGCTGCAACCGTGACGCGTATCAGGGCACCATGCCCCTTTGCCTCCTTGAGATAGATCGGGTGAAAATTTCCGCAAGTCGCCAGATGCATTTTTTTGATCTTTTTTTGATTTTTCTCCGCTGGCATTCCATTCCTTGGAAAAACTGACTTTGGGACTGGCGGAGTCTACGGCCAAAGACTAGCTTCACCCCATTGCATGGCGGGTTCCCCGCCGCCTCCCCTATATCAAGGATATTCCATGAGCACTTTATTCTCGCCCCTGTCTTTGGGGAAACTGGCCCTCGATAATCGCATCATCATTGCGCCGATGTGTCAGTACTCCGCTAACAACGGTAGCTCCACCGCATGGCACGACATGCATCTGGGCAACCTTGCCCAATCCGGCGCAGGACTTCTGATCATAGAAGCAAGTGCGGTCGAACCCGAAGGACGCATCACCTACGGCGATCTTGGCCTGTGGGATGACACAACCGAGGCCAGTCTTGATAAAACCATCAAGGCCGTGCGCAGCCATTCCGACATGCCAATCGCCATCCAACTGGCCCATGCCGGGCGCAAGGCATCCTGTGAAAAACCATGGGATGGTGGCGCTGCCATCGATCCTGACCACAAGAACGGCTGGCAGGTTGTTGCTCCGTCTGCAGTCCCGTTTAAACAGGGTGACCCAACACCCGAAGCCCTTTCCAAGTCACGCATGGCCGAAATTGTTCAAGCCTTTGCCGACAGTGCAAAGCGCGCCCTTCGCATCGGGTTTGAGGCCATCGAACTCCATGGCGCGCATGGCTATCTGCTCCATCAGTTCTTGTCCCCACACTCAAACAAGCGCGATGACGAATATGGTGGATCGCTTGAAAACCGCATGCGTTTTGCCCTCGAAGTTTATGACGCAGTCCGCCGCGAAGTCGGCACCGACTTCCCGGTCGGCATGCGCATATCGGCCAGTGACTGGGTCGAGGGCGGCTGGGACATTGATCAAAGCGTTGAGTTGGCAAAGGCCCTCAAAGCGCGCGGATGCGACTTTATCCACGTCTCATCAGGCGGCCTGCATATTGATCAGAAAATCCCGCTTGGCCCAAACTATCAAGTCCCATTTGCCGATCGCATCAAATCGGAAACAGGCATCACGACAATTGCAGTTGGCCTGATTACCGAGGCCGAACAGGCAGAAGCCATCACCTTTACCGGCCAAGCCGATGCCATCGCCCTTGCGCGCGGTATTCTGTATGACCCGCGCTGGCCATGGCATGCGGCTGCAACACTGGAGGCCGAAGTCAAAGCCGCCAACCAGTATTTGCGGTGTCAGCCACGCGCATTGAAAAAGCTGTTTGGCTAGCCTTTTAGGCGCGATCAAGACAAAGCCCTGCCGCAGATTGCGGCGGGGCTTTTCTTTGTTTTAGGGCCAAGCACAAAAGACACAAAAGATAAAGAGGCCCCGCAAATGCGAGGCCCCTTCCGTAGCAAATAGGTCGGTTGGTTGGTAAGGCTTAGAAGCCCATACCGCCCATGCCGCCCATACCACCCATGCCACCCATGTCAGGTGCGCCGCCGCCAGAAGATTTATCTTCCGGTTTATCAGCGATCATGCATTCGGTGGTGATCAGCAGACCAGCGACCGATGCTGCGTCCTGCAGGGCAGTACGAACAACTTTGGCCGGATCGATGATGCCAGCTTTGACGAGGTTGGTGTATTCGCCTTTCTGGGCGTCATAACCAAATTCAACGTCATCCTGCTCAAGCAGTTTGCCGGCAACAACCGCACCGTCAACACCTGCGTTCTGAGCAATCTGGCGAACCGGCGCCTGAAGCGCACGGCGAACGATGTCCACACCGATGGTCTGGTCGTGGTTTTCGCCTTCAAGACCTTCAAGCGCACGGACAGAGTACAGCAGAGCCGTACCGCCACCAGCAACAATGCCTTCTTCGACAGCAGCGCGGGTTGCGTGCAGGGCATCGTCAACGCGGTCTTTACGTTCTTTAACTTCGACTTCCGAAGCGCCACCGATTTTGATTACGGCAACACCGCCTGCGAGTTTCGCAAGACGTTCCTGCAGTTTTTCACGATCGTAGTCAGAAGTGGTTTCTTCGATCTGAGCGCGGATCTGGGCAACACGTGCTTCGATCTGTGCTTTCTCACCAGCACCATCAACGATGGTGGTTTCTTCTTTGGTGATGGTGATCGATTTCGCGGTGCCGAGCATGTCGAGCGTAACGGTTTCAAGTTTGATGCCGAGATCTTCGGAAACAACCTGACCACCGGTAAGAACGGCGATGTCTTCAAGCATTGCTTTACGACGGTCACCAAAGCCCGGTGCTTTAACAGCAGCGATTTTCAGACCACCGCGCAGCTTGTTGACAACCAGAGTTGCCAATGCTTCGCCTTCGACGTCTTCCGCAATGATAAGAAGCGGCTTGCCCGACTGAACAATAGCTTCAAGAAGCGGCAGCATCGGCTGCAGCGAAGAAACTTTTTTGTCGAACAGAAGAACATAAGGATTGTCGAGATCTGCAACCATCTTTTCAGGATTGGTTACGAAATACGGCGACAGGTAACCACGGTCAAACTGCATGCCTTCGACAACGTCGAGTTCAGTGTGCAGACCTTTGGCTTCCTCGACGGTGATAACACCTTCGTTGCCAACTTTTTCCATGGCTTCAGCGATCATGTCGCCGACTTCACGGTCACCGTTTGCCGAAATGTTACCAACCTGTGCGATTTCATCGCGGCCGGTTACTTTACGTGCACGGCTCTGGATCGATTCGATGACTTTGGTCGTCGCAAGATCGATACCGCGTTTCAGGTCCATCGGGTTCATGCCCGCAGCAACAGATTTGTTGCCTTCACGCACGATCGCCTGAGCCAGAACCGTTGCAGTGGTGGTGCCGTCACCCGCCATATCGGCGGTACGTGAGGCAACTTCACGCAACATCTGTGCGCCCATGTTTTCGAACTTGTCAGAAAGTTCGATTTCTTTGGCAACGGTAACACCGTCTTTGGTCACGCGCGGTGCGCCAAAGGACTTTTCGATAACAACGTTACGACCTTTCGGGCCGAGCGTCACCTTGACAGCATCTGCCAGGATATCGACACCACGCAGCATTTTAGCGCGTGCATCGGTAGAAAACTTTACGTCTTTAGCAGCCATAATATTCTTTCCTCTCTATGAGACGGATGAACGTGGACATAAATCACCCAAAGGGCTGACTTATTCCATGATGCCCATAATGTCGGACTCTTTCATGATCAACAGCTCTTCGCCGTCAACCTTGACTTCGGTACCTGACCATTTGCCAAACAGGACTTTGTCACCTGATTTGACGTCAAGCGCGACGACAGAGCCGTCATCTTTACGCACGCCAGAACCCACAGCGACGACTTCGCCTTCCTGCGGTTTTTCTTTCGCGGTATCCGGAATAATGATGCCACCGGCAGTCTTGGTGTCGGACTCGACACGACGGACCAGGACGCGATCATGCAGCGGACGGAACTTCATTTTAGACAACTCCGTGTTAAAGCTAAAGGCTCGTTTAAAACTACGACTAACCGGGATGAGCCCGTATTAGCACTCACCCCCGGCGAGTGCTAACAGGATGTATTGGAGTGAGTGATTTTTGTCAATAGGATTGGCGTGTTCGTCGCAAAAATATCATGAATTCCGCGACATTGGCCCAAATCGGGCCTTGGCTGCCATGGTGCCGCCACAAACAGCATGGGCCAGCCCGATAGAGGTATCACGCGCCACCGCAATGCGCAAAAGGCAATAATGTGGCACACAATCACGGGTTCAGATCAGCGCGGCGTGAAATACCGATCCATCAGGTCTGGCTCATCAAAATGCCGCCGCCCGACAAACGCCGTTGCATGATGCCCCCATTGTCGCATGGCACCGGGTTTCTCAACCCCCATCGGCCAAAGTAAAATCCATTCCAGCCGTTCCGTGCCGGGTACAAATCCGTCCTCATCAAAAAAGCTGGCCGTGCCCTGCCCGTTTTGTAGCTGCAACTGGCTCAAGTCCTGTACCGGACGAAGGGATGCGTTTTGCCTGATCATATTACCAGCCATTGTGTCAGCCTGGGCATCGGTCAGTTTCAGAAGATAGTGGCTGGTTTCATCGATCCACAGAACAGGCTGCTTCAAGATCGATTGATCAACATATCCCGCGGGCATTTCCGCCGTTTCACGAATGTCGTTGTCCTCTGGCGCAGTGATTCGCTGCAAAGTTTGGCTCGGAAAGAACATGTGATAACAGCCGCAGCCATGGATCGTATCGCCGATCAACGGCGTGCCATCATCATCAAGGGTAACCCGCCAAACCAGCGCATCAAAATGCCCGGCCAGAATATCAAACCGGCTGGTAGCAGGGCGCTCCGGGAACCAGATTTCATAAACGATTTGCGGCCGCCATTTTCCGGCAAAATATGTATGGCTCAGGCGATAATAGATATTTGGATGATCTGTATCGACGACGGCCAAAGCATCACGCGCGGGCAAGGTCGGCTGTCCAACCTTGTCACTCTCACTTCCCGTTCTCACCCGAAAAACCGGCGCATAGGCCAGCACCAGTTTTTCAAGCTCGGCACCCGTTGGCTGCAACAAACCAAAGGCATCCCGTGCAATGTCGCTAAAACCGTCATCAGTTTGGTCGGGTACTAAATAGTCGTACCACGGTCCCGACGCCGCAATATCCGCGCTCCTTTGCTCAAAACTTGCAAAGTTCTCCTGCTTCCATCCTTCATATCCGAAATAGGCCGCGAAGGCTGTTATCGGATACAGACCCGCGATGCGCTGAAAATCAAGATAGTCATCAGGCACAAATACCGCCGCAGACAGCACCGGATACTGATCGGGCATCAGGGACGCGGCCATCGTGTTGGCACAAGCCTCAATCTGATCAAATGAGATACCTGATGCAACTGGAAGGTTGGCCATTTCACTTTGTCGTGCGTCGCGATCAAGGCCACGCATCTGTGCGATAAAGTCCCGCCAACGATCCGGTTGATCGACCTGCCCGTCACCATCTTCATCAAGCTGGCGCGCCAATAAAACAGAGTTCCGGTTGGCCCGAAGATATGCGAACCCGGCAACCGGTGAAGCCGACGCGTTCCTCACACCGTTTTGGGCGACCAACGCATCAATATACGCAAGTTGCGCATCACACGATAACGTCGCCAGATCGCCTACTGGGCGCGTGCCTTGTGCGCATGCCGCAAGAAGGGCTGGTAAAAAGACCACAAAAACAGCAAACCCACGCCGCATCACACGTCTCCATTCGGTTACCAACGTACCGTACGACCATCACGGTCTGACAACAATGATTAGGGTAAGGACCTATTAATTTGGTTCCAACTTTATTCTTAAGCTTAAATACGATAGGTCGTTTTGTCTGGTTTTCGTGTTACTTTAAAATGGTTCGACCGCAGCATCTCAGGCCTTAACAATGAAGTTTGAAGCCCTCGACATCCCGGACGTAAAACTGCTTTTTCCTAAAAAGTTTAGCGACGAACGCGGGTTCTTTTCGGAAACCTATAATCAAACGACCTATGCCGATGCCGGAATTGTCCAGTCTTTCGTTCAAGACAATCAGTCGTTTTCACGTGAACCCGGTGTTTTGCGCGGCCTGCATTATCAATGCACACCCTATGCGCAGGACAAGCTTGTGCGCGTTGCTCATGGACGCATCCTCGACGTTGCCGTGGACATTCGCGCAGGGTCCAAGACTTTCGGGAAATGGGTAAGTGCTGAAATCAGTGCGACAGAATGGAACCAGATTTTGATCCCATGTGGGTTTGCCCACGGCTTCGTAACGCTCGAACCCGACACCGAGGTTCATTATAAGGTTTCCGCCCCCTACACCCCCGAGGCCGAACGATCCATCATGTGGAACGATCCAGACCTTGGCATCCCATGGCCATACGAGGAAAGCGACGTAATTCTGTCGCAAAAAGACATGCAAGCCATGAGCTTTGCCGAGTATTGCCGCAACCCGGACTTTTGATCCCCTGAGCCTAGCTACATTTGGTCATAGGTCCGCAGTACAGTTTGAAGATACTCGCGATAGGAACTTGCACCAAACCCGGTGATAAGGTCTTCAAACTGGGAAATTGAAATCATCCCGGTTCTCAGGGCAATTTCCTCAGGACACGCGATTTTTAAGCTCTGCCGATTCTCCACAGTCCGCACAAAATCGGCAGCATCAAGCATCGCCCCATGGGTCCCGGTATCAAGCCAGGCATAGCCACGCCCCATTTTTTCCACACGAAGCGACCCACGCTGAAGATACGCCTTGTTCACATCGGTAATTTCAAGCTCACCACGGGCTGATGGCTTGATGGAGCGCGCAATATCAACGACGTCTGCATCATAAAAATACAATCCGGTAACCGCATAATTGGACTTTGGATTGTCTGGCTTTTCTTCGATATCAAGTGCAATTCCCGCGCGATCAAATTCGACCACGCCATACCGCTCAGGATCTTGAACAAAATAGGCAAACACTGTCGCACCGCGCGATTGCCGCATCGCATTTCCAAGCAACTCGGTTAAGCCATGCCCAAAATAGATATTATCGCCAAGAATCAAACAACAGGGATCATCTCCAATGAAATCGGCCCCCACAATAAAGGCATCTGCCAAGCCCCGTGGTTCGGTTTGAACCGCATACGCCAAACGCACCCCCCACTGAGAACCATCGCCGAGTAACTCTCGGAAAAGCGGGACATCACGCGGGGTGCTAATGATCAGAATATCCTTGATCCCCGCCAGCATCAGTGTCGTCAGCGGGTAATAGATCATCGGTTTATCATAAACCGGCTGAAGCTGCTTGGAGACAACCAACGTTGACGGATGCAGGCGTGATCCGGTGCCACCTGCAAGGATAATGCCCTTACGCATGCGCGCCCCCTTCTGCGAGATTTTGCAAAACCTCCATCAAACTCTGATCAAAGTCGGGTAAACCAAACCCGAAATTGGTCATGAATTTTTCCCTCGACATCACAGAATAGGATGGTCGTCTTGCCGCCGTCGGGAACTCGGCATTTGTGACCGCTTTGATCTCGCAGGTTGCCCCCGACCATTGCTCCCCAAAAATCTTGATCGCCTTTGCCTGTATTTCACGGCTAAACGCACACCATGTCATCTCAGCATCTGAAACCAGATGATAGGTGCCAAATTGATCAAAATCACGACGCACGACCTCGGGCACGATGCGCAAAATGGCCATCGCGAGATCAAGCGCACTTGTCGGACATCCTTGCTGATCATCCACCACAGAAATATGTGTTTTATCGCCCAACAACCCCAACATGGTTTTGACAAAATTTTTGCCAAACGGGCTGTAAACCCAGGAAGTTCGAAAAATAAGATGCTGGTTGGTGATCGCCCGAATGGCTTCTTCGCCCGCCAGTTTCGTGACACCATAGACACCAAGCGGCGCCACAGGGTCTGTTTCGCGATAAGGTGTTTTACCCTCACCGTCGAAAACGTAATCTGTTGAAATATGAATAAATGGCACCGAATGCCGTGCCGCGTTTTCAGCCATCGTCCGGACGGCATCGCAATTTACACGCCGCGCCAGTTCAGGTTCATTCTCCGCAAGATCCACCGCCGTGTACGCCGTCGCGTTAATGATGACATCGGGACGATATAGATCGACGGCCTTGGTAATATTGTCTGACTGCGCAACGTCGCAATCATTGCGATCAAGGAACTGCACGCTTAAGCCCGCAAAAGCAGAACTTCGCCACGCAAGGCTCTGCGCCAATTGCCCATTCTTGCCAAAGACCAGAACCTTGATCATTGGACAGCCCCCTGACCAAGCCGTTGTCCTGCATATTTTTCCTTAAGGATTGGTTCCCACCACGCGCGATGATCGACATACCACGTCACGGTTTGCGCAAGACCGGCTTCAAAACTGTATCTCGGGCTCCAGCCAAGTTCATCGCGCATTTTTGACGGATCAATCGCATAGCGCCAATCGTGCCCCGGACGGTCGTCAACGAAATCAACAACCTCATCAAATGACTTGCCCGCTGTTTCGGGGACAAGGCTCGTCACCGCGTCAAAAACTTTGCGGACCACATCCAGATTGGTAACCTCGTTACAGCCGCCAACGTTGTATTTCTCACCAACCCGGCCCTGTGTCAGGATGGTAAAAAGGGCCTCTGCATGATCCTCGACATGCAACCAGTCACGGGTATTGCCCCCATCACCGTAAACGGGCAATTTTTTACCCTGCAAAACATTCAGGATCATCAGCGGGATCAGCTTTTCGGGAAATTGATAGGGCCCGTAATTGTTTGAACAATTACTGATAATCACCGGCAGGCCATAGGTCTGATGCCACGCCCGCACCAAATGATCCGCCCCGGCCTTCGTGGCCGAATAGGGTGAATTCGGTGCATAGGCTGTTTGCTCGGTAAACAGCCCTTCGTCACCCAAAGATCCATAGACTTCATCGGTTGAAACATGATGAAACCGAAAGGCCTGTTTGCACGCATCATCAAGACCATTGAAATAGTCCCGCGCAACTTCAAGCAGCGTAAACGTGCCGATGACATTGGTCTGAATAAAATCCGACGGACCATCTATCGAACGATCCACATGGCTTTCAGCCGCCAGATGCATCACCGCATCAGGCTGAAAGTCCGAAAACACCGTAGCAACCGCTTGCTTGTTACAAACATCGACTTTCGCGAAACTATAGTTGGGAAAAGCAGAGACAACCTCAACTGTGCGCAAGTCGGCCGCATAGGTCAATTTGTCGAGGTTAAGAACCTCAAAGCCCTTTTTCCCGGCAAGAAGTCGACAAACAGCCGAGCCGATAAACCCTGCCCCTCCGGTCACCACAACCTTCATCGCAAACTCTTTCGATTTCAGTGTTCCGAGCGCAAGAAATCACGCCCGGCAGTCGACACCAAAGCAGGCGTCGAAAACAGCATCGTCGATTTGTGGTTTGCAACTTTGTCGTTGATATGTCGTCTTTGGGGCAAAATGCTCTAAAACAATTGTGGCCGCACAGAATGCCTCACAACATTCAGGCGGCCACAATGAAAAGCGCGAATTGTTTTATTCCACCGTTACCGACTTAGCCAAGTTTCGCGGCTGGTCAACGTCCGTACCCTTATGCACCGCCACATGATAGGCCAGCATCTGAACCGGGATGGTATAGAGGATCGGGGCGACGAAATCGGCGACCTTTGGCAGTTCAACCGTGGCCGATGCAATATTCCCAAGCTTTGCCAGTCCCGGCGCGTCAGAGATAAAGATCACCCGCCCCCCACGTGCGGCGGCTTCCTGCATGTTTGACGCCGTTTTTTCAAACAGCTCGTCAGACGGTGCAATCACAATGATCGGCACAGACTGGTCGATCAATGCAATCGGGCCATGCTTCATCTCACCCGCGGCATAGCCTTCGGCGTGGATATAGGAAATTTCCTTAAGCTTAAGCGCACCTTCCATGGCAATCGGATACCCAAGACCCCGGCCCAGATACAAAACATCGCGCGCATCTGCGATATCAAGGGCAAGTTTCTTAAGGGCTTCGTCATGATGCAGGACTTCGGCGGCATGTTTGGGCACTTCGATCAGCGCATTAACAATGGCGGCTTCTTCGTCCTTTGCCAGCGTTCCGTTTTCACGCCCGATGGTCACGGCAAGGCAGGCAAGAACCGTTAACTGCGTGGTAAAGGCCTTGGTGGATGCCACACCGATTTCCGGTCCGGCATAGGTCTGAAGAACAACGTCGCTTTCGCGTGCAATGGTGCTTTCGGCCACATTGACGATGGAAACGATCTTCTGGCCTTTTGATTTGGCATAGCGCAACGCTGCGAGCGTATCGAGCGTCTCACCCGATTGCGAAATAAACAACGCCACCCCGCCCTTGGCAAGCGGCGGGCAGCGATATCTGAACTCCGATGCAACATCAACGTCCACACCCAATCCGGCATAACGCTCAATCCAGTGCTTGGCGACAAGCCCTGCGTAATAGGACGTGCCACAGGCAACGATTGTCAAACGCGTCGCATCGGCAAAGGAAAACGGCATGTCGGGCAGTTTGATGGTCTGGGTCGCCGGATTGATAAACGCATGCAAGGTGTCGCCGATTACAGCAGGCTGCTCGAAGATTTCCTTTTGCATGAAGTGGTTATAGTTCCCCTTGCCCATCATCGCACCTGAAACGGCCGACAATTTGGTTTCGCGGGTCACTTCAACATCATTTTCATCACGGACCTGAACGTGCTCCCGGGTCATTTCGACCCAGTCGCCTTCTTCAAGGTAAATCAGCTTGTTGGTCAGATGCGACAAGGCCATCGCATCCGAACCAAGATACATCTCCCCTTCACCAAGACCAACCGCAAGCGGCGTTCCACGACGTGCCCCAAAAATCACGTCATGCTGACCGGCAATCATAATCACCAGTGCAAATGCACCCTCGATGCGATGAAGGGTCGCGGCAACCGCATCGCGTGGTGTTTTGCCCTGATCAAGGAAATCAGACACCAGATGCACAACCACCTCGGTATCGGTTTCAGTGGCAAATGCGCGCCCCTTGCCAGAAAGCTCTGCCTTGAGGTCCTGATAGTTTTCAATGATGCCGTTATGAACAACGGCAACCTTGCCATCAGTGTGCGGGTGGGCATTGTTTTCGGTCGGCACACCATGGGTCGCCCAACGGGTATGACCAATACCAACATCGCCGGCAAGCGGGCTTTCGGCCAGACGATTGGTCAGGTTGATCAGTTTGCCCTCGGCACGGCGGCGTTCAATATCGCCATTGACCAGCGTTGCAATCCCGGCACTGTCATAGCCACGATATTCAAGGCGCTTGAGCCCTTCAAGAATACGTTCGCTTACACTGTCTTTGCCGATAATCCCGATAATGCCGCACATATGGATTTCTTTCCCGCTTCTAGCCGCTTGTCATTTTGAGCCATCCGGACGGTCGACCAGATGGCAAATCATTGTTCTGTATTCGTTTATTTCTTACCGGTCAGGGCGCGCATCTTATCGCGAAACGCCGCAGCCCAGCCCGGTTTTTCAGTACGTTCTGCCCGGGTCAGGACAAGTGCATCCGCATCAACTTTGCCTGTAATCGTACTGCCTGCACCAACAATGGCACCATCGCCAATTTCAACCGGCGCAACCAAGGCCGAGTTTGACCCGATAAACGCCCCCGCCCCGATATCGGTATGCTGCTTGCGATAGCCATCGTAATTACACGTAATCGTCCCGGCCCCGATATTGGCCTTGGCGCCAACGCGGGCATCGCCGATATAGCTCAGGTGATTGACCTTGGCCCCGTCTTCGACAATGGCCTTTTTAATCTCGACAAAATTGCCAACCTTGGCCCCGTCACCGATTTCAGCCCCCGGACGCAAACGGGCATAAGGACCGATATCGGCCCCTTTGCCAACGACACAGCTTTCAAGATGGCTAAATGCCTTGATCACGGTGTTATCGCCCACTGTAACACCCGGTCCAAACACAACATTGGGTTCAACAATCACGTCCCGACCCAATTTTGTATCCGCACTCAGGAAAACCGAGGCAGGATCAATCAGGGTCGCCCCCTCATTCATCGCATTGGTGCGCAAACGGTCCTGAAGGATGGCCTCGGCGGCTGCCAGTTGCGGGCGTGAATTGACACCAAGGGTTTCAGCCTCGTCAACTTCGACCGCGACACAGCTTTTGCCATTGTTCCGCGCCACTTCAACCGCATCGGTCAAGTAATACTCGCCCTTGGCATTGGTGTTATCAATCGCCTCAAGGGTCGCAATCATGTCTTCGGCGCGGAAACACATCACCCCGGAATTACAGAAGTTGATCTGACGCTGCGCTTCATCGCATTCCTTGTCCTCGACGATGGCTGTGAGCATCCCGGTCTGTGCATCCGTCACCAGACGGCCATATCCGGTCGGATCATCCGGGCGGAAACCAAGCACCGCAACGCTGTGATCCCCTTCTTCACGGGCGTCGACCAAGCGTTTCAGGGTTTCAGCGGTAAAAAGCGGACTGTCGGCATATAGAACCAGCACATTGCCCGTCAGGCCCAAAAGCCCGTCCTTGGCGGCCAAAACCGCATGTGCTGTACCAAGACGGTCTGTTTGCTCAAATGTCGGATGGGGTGCGACAGCCTCAACAAGTTTCGGCATGTCCGGTCCAACCACAACCATGGTTTTCACGGCATCAAGTTTGGCCGCCGCATCAATCACATGATTGACCATCGGCTTACCGGCCACCTTATGCATCACCTTGGGCAAGGCACTTTTCATGCGCGTGCCCATACCTGCGGCCAAAACAATTACACTTAACTCAAGTGACATTTATCAACACGCCTGCTGCCGTTTTCGTGCAGCATCCCCTGTTCTTGCACCGTGCAATTATGCGCAACCACACGGTTCATCAAATTTGACGCAAGTCTTAGAACATATTCTTTTGCAGCAAAAGCCCATAAAGAATCACGTTTTGTTACCGCCTGTTAGCGGATGTTACGGTTTGTTAATGGCACGAACTCGGTTAAGTTCCCCTAAACTTACCCACCCCGATCAAACAATCCATTTCAGGAACCCCACATCATGGCAAAATTCATCATGTTCGACCTCGATGGCACCCTGATTGACGGGGTCGATGATTTGCTTTTTGCCATGAATGAGTTGCTCGGCGTGCACGATCTGGCACCACTTGCGCGCCACGACCTCGAAGCCATGCTCGGCGATGGCACATGGATGCTGACAAAACGCGCCTTTGCCGCACGGGGCAAAACACCCGACGACGCAACGCTTGATAAACTGAATATTGATTTCAACGCCCGTTATCGTGCCACCAACTACGCCCAAACCCGTCTTTATGACAATGCCGAAGCAACCCTTCGCAACCTTGCCAAAGACGGCTGGACCATCGCACTGGCATCAAACAAACCAACCGCCCCTTGCGAACGCATTCTTGAAAATCTGGGGATTTCCGATTTGTTTGCCGTTATTGCCGGTGGGGACGCCACAACGGTCAAAAAGCCCGATGGCGGTCATTTGCGCTTTGTGCTGGATAAACTTGGCTACAATGCCGCGAACGGTGACATCGCCGTGATGGTCGGCGACCACGCCAACGACATCAATGCCGCACGCGATGCGAACACGCATGCCATCGCAGTCGCGTTTGAAGTTTCAGCCGATCGTGCCAACACACTGAATGCCGATGCGGTTGTCACCGATTATTCAAACCTTGTCCGCGCAATTGACGACATCATCCAGCCCAAAGGCTAAGGCTGAGCCACAAACACGCGCCAGCCTCAGCATCAACAACACACCACCTTATTTGATCGGCACCGCCCCGGTATTGACGATTTCAAACGCCCAGTTTTCAGCCGCGGTATCATCAAGGTTCAGGTGCTCGACAAGATAGGCAAGGCGTTCGGTATCATCACCCTTGGCCGTACAGAAACGATCCTGCAGATAAAATGGTGGTGTCGCCTGATAGGACATTTTGGCGCGCACAGATGCCGGTGTCCCGTCGATGTCTGACAGTTTGATGTCGTATTTCACATGGTCCCCGCCTGTCGCGGTTGATGTGCGATAATCGGGATCATCGCCAATGGCCGTAAATCCGGCATCCTCGGCAAGCTCATCCCCGGCCCCAAGCGCATTGGAAATTTCAATCCGTTCCGTAAGCGGAAGGTACCCGGCCGGCGGCAAACGGTTGTCTTTGACCTCGGCACAGATCGACAGGAAGCTCGTCGTCAATTGCCCTTTGGGGGCCACGTTGTGACCACAGCTATATTGGGTACTGCCATCAAGCGGCGGCGTGCTGACCAGTTCCTGATAAATCTGGACCTGATCTTGCGCACTTACCGTCTGATAATGCGGTTGATGGGCCCGCTTAAGCGGATCAATACGCGCGCTGCACTGATTGTCCCACCAAAGCTCGCCGTCAACTGGCGTCCCAGCCTGATCAACAATCACCCCGGCCCCATTGACCCGGCCCGATGCCCAGATGACTTTTTCATCCTGATCAAGCACTTCAAACGTCACAAACGCGCGGCGGAACCCAACGCCGGATGGGAACTTATGCCCGGTCAGGCTGGCAATGGCGACCTCACTGGTCAATTTACCATCCTTGATCGCCGCATCCTTAATGGCGATGTTAACCGTATCACTGCGCGCCTGCTTGATCATCGCCCGTTCGGTATAGGCCAGCGGATCAACGCCTTTGTCGCCAAGCATCGGATCTGCGGTTGGAATGCCCATAACATCCGGGAATTGCTGGAACATCTCAACCAAGAACAGGTTCAACCCAACCAGCGTATGGCGGGCAAACCCGTCACGGGCCTCAAGGTCAAGCAACTCCGGCCCAAAGGTATTGGCAGCAGCCGGGAAGTTGGAATATTCCTGAATAGAGGCGATCTTGCTGCGGAATTTGGCTTTGTCATCGCCCGATGGCATATGACATTCCTGACAGCTCATCGCCATTTTTCCTGCACCACCGGGCAACCCACCATCAAGGGTGTAGCCGGTTCTAAACCCGCTAAACGCCCACTCGGCATAGGTTGTTTGCTCATAAACCGTGCCGACCTGCTTGCCATCCTTTAACACCGGCAAATGCACGGTATGGCATGTACCACACATTTCCGATGTCTTGATGGCATCCCCTTTGGCCGGGGTAATGCCAAGGGTATATTCCATCGGATGTTTTTGCGGTTTATCAAACGGTCCATAAAGCGTATCGGCATCCCCGACAAGGAAACTGCCGGTAAAGGTTTTGGCAAAGCCCGTTGCATCCGGGTTCAGCGTTTCCTGGCGCTGCAACACACAGGCATTCTGCGGTGCGTCCTTGAACTTTTCGGTGGCATCCTTGCCCAACACCATCTGATGACACGCCATGCATGAAATGCCATCCCGCGCCAACGCCCCATAGGATGCGTGACCTGCCGCCGGATTATTGGCGAGATATGGAATTGCATCGACCATTGATCTGGTAAAATCACCACAATCAACTGCTGTTTGCACACCCGCTGTCGCACTGGCCTGCTGCGCCATATTGTGGTCAATCTGGAACTGTCGCTGTCCCATAATCCCGTGACAGCCAAAGCAGGTGTTTTGCACCAGTTCGGGCTTGTCACTGTGGAAGGTTTGCAGTTCGCTTGCCATTTGGGCAAAGAAGATCGGATCACGCCCGGCAAGCCCCATCGGCGATGATCGCCATGTGGCATAGGGTGCCATGTTCAACAAACGATCACCATCGGGATCGGGCATGGTCATATCAAACTGCAAGCCCGTACTGCCTGCATCATGGCACCCGACACATTGGTCACTGGTCATGAATTGACTGTGCGCTGATGGGCCATCCGCATTCATCCAGACAGTGTCATAAGTCTGCGACGGCATATCGCTTGGCGGTGCCAGATCATACTCAAACGGGCTGCCGGTTTTGGCAAAGGCGGTTAAAATCACCGCCATATCGGGATGTGCACTAGTGCGGGCTTTGCCCAGTGGATCTGGCACCTTTTCAAGTTTTGCCCGCAAACTATGGATATCAGACGGCGCATCATTGGATGACGTGATCTTTTTGACCGACGGCGCAACACCGCCATCCTGACCCAGATACTGACCGGCAAAGAAATCCTGCGACAGGAAAACTTCGGGTTGCCCCGGATGGCCTTCAAGGTTGCGCACCTCGGCAAAGGTCATGTCCTTGGCCGATCCATGGCAATTCACACAATATTGCCCAAAGCCCATATTGGGCGGACCATTGCTGGTTCCCGCGGGCCAATCGGCTTTCCACCCCGATCCCGGCCAGCCATACCAGCCCCAGAACCAACCATCATAGGATGCCTCCTGATCACGCACCATGATCGCCGCACCACTGGTTGGCCAAAGACGTGTGGGGTCTTCCCCCGCACAGGCCGCCGCTGGTTGCGGATACATCTCCTTGACCATGATTGCACCATCGGGGATCGCGGTCGGGCTACTGGGTCGGGCATCCTCGGCACCCCGGTTTTTCGACAACCAAGCAACCATCTCAGGGGAATACCAGATGACGACCGGCGAATGGGTCCCGTGATAGGTCCCGGTCCATTGACCATTATTGCCCGTCGTATCGCGACTGGCGGTAAACGGCCCGGTATCGCGGACATATTTATCGCGTACCCATCCGGCATCCGTATCGCGATGACACCAGTTATCAAAGAATTTCGAAAGAGCATCTTCATATTGATCAAGCGGCAAGCCAGACGGATCGGCCACAGTCGCACTTAGCGATGTACATAACGCCGTATCGGTCGGGACAAGCGGTGCATCGCGCAAGGCCGAACACGATTGCGCCCAAACCGCACCAGAAAGGCAACAGCCAATCCCCGCCAGAATAAGCGCACGCAATGGTGCTGCTGAAGACCGCTTGAACATGGTTCTCTCCCCCGTGGCGTTTGCCCCCAAACGCATTTTAACCCTACAGGCAGTATGGTCTTTAAATCAAAACATTCAACCCTTGATTGCTATTTTCAAATTACATTCATCTTCCCGGTTTCGCTGGCACATTCCCGTCAAACGCAAACCGGCCAGCAATTTCTTGCCAGCCGGTTCAGTGTTTGCCGGATGCTACCCCAATAGCATCCGGCGGGAGTTTTGGTGTTCGCGTTGATCAGTGGCTGTCTTTGGGAATTTCCTTGCCACGATGACCAACGAGGAAGTCAAAATCGGCCCCTTTATCGGCACCAATAACGCTTTTGTAATACAGCGATGCATAGCCACTTGCCGGCACCGGAACGATGCTGTGCCAGTCAGCCAGACGCTGTTTAAGTTCGGCATCACTGATATCGAGATGCAAACGGCGGTTGGGCACATCAAGTTCGATCATGTCGCCGTTTTGAACCACCGCCAACGGACCACCAGCAGCAGCCTCGGGCGAAGTATGCAAAACCACCGTGCCATAGGCCGTGCCGCTCATGCGCGCATCGGAAATGCGCACCATGTCGGTGATGCCTTTACGCAGCACCTTGGGCGGCAGCCCCATATTGCCGACTTCTGCCATCCCCGGATAGCCTTTCGGGCCGCAGTTTTTCAAAACCATGATGCAGGTTTCATCGATATCAAGATCCTCGTCATAGATCTTGGCCTTGTAATCATCGATGTCTTCAAACACCACGGCACGTCCGCGATGGGTCAAAAGCTCCGGTGTTGCTGCGGACGGTTTAAGCACCGCGCCATTCGGGGCCAAGTTGCCCTTCACCACAGCAATACCGCCACTTTCGGTCAGCGCATTTGCAAACGGTCGAATAACGTCATCGTTCCAATTGCGTACTTCTTTGACCTGATCCCACATGGTTTCGCCCGACACGGTCAGCGCATCATTATGCAGCTTCCCGGCCTCGGCCAGTGCCTTGATCACCACCGGCAACCCACCGGAATAGAAGAATTCCTCCATCAGGTATTTGCCCGATGGCTGCAGATTGACAATCGTCGGGATATCGCGGCCAAGACGATCCCAGTCATCAAGGGTCAAATCAATGCCAACACGCCCGGCAATCGCCAGCAAATGGATCACCGCATTGGTCGATCCGCCAATCGCCCCATTGACGCGAATGGCATTCTCAAATGCTTCCTTGGTCATCACGTCAGATGGTTTCAGGTCATCCTTGACCATATCGACAATCCGACGCCCGGTAATATGGGCCATCACACGACGGCGGCTATCAACCGCCGGGATCGCCGCATTGCCCGAAAGCGCCATACCAAGCGCTTCGGCCATGCTGGCCATGGTCGATGCCGTGCCCATCGTGTTGCACGAACCGGGCGACCGCGACATGGCGATTTCAGCTTCAAGGAAATCCTCGGTGCTGATTTTACCGGCCTTGCGGTCTTCGGAAAGCTGCCAAAGCGACGTGCCCGAACCGATATCCTGTCCGCGCCATTTACCATTAAGCATCGGGCCACCGGTGACCACAATCGCCGGGATATCAACGCTGGCCGCCCCCATCAAAAGCGCCGGGGTGGTTTTATCACACCCCACCATCAGGACCACGCCATCAAGTGGCGTCCCACGAAGGGCTTCTTCAACGTCCATGGCCGCAAGATTACGGAACATCATGGCGGTTGGGCGCAACGTGCTTTCACCGGCCGAGAAAACCGGGAATTCAAGCGGCAAACCGCCTGCTTCGTATATGCCGTGCTTAACGCGCTCTGCCAAATCTCGCAGATGCGCATTACACGGGGTTAGCTCCGACCATGTGTTACAGATGCCAATGACCGGTCGCCCGTCGAACAAATCCGACGGCAAACCCTGGTTTTTCATCCAGCTTCGATGATAGATGGCATCCTTGCTGCTGCCACCGAACCAGCCCTCTTGCGAACGCAAGGTGCGTGGCCATGATGCCGGTTTAAACTTGGTCATGCCCGTTCTCCTTTTGGAATTATTATCGAGACGGGTCCTTTCACGCACAGACACGGACCTGTTGCGCGGGACTGTGAAAGACGCAAACATCCCTGCCAAACCGTATCGGGTTGACTGTGTGTGGGAATATTTGCGCCTTTTCTCGTCATCGTATTGTTACGCTTTGTTTTTGTTATAGACGTCAAAGATCACAGCTGCGAGCAGCACCAGACCCTTGATCACCTGTTGCCAGTCAATGCCAACACCGACAATCGACATGCCGTTGTTCATGACCCCCATGATCAGCGCCCCAACCACGGCACCGATCACTTTGCCAACACCGCCCGACATCGATGCACCGCCAATAAAGACAGCCGCAATCACATCAAGCTCAAACGCAAGGCCTGCTTTTGGTGTTGCCGTGTTCAAACGCGCGGCAAAGACCAAACCGGCAAGGGCGGCGAGCATCCCCATATTGGCAAAGGTAAAGAACGTCAGGCGTTTGGTATTAATGCCTGAAAGCTTGGCAGCCTTTTCATTCCCGCCCAGCGCATAGATGCGCCGACCAAGTGTTGTGCTGTTGGTGACAAAGGTGAAGATCGCAATCAACACCGCCATAATGATCAGGATGTTCGGCAACCCGCGATAGGTCGACAGAAGATAGGTCACAAACAGAATGGCCAAACCGGCCACCGCATGCTGGGTGACAAATACCGCCATCGGTTCATCAACGGCGGCAAATTTCGCCTGTTTTGCCCGTGACCGCATGCCCAGGATCGGCAGGAGTGCCGTCAGTGCAACGCCAAGTGTCATCGAAAAGAGGTTAAAGCGCCCTTCGATCAAACCGCCAAAGAAGTCCGGCAGGAAGCCCGACGACATTGCCTGGAATTCCGGCGGGAACGGACCAACCGATGCCCCGCCCAGAAGCGCCAGGGTCAAGCCCTTAAACACCAGCATCCCGGCCAAAGTGACGATAAACGACGGAATGCGCCAATAGGCGACCCAATACCCTTGGGCTGCCCCAATGATTGCGCCGACCACAAGACATGCCGGTACGACAAAGACGGTCGGTAAATCCCAATGGACAATCATCACCGCAGCAAGGGCGCCGATAAAGCCAACGACCGAACCGACCGAAAGGTCAATATGCCCGCCGACAATGACCAGCAGCATACCGACAGCCATGATGATGATATAGCTGTTCTGCAAGAATAGGTTCGTCAGATTGACCGGTTTAAGCATGATGCCATCGGTCACAACCTGGAAGAAGGCAAGAATGGCGACCAGCGCAACAACCATGCCGTATTCACGGATATGGGTGCGCAGATAGTAACCAAGTGATTTGTTTTCAGTATCGCTCATTGTCTGTTCCTCACGCCTTCAGGATCATGCGCATGATTGCTTCCTGGCTCGCATCTTTTGCTGCAAGCTGCCCTTTGATCTCACCTTCGTTCATGACGTAGATGCGGTCGCACATGCCTAGAAGCTCCGGCATTTCCGACGAGATCATAATGACCCCCTTACCGTCGGCTGCCAGTTGGTTGATAATCGTATAGATTTCGTATTTCGCACCGACATCGATGCCACGGGTCGGTTCATCAAGAATGAGAACTTCCGGTCCCGCAAACAGCCATTTTGACAAAACAACTTTTTGCTGATTACCCCCGGAAAGATTGACGACCTTCTGCGCGACATTCGGTGTCCGAATGTTGATTTTCTCCCGGTATTCTTCGGCAACGGAACGTTCCGCACCATCATTGAGAACACCGCGTTCAGACACACCACCCAGATTGGCAAGGGTGATGTTGGTCGTAATACTTTCATCAAGGATAAGGCCCATTTCCTTGCGGTCTTCGGTAACATAGGCAAGACCGGCGGCAATTGCCTTTTCAACGGTCGAAACATCGGCGGGTTTGCCGTTAATCAGCACTTCACCAGAAATCTCAGTACCATAGGATTTGCCAAAGATGCTCATGGCAAGTTCGGTTCGCCCTGCCCCCATTAACCCGGCAATCCCGACAACTTCACCCGCCGCAACGTCGATACTGACGTTATCAACGACCTTGCGTTCTGGGTGCAGCGGATGGGTGGCCGACCAATTGCGCACTTCCATCAGTTTATCTTTGCTGATGTTGGGGGTGCGTTCGGGATAACGGTGGGCCATATCGCGCCCGACCATATCCTTGACGATGTCGTCTTCGGTAATCTGTCCGCCGCGCGCATCAAGGGTCGAAATCGCCTTACCGTCGCGGATCACGGTAATCCGGTCGGCAACCCGGTTGATCTCGTTAAGCTTATGCGAAATCAGGATCGATGTGATGCCCTGTGCTTTGAATTCCAGCAACAGATCAAGCAGCTTTTGACTGTCGTTTTCCTGCAAACTGGCGGTCGGCTCATCCAAAATCAGCAATTTGACCTTTTTGGAAAGCGCCTTGGCAATCTCGACCAACTGCTGTTTGCCAACACCGATGTTGGTCACAAGTGTTGCCGGATTTTCCTTGAGCCCGACTTTCGAAAGCAGCTCGCCGGTGCGCGCAAATGTCGCGGGCCAGTTTACAATACCGTTTTCGGAATTTTCATTGCCCAGAAAGATGTTTTCGGCAATCGACAGAAGCGGCACCAAGGCCAGCTCCTGATGAATAATGATAATGCCGCGTTCTTCGCTGCTGCGGATATCCTTGAATTCCTGCACGCCACCGTCATAGAGGATGTCACCTTCATAGGTGCCGTGCGGATAAACACCACTCAGCACCTTCATCAGGGTCGACTTACCGGCGCCATTTTCACCGCAAAGTGCGTGAATTTCGCCACGTTCAACCTTCAGGCTGACATCATCCAGCGCCTTTACCCCAGGGAAGGTCTTGGTGATGTTCTTCATTTCCAGGATGGTATCCATCCGGTCCTCCCACTGCCGTCGCTGTGCGACGACGCTTCTATACACGTGTCTTGTTGATTGTCCGGGATAATTTCTTGGCGGATCGTAACATGCCTGCAACTACATCACGCAAAGTGTGCATTTTGGCAAGACATCCGCATCCGGAAATGTTCAGACATTGGAACCCGGCGGACATGCCAAACGACATTTCCACCGGGTTCCATTGCTAAAGTGCTGGCTTACTTCACTTCGTCTTCGGTGTAGTAGCCCGAACCAAGAATGATTTCTTCCCAGTTGGATTTATCAACCATCACCGGCTCAAGCAGATACGAAGGAACGACCTTCACACCGTTGTCATAGGTTTTGGTGTCATTGATGGTCGGCTCGCGACCGGCAAGAACATCATCAACCATCGAAACGGTCACACGTGCAAGTTCACGGGTGTCTTTGAAAATCGTGGAATACTGTTCGCCTGCAATGATCGACTTGATCGACTGCAATTCAGCATCCTGACCGGTAACAACTGGCATTGCCATGTCGCCCGAACCGTAACCGACGCCTTTAAGCGACGACAGGATACCAATCGAAAGCCCGTCATAAGGCGACAGAACGCCATCGACTTTGTCATCGGTGTAATAAGCCGACAGAAGGTTATCCATGCGGGCCTGTGCAACGGCACCATCCCAACGCAGGGTACCGACTTTGTCCATGCCCATCTGGCCGGACTTAATGACAACCGTACCTTCATCGATCAGCGGCTGCAGGATCGACATTGCACCGTTATAGAAGAAGTATGCGTTGTTATCGTCTGGCGAACCGCCAAACAGTTCAACATTGAAAGGTGGCTCACCGGCTTCAAGCAGACCGTCAACCAATGAGGTTGCCTGCTGAACGCCAACTTTAAAGTTATCAAAGGTCGAATAGTAATCAACATTCGGGCTTTCGACGATCAGGCGGTCATAGGCAAAAACCTTGATGCCCGCTGCCTGCGCATTTTCAAGCGCGTTCGAAAGGGTCGTGCCATCGATTGCGGCAATCACCAGAACATCAACACCCTTAACGATCATGTTTTCGATCTGGGAAAGCTGGTTTGGAATATCGTCTTCTGCATACTGAAGATCGGTTTTATACCCGGCATCTTCAAACTGCTTAACCATGGAATTGCCGTCAGAAATCCAACGTGCCGAAGATTTGGTCGGCATTGCGATCCCGACATAACCTTTCTCGTCGGCATGTGCATAACCGCCAGAAATCATCGGGCTCATCATTGCGGCCGCGCCAAAGGCGACCCCTGCCATTACGGCACTGAGACGTTTCATTGCTATCCTCCCTACAAGACACGGCATAACAGCCATTTCTTTTGCCCGACTTTTCTCAGGCGATGTGGCCTGCGTATGTCGTGTCTTTGTTTTCACTTAATAGTGTATCCGTTTTCCCAAAGGATACGCGCAGCATTATTCAGACCATCAACATAACAATCAAATAAGTAATTTCGAAACTTGCATATCAAAATCGATATACTAAAATCCCCACGAGGGAGAAACCATCATGACAGAAACACGCAACAGCCGTCCGTTAAGCTCGGCCAAATCCTTACTCTTTCGGTCCGGCAATCTGTTTCAGCGCGGATTGAAGCTGAGTCACCTGCGCATGATCGTTGCGATGGAGGAAACCGGGCAGATCAGTCTGGCGGCTGATATGCTTAAAACGTCGCAGCCTGCGGCATCGCGTCTGCTGTCGGAAATGGAAACCATTCTCGAAGTGCGTTTGTGTGTGCGCAGCCCACGCGGGATCGAAATGACCAATGCCGGGCGTGCCCTTGCCCGACGCGCACGCAGCATGCTGATCGAGATCCGCGAGGCCGAGCGCGAAATCGAGGACATCAAGCACGGTGGCGGCACGGTATTCATCGGGGCCGTGACCGCAGCCGCCGTTGATCTGGTCGTGCCCGCCATCCGGAGCATCCAATCGATCAACTCACTTCTTGAAGCCCATGTTGCAGTTGGGCCGTCGCATCTTCTGATCAAGGATTTGCTGGCGGGGGATCATGATTTTGTCATTGGCCGCGTGCCCGAAGACATGAACCCGCGTCAATTTAACATCCGCGAAATCCGCAGTGAACGCATCCGCCTGATGGTGCGCACAGGTCATCCGTTGCTTGATGACAACAAACCGATAACCCTGGCCCGGCTTTCACGGTTTGAATGGATTTTGCCCCCGCCCGGCAACCTGATGCGCCGCACGATTGAAGACGCGTTTATTTCGCGTCACCTGCCGCTGCCCCACTCCAGTCTGAATTCCGCATCCCTTCTGGTGACATTGGCAACCTTGGCCGATACCGATTCCATTGCGCCAATGGCCGAGGAAGTCACAAGCCTTTTGGCCAGTGGCGGGCTGATCACCGAACTGCCGTTTGATGGCGGCATTGAAATCAAACCCTATAGCCTGATCACCGCGCGCGGCCACAGGCTGTCGCCCTCCGCCCAGTTGGTGTCTGACCATATTCTGGCCCGGATTGAAAAACCATCGGTTCAGGTCGGCGAATAACCCTGCTTTGACTTTGGCTTTGACGTTGACAGGACCGTGCAAGGCACTACAAAGTGCCTGTCGCCTCACCCGGCTTCTTCCACGCTAAAAATCAGCAACACCTGCCATGACCTTGCCGCAAAGTGCCGCCATATCGGGGCGCTTCGCGCAGGAAACACCAATGCAAACGCCTATAACATCCAACCTTGTTGTCATTACCGGCGGGCCCGGTGCTGGCAAAACCACATTGATCAATCATCTTCACCACCGCGGCTATGACACCAGCCCGGAGGCCGCACGCGCCATTATCGAAGAACAGATCGAGCGCGGCGGTAACGCTGTGCCGTGGGACGATAACGAAGCCTATGCCGGGTTGATGGCGCGGCGATCCATCCGCGACTGGCAGACCGGGCTTGATCATCATCCGCGCACGGTCTTTTGTGATCGCGGCCTGCCCGATACCTTAGCACACCGCCGGTTATCCAACCTGCCCGACGACACAGGATTGCTCAGCGCGATCCAGACATATCGCTATCGCCGCACCGTTTTCATCCTGCCCCCTTGGGCGGAAATCTACAAAACCGATCATGCCCGAACACAAAACTTCGCCGAAGCCGTCAGAACATATGTCGTGCTGTGTCGGACCTATCACGAGTGCGGCTACGACCTGATCGAAGTGCGCAAAGGCCCGGTTGAACAGCGTGCCAGTAAGATTTTGTCCCGCCTAAAGCTCTAGCCTGCCCCCCAAAAACGTAACAATTACAAAGATAAGCGCCCCATTTCATGATCCCCCTCGCCCGCACACTCCAAAGATCCAGCGCCGCCATGCTTGGTCTTCTGTCGCTGATCGTAACAAGCCTTCCGGCACAGGCCGCCTGCTATGGCTGGCCGCTGCGCGAATATCGCGGGGAATATGCCTATGACGGGGACACCATCTATGTCGCCATCCCCGGCCTGCCCGGTGAAATCGCCAACATGTCGGTGCGGGTACGTGGGGTGGATACGCCCGAAATTCGGGGCAAATGCGAAAGTGAAAAGAACCTTGCCAAGCAAGCCCGCGATTATGCGCGAAACCGCCTGAAATCCGCCAAATCAGTGGAGTTCTGCGAACCCGAATGGGGCCGGTATGGTGGGCGCGTGGTGGCGTCTGTTCGGATTGACGGCAGTCCGCTTGATGTCGAGCTGATCAGCAATGGACTGGCGCGCGCCTATGACGGCAAGACTAAACGTCAGCCTTGGTGTCAGGGGTAAACTGCCTTCACTTTGATGTGTTTCGGCGGCGTCGGGACTGGACAAACACGATATTCCCGCCATCTTTGGGGCAATGATTTTGAATGCCCACAGATGGCAGGAGGATACGCATGAGCAAATACACCAAAGACCCCGACACAATTTCCAATCTTTCATCAGACCAGTATTACGTCACTCAGGAAAACGGCACAGAACCGCCGTTTCGCAATGATTTCTGGGACCATAAGGAAGATGGGCTGTATGTCGATATCGTATCGGGGGAGCCGCTTTTTACATCCAAAGACAAGTTTGATTCCGGCTGTGGCTGGCCGAGTTTTGTCAAACCAATCGACAGCGAACATGTGATTGCGCGCGAAGACAACACCCTTGGTATGCGCCGGATTGAAGTCCGATCCAAACATGCGGACAGCCATTTGGGGCATGTTTTTCCCGATGGTCCGCAGGATCGCGGGGGTTTGCGCTATTGCATCAATTCGGCCTCCTTACGCTTTGTCGCGATTGAGGATCTTGAGGCCGAAGGGTATGGCGATTACGCATCTTTATTTGAATAATTCCCCCTATTATTCAAATTAAATGAATAATCAAACCCGACTCAAAAGACCGGCGCATGACGTTTCATGGCCGGTCTTTTTTGTCGGTTTTATTTGTATGCGGATTAAAAAATCA
Source organism: Thalassospira sp. GB04J01 (assembly GCF_000751115.1). NCBI lineage: Bacteria > Pseudomonadati > Pseudomonadota > Alphaproteobacteria > Rhodospirillales > Thalassospiraceae > Thalassospira > Thalassospira sp. GB04J01. Next base: position 23,375 of record NZ_CCDX020000018.1, on the reverse strand, counting down.
CATCCTAGAAATCAGATCCCTCAAAAATCACATCCCTCAAAAATCGCAGCCTAAAAATCACCGGGCGCACATTGCAAACAGGTCAAACCCATCTCGCGCCATTTATCGACCACCCGGCTGCGATCATCGACGACCAGCCACGGGTCAAACCCGTCAGCACGGATTTGCGCCAGAAGGTCTTCTTTGACCTCTTCGTCACTGCGGTGATCGGCATCGGTGGGGCGCAGATACATGCCATCGAACGGGATATTGTGCGCACGCAGCCATGCTTCGGAGCGATGTTGCCAACCCGCCGGGCGGCCGGAGCAAATGACGATGGCGTGGCCCGAGGCATGCAGGATGTGCAATAACCGTTCGATGTTTTCAATCGGCTTGGCCAAATCCATGGCGTCAAAAAACGCATCCCAGTGTTTTTCCACACCATGAACCAGATGCCCCAGGGTATCGGCATCGAAATGCGCCAGTGTTCCATCCATATCAAAAACCACCGCTTCGCGTAGGGGGCCGTTGTTGGTTTGCGCATTGCGTTGCGGTTGGTTCACGCGGAAATCTCCTTGATCAGTGTTTCAGTCAAATTTTCATAGTCCCAGCCGGTCGCGGTTGGGCGGAACAGCACCGGGGTTGCATTGGCAATGCGCGGCCCGTCGGCCTCAAACCCGGTCATATACAAAATGCAGCGCGCCACCCCGGAATGGGCGACGATGACGCATAAATTATCGGTGACTTCCGCCAGTGCCTGTTGCATGGCAAAGGACACGCGTTGGCACATGGCATCAAACCCCTCGCCGTTTGGCGGGGTGTCAAAGCGCGAGCAGACCTCGGAAATCGGGCGGCCTTCAAGATCACCCCAATGGCGTTCGCGCAAGCCATCCAGCACACGGGGCTGATAGCCCGGCAAGGCCAACTGGGCTGTTTTGCGCGCCCGGTCCTGTGGACTGACAAAGACGGTCTGCCATTTGCCCTGCGCCATTAGCGGGGCAATCGCGGTTGCCTGTTGCCGCCCGGCTTGATTAAGCGGGGGCTCGGACGACCCGGCAATGATGCCCGCCCGGTTGGCATCGGTTTCCCCGTGGCGCATGAAAACAAACGGCACCTTGGGAAAGTCGAACTTCTCAGCGGCATAGATCATGACCCGGCATCACCCTTTTTTGAAAAAGTACATGCATTACAAATAGAACCGATCTGCAAGCTGTAGCCGCCCGTCAAACCCGTCGACAAGACCAAAGTCCTCTGGCCGACTGTTAAAAAGTGGCACGACCTGCATCGCGTGGCAGTCATTGGCAACGTTGACAACGTGCTGAGCCAGCGGATGAACGTTCCAGCGGCGGAAATGCGCATGGCCCTTTTCGACCATTTTGCGCGCGTTCACCGGCATGAACCCGGTAAAGATCACATGTGCACTTGATCCCATCCGCCCGGCATCGCGCCAGCCGTCAATCAATTCGCGGGCCTTGCCATATGTCGCACAGGGCGCATGACAGAGCAGCAGCCGGGCATCGGGATTAAAATGCTTGGCCTTGTCCTTTACCGCGCGCAAACGCCGGATCGCATCGCCGTCGACATAATCACTGCCCCGGGCATCAAGAACCTGTTTGACCTGCCCATAGCAGCGTTCATCCATCGACCAGTCGGTCAAACCATTGCGTTCAAACAGCAAGGCCATTTCCGCCGCCCGCCCACTGGGGGGCACCGGAAACAGGATTTGCCCGTCAAGCTTGGTCATGGTGGTCAAAAGGCTGTCGATGCGCACATTCTGGGTAAGCCCTTCCATCCCATAGGAGGCATCCAACAGAACCGTCGCGGCATCGGGCGGCGCGTCATACAGAAAATAATCAGATTCCTGACAAAAATCACCGGAGTACAAAACCCCACCGCCAATTTCAAAATGCAGCCACACCCCGCCAAACGAATGGCCGGTGCGCCCGGTGGTGACGGTGACGCCATCGACCTGTATTTCCCCAACCGGCGGCAAGGGGATGACATTGGCCCCCTTTGGCAAGGAACGCGCAGTGACGTCGGTGCAGTAAATCGGCAAACCAGCGGCAATGATTTCATCGGCCGCACCGATATGGTCGATATGATCGTGGGTAATGAAAACGGCGTTAACTTTGTTGAGCCACGCCGGGTCAAACCCCTGATCGCTTTCCGGGCCAACACCGCAATCAAGCAGCCAGCGCCGGTTAAAAAATTCAAGCCGCAAACAGGCCGGGCCTTTTTCACCCAGCCCAGAAAGAATACGCATCCGGGCTGACATCAGGCGGCCTCACCTTGCATGCGGTCAAACACCCAGCCATCGGATACTTTTAATCCGACGTTTTCGCCAATGCGCGCACGTCGGTTGGCATAGACCGGCAAGACATGATCACGATCCTGCCCGATCCGCACCGACAGCCTGAACCGCCCCCCCAGATAAACGCAATCTTCGACCGATCCACGCAAAGCCCCGGCATCATCAACCCAGACATCTTCGGGGCGCAGGCAGAGCCCGGCTTGTGCAATCGCACGATTGCGCACCAAATTCGGGCAAACGCGTGCGGCAATGTCTGTATCGCCAAGGCGCACCGAACAGGTCCGGTCATCGGTGATCGAAACATTGCCAATCGGCAAAACCGCCCCGGCCCCGACAAAGCCCGCCACCATCAAATCAGCCGGTTCGCGGTACAGGGTTTCGGGGGCTGCGACCTGACGAATATGACCCTTATCCATCACGGCAATCCGGTCGGCCATGGCCATGGCTTCGGCCTGATCGTGGGTGACGTAAATCATCGTCGCCCCGGTCCGGCGATGGAAATCAAGGAATGCCTGCTGCATGGTTTCGCGCAAATGCACATCGAGATTTGCCAGCGGCTCATCGAGCAACACCGCACGCGGTTCCATCACCAGACAGCGCGCCAGTGCAACGCGTTGGCGTTGGCCGCCGGAAAGTTCGGTCGGGCTGCGGTCGGCATAGGGGCCAAGGGCGACGGTATCAAGAGCGGCCTTAATTTTATGGTCCCGTTCGGCGCGGCCAAGACCGCGTACTTCCAATGGATAGCCAACATTGCGCGCCACCGACATATGCGGCCACAGGGCATAGGATTGAAACACGATGCCAAGATTGCGTGATTCCGGATTAACCATCACCGCGTTTTGCGGATCGGCCACCACATCACCGCCCAGCGAAATCACCCCGCTATCTGGTTCTTCGAACCCGGCCAACAGGCGCAGAAGTGTGGTTTTTCCACATCCCGATGGGCCCAGAAGGGCGACAAATTCACCATCGGCGATATCAAGTGACACCTGATTGACCGCGCGATAATCGCCAAAGGATTTGGTAATACGCGAAAGATTTATGTCTGCCATGGCACAACTCCCTTGGGCAAACGACGCGAAGCCAGCTGAAAACAGCTCATCAACGCAATCACCACCAGCACGACCATGACCGCCACGGCCGAGGCCAGAACGGTGTCGCCACTGTCATCAAGATTGAAAATCAAAACACCCAGCGTTTCATTGCCCGACGCCCACAACAGGGCCGATACGGTCAGTTCGTTGAATGCGGTTAGAAACACCAGCAATGCCCCGGCAGCAGCCGATGGGGCGGCAAGCGGCAACAAAATGTCGCGCAAGCGTCGGCCAAGTCCGGCACCGCATGCCTGGGCGGCTTCTTCCAGGGCGGGGTCAAGCTGGCTAAAACTGTTCATCACGGGTCTGAGCGCAATCACAAGGAACCGCGCAAGATAGGCAATGAAAATGATGCCGAGCGTGCCATAGAGGCTGACATCAAGCAGCGGAATGCGGATGAACAGCAAGATACAGGCAATCGCCAACACCACACCGGGCAAGGCATAGGGGACTTCGACCAGAAGATTGATCAGCTTGGTCAAACGCGACGGACGGCGCACCATCACATAGGCCAGCGGCAAGCACACCAGAACCAGTGTCACCGCCGCCCCCACCGACAACATGAAACTGTTTTGAAAGGCACGCGCGGTTGAGGGCTGAACAAACAGAACTTCGCGGAAGGCTTCGAAACTGTAGTTGTCGAAATTCAGTTTCACCCCAAAGGCCGGGACCAGCGAGGTCGCAATCAGGGCCAGCAACGGCACGACCAGAATGGCGACAAGCACGGTCCAAAGAATGCCTTCGATCATCGGACGGCGTGCGCCCAGACGGATATCAAGCGGCCGCCCGACCATGCCCATCAAACGATAATCGCGTTTGGATAAAAGACGGTGATGAAGGGCCACCCCACAAATCGCAATCGCGCCGATCAAAATCGCCAGCACGGAGACCTCGCCCAGAACCGATGGGCCAAAACCGGCCAATTTTTGATAAATCAGGGTCGGTAAGGTGGCATAATTTGCCGGAATGCCCAGCATCGCGGTAATGCCGAAATTGCCCAAGGCGGTGACAAAGGCCATGGCGGTTCCGGCAATCAAACCGGGACTGGTCAGGGGCAGGATGATTTGCCACCACAACCGTCCACCACGTGCGCCGGCCAAACGGGCGGCTTCGATCTGTTCGCTGGGGAGCATGCGCAAATTGGCCCGCAGGGTCAAAAACACAATTGATGAATGCTGTATGCCCAAAAGCAGTGCGATGCCTTCGGCGGAATAAAGCGGCTGGGGTGATCCCATGGCCGGTGCGAGCCCAAGGGCATTTAAAAGCGCACTGCTCGGCCCGGTCAGTTGCACCCAGCTGAGTGCGGTGATTTGCGGCGGGATCATCATCGGGATCATGAAACAAAACACCAATGCCGCCTTGGCGCGCACATCGGTGAGCGCCACCAGAAAGGCAAATGATCCGCCGATCAAAAGCGAAATGATCGTGCCAATACCCGCGGTATAGAGGCTATTGCCCGTGGCCTGCCACGTTGATCCGTTGCCCAGAACATCGCGGAAATAGTCAAAGGACGGCACACCGCCGACCATAACGCCCTCAAACCCAAGGCGCACAATCGGCAGGATGGACACGACAAAGACCGGCACCAACAACCAGTACAGCAACCGGTCCGAAGACCGGTTGCTGTTTGAACGGACCGTCATGCCGGGCCAAAAGCCGCGAAGGCGACTTACAGCCTGCATTACTCAGCCCCAAAGATGTCTGCGAATTTCTTTTTGTTTGCGTCAGCCTGCTCAAGTGCAATCGCCGGGTTGAAATCCATCAGTTTGATGTCTTTGCGCGCCGGGAAGCCTTCTGGCAGGTCCATGTCGTTACGGGCCGGGATATAGCCCATATCAAGCACCAGTTTCTGACCGGCATCCGAGAGGACAAAATCAACGAACTTATGCGCCGCATCGACGTTTTTGGCTTCTTTCATGATCGCGACGGGTTCGGTCACATAGGTGACACCTTCGGTCGGGAAGACGAAATCAACCGGCGATCCTTTGGCTTTGCCACGGATGGCAAGGAAATCAACAACCACGCCATAAGGTTTTTCACCCGATGCAACGGCCTTGAACGTACCGCCGTTGCCACCTTGCGCGCGGGCATCATTGGCCGCAAGTGCCTGATAATACTCCCAACCGAGATCCTTGTTTTCGGTCAGGGTGGAGAGGTGAATAAGGGCCGCACCGGAATAAAGCGGGCTTGGCATGACAATCTGATTTTTCAGCGCCGCATCAGACAGATCAGCCCATGATTTCGGCGCCTTGACCGCGGTATTGTAAACAATGCCCGTCGTGATCAGTTTGGTCGAATAATAGTAGCCTTCGCCGTCATAAAGCGCATCTTCGTAGGCATTGGCTTCGGGAGATTTATAGGCCTGTAGCTGACCTTCCTGCTTGAGCCCTTCAAGGGTTACGGTATCGGCAATCAGAAGGACATCCGGGCGCGGGTCGCCTGCGGCGATTTCGGCGCGCAGTTTGGCCATCAGTTTGGTGGTGCCATCACGGACCCACTCAACTTCAACATCCGGGTTGGCCGCCATAAAGGCATCAACCGTGGTCTGGGCATCCTGGGTCGGCTGGCTGGTGTAAACAACCAGTTTTTCGGCCGCCTGGCCAACAACCGGCAACATCATTGTGGCAGTCGCCACCGCAGCAAGAAGAACGTTACGCATGTTTGACATCCCTTGATCGAAAAGAAGGTTTCGTTCGAAAACTGTTCGATCCGGAAGCTATCGGGATTTCCGTAACAGTTGTGTGACAACACCAAGAATTAAATGTTTCAACAGGTGTAACGGGCTTTCCAGCTACAATCAGGCCTGTCTATACTCAGGCCACAAACGAAACCACACCTTTCGAACGAAAGAATATGATGTGACTGAAATCCCTGATGCCGTGCCGCTTGACCGACGCCGCGACCGCATTGTTACCCTTGTAAAGTCCTGCGGATTTATGGCGGTTGAGGAACTTGCACGCCGTTTTAATGTGTCGGTTCAGACCATCCGGGCGGACCTGCGTGATTTGCAGGAACAGGGTCGCGTGTTTCGCCGTCACGGGTTGGCGGGCCCTGCCCCTGATCCGGATAATTCGGCCTATGAAAAACGTGAAGTCTGGAACAGGACCGGCAAACAGGCGATTGCGGCGAAAATCGCCGAACTGATCCCGGAGGGCTGCACGATTGCGATTGGCACCGGCACCACCGCCGAACTGGCGGCACAGTATTTGTCATCACACCGCAATTTGACCGTTCTGACCAATAACCTGCATGTGGTGATGACATTGCAAAACGCGCCCAACGTGACGTTACGTTTGGCGGGGGGCACGGTGCGCACCCGTGATCTTGATATCATCGGGGCGGACAGTGCCGATTTCTTTGCCAGTATGCGCGCGGATTTCGGGATTGTCAGTGTCGGGGGGATGTCAGATGACGGTGATCTTCTGGATTTCAACATGGACGAGGTGCGCGCCAGACGGGCGCTTGTGTCATGCTGCGATCATGCGATTTTGATGGTCGATGAGAAGAAAATGGGCCGCAAGGCGCTTTGCCGCGACGGCCATGCCAGCGATTTTCAAACCGTGTTGCTGAATACCGCGCCGGGCGATGCTTTACAACGCGCCCTTGTGCGCAGCCGTAGCCAGATTGTGGTTGTGAACTAAAAGAACAAATATTATCGGTTGACCATCAAAGATTATTTGATCTTTCGGAGAGAAGAAGTCGGAAAAACTGCACTCTCTTGCTTCTGAGATTTATCAAACCAATCACAACGAGCTTCAAGTACACCATCCTGATTTTCCACCCAGGAAACAGTCATATCGGGACCACCTGACTTTAACTCAACAACATCTCCAGGCTTCAATTCATCAACTTGCATTCCACCCTCATATCAAACAGAGAACATCAAGCATTAATAATGTACGAATACATAAAATTTCTCAACTAGTCATAAGAGTAGGCTCAATCTTCGTTGCGGGCTATAAATTGCCCCTTCTTTCAAGCAAACTTGACGTTATTTTTTGCACACCAGCGTAGCATCTTCGCTGACCACCAGATTACCATCAACATGCAAGGTGTGGTTTGGTGCCACGGCAGCCCAACTGTCGGCGTCGGTATCAAGGGGTTCGGACACGATAATAACGTGGCCATTACGTTTGCGCCAATAAAGCGATGGCGGCTTGTCATCGCTGGCGTGGCGGATGGCACAGATGCTTTTGCCGTTTGACAGGCAGGCGGTGAAACGGAACGGGGCGGTCGCCCCACGGGTTTGCATTTCATTTTCGACAATTTCGATGGTGCGGCGGATGGCGCGGTGCGGGTCTTCGATCAAGCCCAAGGTCAGCATCAGGCAGAAAATCAACTCGCTGTCGGTGGAGCCTTGGCGCGCGGCGTAATGTTCATCGTCAATCATGGCTTCGAGTGATCGGCGGACCAGCGGGTAGTCGCCAATCTGACCATTGTGCATGAACAGGTATTTGTCATGGGCGAACGGGTGGCAGTTTGACCGGCTGGTGTGTGTGCCGGTTGAGGCGCGGACATGGGCAAAGAACAGGCCCGACTGTATGTGGTGGGCAAGCGACCGCAAGTTCGGGTCATTCCAGGCTGGCAGGATTTCGCGGTACAGCCCCGGTGTCGGGCGATCATCGTACCAGCCAATGCCAAAGCCATCGCCGTTGGTTGGGGTCTTTGCCTGTTCGGCATGCAGGCTTTGATCGACCAGTGAGTGGCGCGGTTCAAACACCAGTTTTTCAAGATAAACCGGATCCCCGATATAACTCAGCCAACGACACATACCCGATCCCCCAAAAACTGCAATTCAGACGGCGCACATCTAAGCCACATATTACAGCACGGTCAATGTGATATTGTTTTGATCCGTCCTGTTTTAAAGACATGGCGTTTGTCAGGCCCCTGTTCGCAGAAAGAACAATAAACCTCTTGCCAACCCCGATGTTTGACCGTATTTTCCGCGCCACAAAATGAATCGTGCTGGCGTAGCTCAGCTGGTAGAGCAACGCATTCGTAATGCGTAGGCCGTAGGTTCGAATCCTATCGCCAGCACCATTTTGCACCTCACAAAACCCCGTTGGGCTTTATCGCCCTTCGGGGTTTTGTGTGTCTTAGTTCATATTGCAAACAGCTAAACTTTTCACACAACCCCACCGAGAAACGTCAATTTGCACGGAACCGTTTAAATCCTTGCAGATCATGGAAGACAGTCTGGGCGACCGTACTGACCCGATCATGTCGCCTTCTGCAAGGGCAACACTCAATGGTCACACTCAATGGCCACACTGGGGATGCGTGCATGACAGACAGTCAAAAGCCCACGGCTCAACCAACCGACAAAACCACCGACCAAGGCACGCCCTATGCGAGCTTACCGCCCGAACATCAGGATGCGCTTGATGTGATGGCGGCATTGTGCCGTGAATACGGGCTTGAGGAGCTGGCACCGGGGCTTTTGCACAGCAGTTCGCTTTTTCCCAGCCCGACAAGCCCGGCCAGCAGCAGCACCCCGCAAGACACCGGCCCAGAGGTTCACGACCCCATATATGGATTTGGCGCGGAACCGCAAGAAACCGCCTTTTCGATCATTCAGAAATTCCTGTTTGATCGCGATCCAAATGCGCCAGATGCCCGCCCAAATCAAGCCGGACTTGACGGGCACATCCCCGACCCGGCCAGCGTTCTGGCCAAATCCATGCAGTCATCCCCCCAAACCCGTGCAGATCAGCAAAAGGGACCTGATATGACCCAGTCTTCCGAGGCCTCAAGCACCCCTTCCTATGACAGTGCGGCCGCACAGTGGCGCCTGATCACCACCCGCCCGGACGGCAGTGAAACCGATCTTGCCGGGGCGGTGATCAGCGATGACATGTTCCGCACCGCCATGCCGCAGCTTCAAGGCAAGGACAGTCAGGATGCGGATGTTCCCGACTGGACAATTGATCTTGCGCAATGCCTGCCGCTGGCGGCCGGGCGCACCAGCGCGCAAACCGCCATCAGTGCCAAACTGGTTGCACTCGACACGCCAGCACTTCTTGGGGGCTGGTGCCTGAGTGTTGGGGCGAATGCCGGTACAAATGCCGGTACAAGTGCAGGTGTTCAATCCGAACTGGAAATTGCCGTGCCCAAGACATCGCCGTCGCAGTTGCGGGCCTTGTTGTTTGATACGACAGTGACCGATCAGGCGCAGGAGCCCTATTCGGAAATGGCGACCTATGGCGGGGGTTCTTATGCGCTTCATCTTGAGCAAACGATTGGCGATGTTCCGAGCGGCACGACGCCGAACCTTGCGCTGATCCGCCTGATTTTTGCCGATCGTCCTGCGGTTCCAGCACAGTTGGAATATGTCGGCACCTTGCCCAGCCCGACCTTGCGCGGGACCATTCCGATATCGCCGACCCATGCCATTCCGTTCTGGATGCAAATCACCCCGCCCAGCGAAGGTGACAAGGGGGCGGGCCTCGTGATCCTTGTGCAATATGATCAGGAAGTCAGTTTCAATGTCACAGCCCAATTGCTGACATCGAGCAAATCATGCACGCCAACGGCGATTTTAAATTGCAGCGGGCAAAGCGATAACAGTGCGTGCCGTGCGGCGAGCATGATCGCCAATGCCAATGGGCGCCTTGAAACCACGCTGACCGGGCTTGCCACCGCCCCGACCCCAGACGAATTGGCGGGATATGGGTTTTGCCTGGACGATGGCACGTCAGACACGTCCAAGGCGGCCCCGGTTGTGGCCCCGGCTGTCGCATCCAATGCCAAGCCCGCCCCGTCAGCCGCCAAAACCCCGCCTTCTGGTGACGATCAAAGCCCCCCAACGCCAACCAAAGACACCCCGGACAATGGCGATAGCAAGAGTAATGATGATGGCAAAGACCAACCGTCCGGCCCGAAATCGGGCGGCGGGGGTGGTGCCAAAAACACGCAAGGCGGAACGGGGAAATCAGCCAGTTCAAGCACGACCAACAAGGGAGGTTCCTGATGTCGGGTCCGGGACAGTCAGGCATTGATACCGCCAGCAGCCGCAAGGATGCGGTCAGAAAGGCGTTCAATCAGGAATATATGGCCACCCAGCAGGCGATGTCGCAGGCTGCTGAACGCGCACGCACGCAGGTTCTGGATCAGCGCTACACCATCAGTTCACATGCGCAGGATGTGAAGGCCGGTGCCACCGCGCCGCAGCCGCCATTGGGGACGCAACAGGGGGCGCAAACTGGTACGCAAGCCGCCCCGGCAGGCAACCAGCAGGCAAAGCCACAGCCACAAGGCGCGCCCTACATGGGCTCCAGCCCGGCCGGTGGCGGTGCCCATCAGGTGATGTTCGATATTGCCAACGAAATCCGCAATATCATCAACAAGGAAGTCGACCAGCGCATGCAGATCCTTGCCGCCCGGGTTGAAGCCGCGATTTTGCAATCCCTGCCGACGGAAACAGCCGACAACACGGATGCAGATCAGGCCGCAGACGCGCCAAAAGGGGCAAAACGCACCGCTGCCACCAAGGCAGGCACATCAAAGAAAACCGACTCTCAAGATAGTACGGTGTCCTCAGCGTCAGACAATCCGCCCTAACAGAACGGATCGGCCCAAGGGCCAAGACCGTGGTTATTGGTGATCGTGCAGCTCACTGAGATACGGAAAACCGCTGTCTCCCGAGACCATCACTTCAGGATTTTGGCCGCCACACCAGACCAGATCCAAGATTGCGTCCCACGAATTCCAGCATTGATCCACCCCCGTCCCACGCGGGCCGGGGACACTTTGACGAGCACAGACTTACAACCATTGATTGCAGTAAATACTTTTATTCACAATCACTCGAATAGTACGTCATACTAGTTACTGCAAAACTTAATCAGCCTAAGGTTGCAATCTGTCAACTGGAGGGATCCATAGTGCAGAACGAAAAGAATACCCAACAGGACGAGGTGAACTTCACAGAGGCAGAATTGCGGTTTGCCCGCAGCCTTGAAGATACCTTAAATCAGGCTCTGGGCGACGGCGACAATGTCACGTCAATCTGGTCACGGTTAAAACCCGAACAACGTGTGCGGGTTGCCGAGGGATATCTTTCACAACTCACCCCGGCAGACCCGCAGGATGGCAGCGCCATCGACGACGCGCGACAAAGCGAGGCGACGCCCGACTTCAGCGCATCCGCCGCACAGGCACAAACTGCGTCATCGGCCGCGTCACAAACTGCATCACCGCCGCTCAATGGTACGCAAAACCGCCAGGGCCCGCCGCCCGGCTACCCAGCAGATTTTAATCCGCTTGCCGGTTTCCCGGGGCTGGAGCCATCACGCTCCGGGCCCAGTCCGGAAGACATCATCGCAAGCGCCCTTCCGGGCTATCAGGGCGGATCACAGATAAGCCCGCTTGACGCCCTTCGGGGGTTGTTGCCCGGCGGCTTTGACTATCCGGCCATGCCGACCCCTGCACCGGGCATGCCCGGACCACATTCCCCCCAGCCACATCATACCGATCCAACCCCGGTGCCGGAAACCGTCCCGGCAATTGATCCGGAACTGGGTCCGGCCGCGCCGAATTTCTGGCCGCTGTGGATTGATCAGCAGGATGTTCTGCTTAAACAGTGCCTGAAACTGATGTCGGGGAATATGGATGATGCGCAGGATGCGCTGTCCGAGGCGATGGTCAAGGCATCGACCAAGTTCGAAGCCTCGATGGATGAAATCCGCAATCACCGCGCCTGGCTTTCGCGGATTGTCCATAACGCCTGTATTGATTTGCATCGGCAAAACCGGCGCAAGGCGGAATACAAGGAAGAAACCCACGGCGGTGCGGATGTTCCGGTATCCCCGATCAGCCCGCCGGTTATTCCAAGCCCGGAAGAATCGTTTTTAACCAACGAAAAGCTCGACCAGCTCGAAACTGTCCTCTGTGCCCTTCCTGAAAAACTGCGCAAGCCGCTTTTGATGCGCTGCGTTCAGGACCGCAGTTATGACGACATCGCGGTCGCCCTGGGCCTAAGCAATTGCGCCGTGCGCAAACGTGTCCAACTGGCACGCGACCACCTGAAGGACGCCGACATTCAATAGTTGGCAAATAAATGAAAAAGACGCGTCACAACCCCAAACACCCAGCGTCTTTAGATTGAAAACGGGACGGCGAAACCCCGTCAGGATCACAACCGCAAGCAGTCCACAGCACACCTACACGAAGGAGACTTTACAATGGCGATTCCGACCCCGGTAAATGGTCAGATCACTGATGCAGTCACCCAGACAAATGTGAAAGTTTTGGGCGACGCCCCGGCAATGGCAATGGGCTCGATTTTTCAGTCCCTCGCACATTCCACCGGCATCCTCTATGAAAACGCCGTCAGCGCACAGCAGCAGATCGGCATCACCTCGCAGGCCGCGACCAATCAGGGCGTCATCCAGATCTATTCGGTCGATACGATGGCAGACTCTGTGGCAACCTCGAAAATTGCCAAAAGCGACGTGCCCGACAATATGCTGTCACTTCTGACCGCACTTCAAGCCACCAAAGGCTGATCCCGTTTACCTGTCAAACACATGGCAGGCTGGTCCCGCTCCGGATCTTCTGACACACGGGTCACCATCAAATCGGGCGGTCGTTTCCATCAGCGACCGCCCGATTTTACGTGGATCGCGCCCCCAATTTGCGGTCCGCAAGTTTTTGCACAAGTTCCGTCACAACCGATCTGGCCCCCCGTCATCTGACTGATCCCGCAAACCACGCGGAAAAGGGCCGGATTCCGGCACTTCTTTAGGCAACCAGGAGATACACAATGGCTGATAACACTCCGGTCAATGGCATGATCACGGATGCAGTAACCCAAGCCAACGTAAAGGTTTTGGGTGATGCTCCTGCCATGGCCATGGGCTCGCTGTACCAGTCGCTGGCGCATTCGCACGGCATTCTCTATGAGAACGCCGTCAGCACCCAGCAGCAGGTCGGCATCTCTTCACAGGCCGCAACCAACCAGGGCGTCATTCAGGTCTATTCGGTCGATACCATGGCCGGTGCCGTTGCCACCTCCAAACTCGCAAACAGCGATGTGCCCGACAACATGCTTTCTTTGTTGTCGGCTCTTAAAGCAACGACCGGAACGTCCGTGTCGTAACACCAGATTGGTTTCGCCGCCGAACCGGCCCGGCATGCAGTCGCTTGCCGGGCTTTTTCCATCACAAAAGTCGCTGGCGCACGTCATACCGATAAGTCCCCATTTCGCCAGCCAAGGAGACGGACATGCCGGCACCATCGGGAACCCCCCCACAAGACGGCACGCAAGCAGATCAAAGCCAATCCAGCCCGCCACAACAGCCGCAACAGTCCTGGTACGTCGCAGAACATCCCCCCTGTCAGGTGTCCAGTCAGGTCACCGACAGCGTTGCGATGACCAATGTCGCGACCATTGGTGTCGGGCCAAGTTATGCCGCCCTTCAATCCATGCTGGGCCAGTCGCAATCACAAAGTGTCTTGATGGCCAATATGGTTTCCGCCCAAAGGCAAAATGCGATGGTTGGCATGACCACCATGACCAAGGGCATCGAACAGATCATGAATCGCCGCAACCAATAAGGATCAAAGCGATGAGCAATTCCCATGAAGTTGATGAGCAAATCACCGACAGCGTGACACAGACAAACACCACCGTCATTGGCAATGGCCCGGCAATGGGGACCATGCAGTCCTATCTATCCCAAGCACAGGCGCAGGGCATTCTGTTTGCCAATATGGTTAACGAACAGCAACAACTGGCCGTGGCAAGCCTTGCCACCACCATGGAATGCGCGAAATCGACCCTGTCGGTTCAGGACAACAAACCAAATTTTTTTACGGCGGCTCCTTTGAATGTGCGTCAGCCTACCAATCCAGCGCAGAAGGATCCGAATCACAATCCGACGTAAATGACGGCGACGCTGCCCCCGAAGCCCCGCCCGACGACGACCCACCATGGTGGGAACAACTTGATGAACGCTTTGTGGGCAAACGCACTGAAACCGCCGATGACCTAACCAACGAGAACAACGCCCCCGGCGTATCCTGACGACGGAGCATAAACCATGAACGATATCGTCAATCCACAAGTCACAGATGCGGTCACCCAGACCAACGTGAAAGTTCTGGGCGAAAGTCCGGCACAGGCGGTGTCGATGGCCTTGCAATCGCATTCCCATGCCACCGGACTTGCCATGGAAAATGCCACATTGGTTCAGGGCAACATGCAACAGGTCGTCAATACATCGACATCGAAACTGGTCGCCTTGATCACGGCACAAGCGGGATAGCCGACAATCGGCAAACGATCTGGCGAAATTTGATCACAATTCTTCTCATCATGCGTCAAAAGGTGTGCGGTCAGACAGACCGCTTATTCGGAGGATACAATGGCTATTCCAACCCCGGTGAACGGTCAGATTACCGATGCAGTTACGCAAACTTCGGTAAGCGTTCTTGGATCCGCACCCGCCAATGCGATGGGCTCGATCTATCAAAGTGCGGCGCACTCGACATCCATCCTGTTCCAGAACGCGGTGCAGGCCCAGCAGCAATCATCGATCTGCTCGCAGGCCGCCACCAACCAGGGTGTCATGCAGCTTTACTCGGTCAATACCATGGCCGGTGCAATGGCAACGAACAAAGTGTCAAATTCCGACAACAGCAATACGCTTTTGACACTCCTGATCATTTTGGCAGCAACCCGCCGCTAGGCACATGACATGACCCGTCCGATCCATCATCGGACCATGGTCACTTAAACTGAGGGCGTGCAGATGGCAGACAACACCCCCGTAAATTCACAAATCACGGATGCCGTGACACAAACCAACGTCAAGGTTCTTGGCGAAGCGCCTGCCCAGGCGATGGGGCTTGTGTATCAAACCATGGCGCATTCCATCAGTCTTTCGATGCAAAATGCCATGCAGACCCAAGGTGGCCTGCAGCAGATCGGCAATGCCGTAACGTCGAGCGCATGTAAGATGATCCTTGATACATCTGGCGGCGGCATGGGCGGCGGAGGCAACAAAAACCAGTGATTTCTGAGTGGTCATTCGATGGGCCATGATGATGTGCCCCAACAGCATTGAACAAACACGCAAAACACCCGTCAAAGCAAATGAGGTCCTTCATGGCAGACGATGACACCCCCCCAAAGCCAGCCAGCACTGAACCCAAGGGCGCAGATGATCCGACCACGCCTGATGCCGCAGACAACAAGGATGCCAAAGATACCAAGGATGCAAGTGGCGGGAGCACCGGTGCCCCGGATACCACCACAGCATCGGGCGGCGATGCGTCAGACAAGGACACGCCGTCCTCGGACAGCCCGCCTGCCGCACCTAGTACGCCCCCGCTCAGCACGGCATTGAACCCGCAAATCGTTCAGGCGGTTGGCACAACCAACCATGCGGTTCTAAACGGGGCCATCCCGGGTGCCAATGGTGTTGCTTATCAAAAGGTGGCGCAGGCAGCTGCCTATGCAGTGCAAGATTCAACCGATTACATGCGCAGCATCATGTCGATGGCATCGGCGACAACCGGTGTCGCCATGCAAAAGATGCTGGCAACCAAAGAAGTTCAGCCTTACAGCGACATCATCGAAGCCGCATCCAAAGCCGTCACCGACGCGCAGAAAACATTTACAAGCGTTGGGACGTCGGCAAGTAGTGTTGTGAAGGATTTTGACAGTATGGCGTGACGGCATTTGCCGTCTGCTATCTGCTATCTGGCAGATGCCAGCAGTGTCTTGAATGCTGAGCGGCTGGGAATTACCCAGCGCGCATCAGTTCAAGACGATGGCAGGCCTCGGAGAAGTCAGGGGCAAACAGCTTGACGCTAACCCCGGTCCCTTGCAGCTCATAGGCCCCCATTTCCACGGTCGGACAGGAAATGAAACTGGCGACGGTCTGGCTGACCAGAACGCGCTTGCCCAGTTGCTTGGTCAATTGTTCAATGCGGGCGGCTTCGTTTGCGGCCTGACCCACCACGGTGAAATCGACCCGCTCGGGAACCCCGACATTGCCATAAATGACATCCCCGACATGCATCCCCAGCCCATAATCAAACGGCGGTTTGCCGGATTCTTCGCGCGTGGCGTTGAGCTGATCGATGTTAAGCTGTGCCTCGGCAGCGGCATAAAGGGCAGAAACGCAGGCGGTTTCGACATTGTTTTCATTTTCGTCAATCGGGAAAATTGCCAGTGTCGCATCGCCGATATAGCGCAGAACCTGGCCGCCGTGTTTCAACACCGCCCCGGCGGTTGCCGAAAAGAAATCATTCATTTCGCCAAGGAACGCATCATCACCAACATGGGTTGCAACCGATGATGAGTTACGCATGTCCGAGAACCAGATCACCGCACGGGTTTTGGTGCTGTCGCCCAATTTGATCTGCCCGTTGCGCACGCGACCACCAGCATCCGATCCCAAATAGGTCTCAAGGATGGTTTTGGTTTCTTCGTGGTTGATGCGCATTTTGCACGACACGGCAAAACGGCGCTGAATGCCCGACAGCGTTGCAAGGTCTTCGTCGGAAAAACCACTGGGGCGGCGCGTCATATAGGTCATGAAAATGCGGTTACTGCCCAGCGTGCTGTCACGGTCGGTGACAAAGGGCGTCATCAACGCATAATAATCTGTGCCGCGATTGCGGCGGAAACTTTCAAGGATCGGGAAATCAAGAACCGCGCCCGGCCCGATCAAATGGCGACGCATGAAACTGACATCTGAATCCGACATCCATTTAAGCGGACTGTCGGCCCAATCGGGATCATCATCACGCACCCCCATATGGGTCGAACGTTCAATCGAACCGCTGTCCTTTGACCAGACATAAGAAACCCCTTCGTAAAGGGGGTGCAGGGTTTTGAACGCCACCATCACACGGTCGATGGGAATACCGGCGGCCACCAGTCGATGCACCATGCCATTGAGGATCTCTGAAATGTCGGTATCTTCGAGCGCGCATTCCATCACCCAGTCGTTGACAGACCGAACAAATCCGCGCGCGGCCTGCGCCGAATTGGTGCCGGGTAAAGATGTCACCACCGATGAAGATGCATTTTTGTCGCTCATTGCCTGCTCCGCAGATTTCGTGCCTTAATTATCGCATTGCCTAGATAGAACAGCAACGCAATTTCGCAATTGCGAATTGGGAAACAGTCTCTTTCCCGCCAGACAAATGACCATCAGTCATCAATTGTGCAAGTTCGAATTTTAAAAAAACTGTAACATGCTGAATTCAGGAGATAATGTTTACAGCTTTGCGGGTGGAAGATAGATACGGGCCAGTAATCCACCCTGCGGGGCATCTTCAAGATATATTTCGCCGCCATGGGCCCGAATGGCCGTGCGCGCGATGGCCATCCCAAGGCCAATTCCCCCGGTATCGCGATTGCGCGACTCTTCTAACCGGAAGAACGGTTCAAACACCTGTTCGCGTTGATCAATTGGAATGCCCGGCCCATCGTCAGATATTTCGATCCATAGGCCGTCATCATCGGCATCCTGTATGGCGACTTCGACCGTGGCACCATATTCAAGCGCGTTGGATACCAGATTGCCAAAGGCACGTTTTATCGATAGCGGACGGCATGGGTAAACGCGCGGGGTGACCTCGCCGGAAAATGCGATGGGACGCCCGGTTTCGGCCAAATCTTCGACCGCGGATTCAACCAGTGCGGCGATATCGATTTTGCGGGTTGCCTCATTGGCGGTTTCTTCGCGCGCAAAGGTCATCGCGGCTTCGACCATCTGTTCCATTTCGTTGAGGGTTTCAATGATCCGTGCGCGGTTTTCCGGGTCTTCGACAAATTCGGCGCGCAATCGCAAGGATGTTATCGGCGTGCGCAAATCATGCGAAATCGCTGCCAGCATTCTGGTGCGGTCTTCGACAAACCGTTTTAAACGCGCTGTCATGCGGTTAAACGCCTTGGCCGCACGGCGAATTTCAAGCGGTCCGGTTTCTGGCACCGGTTCGGGATAATCACCCCGCCCGACCCGGTCAGCCGCCCGAGTCAACACCGCCCATGACCGCGAAATACGCCGGGCCAGGAAGAATGTGATGATCCCGATGACAAGGGCCGACATCACAACCCGGATCACATTATCAAAGACAAACCGTGGCGGCGGTGTCACCCCGCCAATCATCGCTTCGAGCCAGATGTTGGGCTGGCCATCGTCCGTGATCTTATCGGGTAAAGTTGAAAAGATCGGCACGGCAAGCTGCATCACCGGTGCGCCATGACAATCAAACCGGTCAAGATACCGCAATGCCCATGGGGCAATGTTTTTGCCATGCGCGCGTTGATCACTTTGCTTTAAATCCGGTTTATCGCTTCGGCGCTTTTTCTCAATCGCTTCTTCGAAAATATCGTGCACGCCCCTATGGGGGGAGACATCCTTTTTGCCCGGCATTTCACTGTCGGAGAACTTTTCCTCGCGCACGTCACGCAGACGATGCTTTTCCGCCCAACAGGCATCTTCGGACAGAATATCAACATTCGCCTGTACGTCGGGTGACGTTGCCAAAAAAGCATTCAGACGTTCGGTCAATCCCTGAGATACCAGATCATCCGAGTTCACGACGTCTGATGTTAAAACCAGACGCAGACGGGTTTGAGGCGATTGCGCCACACGCAACACATCCGGCCAGTTTTCCGACGGTGTTGTGGTTAAAATGCGCGAAAGTGCCGACACACGCAGAAGCGCATTGCCCCGTCGTTCGGAGGCAACCGCATCGCGGCGTTCCTCGGCCAGCATGATCCCCAAAACCACATGGGTCAGAATGATCGCGCCCAGCAGCAGAAACACCAGTTGCCCGGTCAGGGTTCTGGGCCAAAGGCGCGTGATCAGGCGGCGGGTCATATCTTTGTCACCTCGCAGGTGAACATATATCCCCCACCCCAGACGGTTTTAATCAAGGTCGGGTTTTTCGCATCAATTTCGATTTTCTTGCGCAATCGGCTGACCTGATTATCAATGCTGCGGTCAAACGGAATGGCATCGCGCCCGCGCGTCAGATCAAGGAGCTGATCACGGTTCAAAACCATGTTGGGATGTTCGACAAAGGCGCATAGCAAACCGTATTCCCCGGCACTGAGCGGTAAGACAACATCGGTGTCATCGCGCAATTCATGACGGGTCCGATCCAGCACCCAGCGATCAAAGCCAATCTCACCAACTGGCGATGGTCCCTTGCGCCCGACGGGCAGGCTTTGGGCACGGCGCATCACGGCCTTGATCCGGGCGAGAAGTTCACGCGGGTTAAATGGTTTGGCCAGATAGTCATCGGCCCCCATTTCCAACCCAATGATCCGGTCGGTTTCTTCGCCAAGGGCGGTCAGCATAACAACCGGCACATCATGATTTTCGCGCAGCCAGCGACACAGGCTGAGCCCGTCTTCGCCGGGCATCATCAGATCAAGCACGATCAGATCAGGATGCAGGTTATCGCCCATCAAGCGGCGCAATTCGCGGCCATCCGATGCCAGTGTGACACGGTATTCATGTTGGCGCAGATACCGCCCAAGCAAATCGCGGATATCGCGGTGGTCATCAACAACAAGAATGTGGGGCTGGTCGCTCATATATCGCTGCCAATCATTAATCGTTAAGCCCCCTAACCTATCGCGTTGGCGAACACAGCTGAAACCTCAATTTGTATCAAATTGTCGCATTTGGCCGTTTTGATAATTGTTGCGACCAATTTCCCCTGTTTGCGGGATCATTTCGCGACAAACAGACGTCATAACAGACCTCGACAAACGTTACCCCCACCCAAACGAGGTTTCCGATGAAACGCAAAACATCCCTTAAAATCGCCGCTGCCCTGATTGCTTCAACTTTGATCGCAATGCCGATTGCCTCGGCCTATGCCGGTAGTGATGGTCATCATGGCGGCAGAATGCTTGAGCAAGGCCAATTCAAGGAATTTGGTTTTGATGGTGCGCACCGTGACCATGACAAGCGCGGCATGTTTGGCAAACAGCACCGCGAACGTGCAACCCCGCTTAGCGTTGACGAGGCCCGCATTCTTGTTGATGCGATGCTTTTGCGGTCCGGTGGTGACGACCTTAAAATCGGTGACGCGCTTCTGTCCGACGAGCCCGGTAAAATCGATGTTTTGCTGGTGAATGGTGCGGGCGATCTGGTCGACGTTATCACGTTTGACGCCAAAAAAGGACGCCTTGATCACGGTGAGCGCCGGTCGCTTCGCAAACTGATGCCGCGCCCGGACAAAGAGGCACGTTTTGACCGTTCGTTTAACGACGCGCAGATGAATACGCTGGCACAGGCAATGGTGATCCGGTTTGGCCAGGGGGAGCTTAAACTTGGCAAGATCGCCGAGACCGATCGTGGCACCTACGTCGCGACGGTGACCAACAAGGCGGGCGATATTGTCCGCGAAATGGAACTGAGCCGTGTGACCGGACGTCCGATCAGTTAACGGCTTAGATCGCCCCCAACCCAAGGTTCGGGGACTTTTTCCCAACCGATACCCCGAACCTATCCCCGACGCCCCTGAGGCTCCCCCCTCAGGGGCGTTTTTATGTGTTGCGTATTGATGCCACTGGTCATGAGGCAATCATGCGCCAATCATGAAAAGGATATTTGTATGTCTGAATTATTTCGATTTGACCGTTTGCACTGCCCACATCATGCTGACCGACCTTTTCACCATAAAGACCGCCGCACACCATGACACAGTTGCCATCCAGTCCCGTCCTGAAACCCAGTCCGCGGGTTGCAACCCAAGCCGACATCCCCGCACTTAGCAAACTGTGGCAGGATACCGGGCTGTATCGCCCGTATAATCCGCCGGAATGGGATGTACGTTTTGCCCTGTCGTCGGGCGAAGCAACCTTGTTTGTCTGGGAAGATAACAGCGATAACATCGTTGGATCGGTGATGGCCGGTCATGATGGGCATCGTGGCTGGATTTACTATCTGGCGGTGTCGCCCATCGCACAAAAAACCGGCCTTGGCCGGACCTTGATGGACATCGGGGAAGGCTGGCTGCGCGATCAGGGGGTTTGGCGGATGCAGTTGATGGTGCGGTCGGAAAACGTGGCAACACAGGATTTCTATCGCCATTTGGGCTATCGCGCGTTGGATGTCACGGTCATGCAAAAAGACATCGCGACACCGCCCGCCGAGCGCTGATTACATCGTACCGGCAATGGTCGATGCCGCATTCTGATCATCAGGGCTGGGTTCTCGCTGGCCGATGATGGCCTGTGACACATGGGAAATTCGCCGCGACCGTTCATACAGCCGGTTGATCCGTTCGACCATGGCGACCTCGATCCGGTAACGGCGAATATCGATATCACGCGGGCCGATTTCGTCACTGACCTTGCGCAAGGTAGCGTCCATCTTGGCCGCGAATTCCGCCTTGCGATCAAGCACACGCTGTGCGGCTTGCGCATCCTCGCTTGAAAAAGCCGTCATTGCCTGTTTCAACGACTCTTCGGCGATTTCGTAAAGCTCTGCCATTTTGTGCAGGCTTTCTTCGGATGGCATATGGCGCAGATCAAACCATTCACCAACCAGTCTGACCATTTCCTCGCTAACCAGATCACCGATTGCCTCAAGATGGTTGCTGACCGCCAGTTCGTTTTGCAGACGATTAATATCGTTTGGCAACAGTTCAGTACGGCGCATTTTACCGGCAAACATGGCAATGGCGTCCTGTAGACTATCGACCCCGTCATCGAGTTCGGCAATCGTCACCAGACGGGCACGGGTCGGCAGGCGCAGGTTTTCCTGCCCACGCCGAACAACATCAATCACGATATCGCCCATATGCATGACCTCGTTGCGCAGTAAGGTCATCGCGGCCGCCGGGGCGTCATCCATGTTATGGATGACATATTTTGGTTCCGGGCTCAGGCGTGGCTCGATATCCTTTTCCAACGGAACCAGTTTTTCAATCATACGCGCCATTAACGGCACAAAGCCGATCATCAAAATGACATTGGCGATGTTAAAGATGCTGTGCGCATTGGCGATTTCGCGTGCGATGTCCGCATTGCCAATATCGCCCCCCATGGTCACACCGCGAACGACGCCGGCCAGAAGATCGATAAATGGCAACCAGATGACAACACCGATAACGTTAAACAGGATATGACCAACCGCGGTACGGACCCCGTCGCGGTTCTTGCCAATCGCCCCCAAAAGGGCGGTAACGCAGGTGCCGATATTCGCCCCGAAAATCAAGGCGATCCCCCCTTCAAGCGACACCAGCCCCTGCCCGGCCAGCACAATCACAATCCCCATTGTCGCGGCACTTGATTGCACCAGTGCCGTAAAGGCCGCCGCAACCAGTATGGCCATGAACGGATTGCTCATTTCGCCCATCAGGGAAAGAAAAGGCTGGAAACTGCGCAGCGGCTCCATTGCCTGACTCATCATGCCCATGCCGAAAAACAGCAACCCCAGGCCAAGCACGGCCTTGCCGATCAGCGTAAAACGTTTGCGGTCGGCCAGCATGGTCATGGCTAAACCGATGGCAATGAAAAGCGGCGCGATCGCCTCGATCCGAAAGGCAATGATCTGCGCGGTCAGGGTGCTGCCCATATTTGCCCCCATGATCACCGCAATCGCCTGGGCAAAAGGCATCAGCCCAGCCGAGACAAAGCCAACCACCAGCACTGTGGTGACACTGGACGACTGAACCAGGCCGGTAATGACCGCACCGGAAAGTGCCGCCCATATACGGTTGCGCGTCATGTTCGACAGAATACGACGCAGGCGCGCACCAGCCAGCGTCTTAAGCGCGCTGGCAAGGTGATCCATCCCATAAAGAAAAAGCGCAAGCCCGCCGACCAACCCTATCAGCATCGCCCCGGTCTGAAGGGGGATGGCGTCTTCTCCAGCCATCGCAGGACCGGCAAGAAAGACCAGTAATAACGTGCCAGAAATAGCAACTTTAAAAATTGGCAGCATGGCACACACAGACAAGGTAATCGGTTGAAACCAGACGAACCATACAGCAGATTAGGG
>NZ_CCDX020000017.1:0-161702 GCF_000751115.1 Thalassospira sp. GB04J01 | reverse complement strand
CCGTCGTCTCCAGGATGCACAGACTAACGCCATAACGCTGCCCGCGCATCCCTTCCTACTGATCAACAATGTCAAAGAACTCAAAGGCCGAAACCCTAAACCGCCCAACCCGCGTCGCCAATCTCATCAGCGCCGCGCCTCGTCGGTGGAGGCGGGTTATAGGCCCACCCCCTTAAACTGTCAAACACCTTTTTGTAAAAAAGGGACAGAAATGCCCTTACGCAAAATTTTTGCGCGAAGACACATATAGGTTTCACTTTTATGACCCGCAAGAGGGGTCATCTTAAGAAGTTTTGTCCCAACCCGATTGTAACCATATTCTTTTGAGCGTTTAAAGAGCTAAGATGTTCGCGCGGCACCGTTAAATACCGAGAATCAGGTGACGCAAAAAATCAAAACAGATCAAAAATACCCAAAATTCTATTATGAGGCCCCATGCCCCACAGCAAACCCAACCATGATTCGCCCCGATCAAACGCCCTGCCCGGCCAAAGCACCCCGATTGAGGTGATTGATATGCATACCGGCGGCGAGCCGTTGCGGATTGTCACATCGGGGTATCCGACGATTCCGGGCGACGATATTCTGGCCAAGCGGCGTTATGCCCGCGATCACCTTGATCATTTGCGCCGTTTTTTGATGTTTGAACCGCGCGGGCATGCCGACATGTATGGCGCGATACTGGTTGAACCGAGCCTCCCGGGGGCAGATATGGCCGTGCTGTTCATTCATAATGAAGGCTATTCAACCATGTGCGGGCACGCGATCATCGCCCTTGGCCGCTATGCGGTTGATTATGGCCTGGTCAAAGTGGTCGAGCCGGTCACGCACGTGAATATCGAATGCCCATGTGGCATGGTTCGGGCCGAAGTCGAAGTCACCAACGGACAAAGCCGCAAGGTGCGGTTTTCATCCGTGCCCTCCTTTATGTTTGCCAGCGACCTTGCGCTGACCCTGGAAGATGGACGCAGCTTTAAAACCGACATCGGGTATGGCGGTGCGTTTTACGCGATTCTTGATGCCGGACAATTTGGGCTGCCGATCAGCTCATCGGTCACAAACAAGCTGACACAGCTTGCTGAGGAAGTATGTTTGGCGGTGAGGAAAGCCATCCCGCTTTCCCACCCCGATCATGATGATCTGGCGTTTTTATATGGCGCGATCCTGACCGATGGCAAAGACGCCTTTGGCGACACACCGACGCGCAATATATGTGTGTTTGCCGACAGTCAGGTTGACCGCAGTCCGACCGGATCGGGTGTCAGCGCCCGGCTTGCCATTCAACACGGCAAGGGCCTGATCCAAACCGGCCAATCGCGCCGGTTCGAGAGCATTGTCGGATCGGGTTTTGAGGGGGCGGTCACCAGCACAACCACCTGTGGGCCGCGCCCGGCCGTCATCGCGTCGGTCAAGGGGTTGGCCCATTATAGTGGCAAGGCCAGTTTCTGGTTTGAAGACAATGATGACGTCGGACGGGGATTTATGCTGCGCTAATGCAGGGCGGTTTGGGCCACCGCTGTTTTTAAAAATCGCCTTGCCGTCCCTACTGACGGGCGTTGCGCAGGCAATCCATCAGGCTGTTGGCGGAATTTTCAATATGGTCAGCCAGAAGACCCACCGCCTCGTCAACGTTTCCGGCTTTGCAGGCTTCGAAAATCTGGTGGTGTTCGCGCTCGGCCCGATCGGTTTCCCCCGAAAGCGCCAGTTGCGCCTGCGCAAAACGGACCGTGTTGTTGCCAATCATGCGGATGATCTCAAGCGTTTTGGGCCGGTTTGACGCCCGATACAGCCGGTCATGGAATTCGCGGTTAAGCTCCCCCCATTTCGACACATCGCCAGACCGGAAAGCTTCGTCATAGACCATCAGGATATCTTCGACCGACTTTAAATCCGCCGGTGTCATGCGCGGAATGGCATGACGGAGCAATTCGCATTCGAGCAATTTGCGCACTTCAAACAATTCTTCGATTTCATCAAGCGACAGCTGGGCGACAATCGCCCCTTTGTGGGGCTGAAACGACACCAATCCTTCGGCGTCAAGGCGCTGAAGGGCTTCGCGGACCGGAATGCGCGACACATTATATTCACCGGCGATCGCATCCTGACGCAACTGGAAGCCCGCAGGGAAATCACCCGATAAAATGCGGGCCCTGAGGTCTTCGGTAACCTGATCGGTAATGGTGCGGCGGGTAAATCGCGGTGATGCGGTCATTTCAGCTCTTTTATAATGGGTCCCGGTTTCATGGCATCCGGGGTAACGATCTGTCCAGCTAGACTGGCATATCCATGATTAGTCATAACCATGCACCCGCCAAGTCGCAATATAATTGCATACTGTATAATCAGGGACCCATCGCGCAAATACAACGAAGGGAGCATAAAGCCCCCTTCGGTCGGTTAGTTTACGACAAAGCCATGTTTGTAGGGATCACGGTCATCAATAAAGATCGTGTTATACCCGTGCTTGCGCGCCCAGCCTTCGATACCGGGCACCACCGCGTCATACGCGCCGACTTTGGTGTGCTCGACCACGCTGACCCTAAATTGTGATCCGATGATGCTTTCATGGATCAACTCATGGGCCGGATCCCATTGCCGCTTGGCAACGAGTTGTGCCAGTCGCGCCGACGACCCGGTGCCGCAAGGTGAACGATCAATGCCCTTATCGCCGTAAAACACTGCATTGCGGTGCGTGCTGTCAGGCTGGGTCGGTTTGCCGGTCCATTGGATATGCGACAGGCCCTTGATGTCGGGGTAAAGCGGATGGACAAAGTCGTTTTGTTCATTCAGACGACGACGGAGTTCCGGGCTGATGCGTTGCAGATCACCGGCCGTGAAGTCCGATACATCCCGGTAATTTTCTTGCGGCTCGACAATCGCATAGAAATTCCCGCCATAGGCAACATCAACCATGATCGGACCAAGATCGGGACAGTCAACGGCAATATCGGTTTTATACAGGAACGACGGCACGTTGGTCAGCTTGACCGATTCGACGTATTCACCGACCTGATTGTATTCGGCGATCACCAAGCCTGCAGGGGTTTCAAGCCGCAAGCGCCCCGGTGTTTTGGGTTTTACCAGGCCTTCTTCAATCGCCATGGTGACGGTCCCGATGGTGCCATGGCCGCACATCGGAAGACAGCCCGACGTTTCAATGAACAGCACTGCAACATCATAATCATCGGACGTCGGATCATAGAGGATCGAACCTGACATCACGTCATGACCGCGCGGCTCAAACATCAACCCGGTGCGGATCCAGTCATATTCGGCCAGAAAATGCGCCCGCTTTTCAAGCATGGTCGCACCGTGAAGTTTGGGTCCGCCGCCGGCAACCAGACGCACCGGGTTGCCGCAAGTATGACCATCAATACAAAAGAAACTGTCTTTCGCCATGGGTGGGGCCTTCTAGAAACGATTGATACGATAGGGCGTCATGTTGATCGGGGTTTCTTCCCCGCTCATAAGATCGGAAATCAGACGCCCGGTGGTGGCTGCCATGGTCAGGCCAAGGTGCCCGTGCCCAAAGGCGAAAAAGACGTTCTGATGATTGGGGCTTTTGGAAATGACCGGTTTTGAATCGGGCATGGACGGACGAAAGCCCATCCATTCCGTGCCGCCTTCGCCATTCAGCTTGGGCAGGACTTCCTTACCCTTGGCAAACAGTGCCTTGGCCCGATCATAATTGGGTGCCGCGGTCAGACCGCCAAGTTCGACCGCACCGCCAACGCGAATGCCCATTTCCATCGGCGTCATGACGAAACTGTCATCGGCACAAATCACCATGCGCGACAGTTTGGCGCCGTGATAGGGAACGGTGGTGTTATAGCCCCGTTCAGTATCAAGCGGTACTGGCGAGCCCAGACGTTTGGCGAGCGTTTTGGACCATGCTCCACAGGCAACCACCACCGTGTCAAAGGTAATCTGATCCCCAGATGTGGTCATTGCCGCACGTGGTTTGCCATCGCGATAGACAAAGTCAGTGACTTCGGCGGTTTCAAATTTACCCCCCTGATCACGGAAGCATTTATACAGCCCCATCACGATTTTATAGGGGTCAAGCACCCTGCCCCAGTCTTCTTCCATCACGCCGCATGAAAAGATCGGCGCCAGATCGGGTTCGAGGTCGCGCACTTCAGCACGGGTAAGATCGCGGATTTTAATGCCGTTCCGCCGACGAAGGTCAATTGCATAATCATCTTTACGGCGCGAGGCATCGCTGCGATAGACCGCCATCGCCCCCTCTTTTTTAAAGACGGCATCGGCAAGGCCAGCCTTGGCAATCACGGGATCGTAGTCATCCCATGCGCGGTTAAGGAGTGCGGCCAGTTCGATTGCGATCTGCTCAACCCGGGATTTGGAGCTTGCGGCCAGAAAACGTAACAGCCATGGCAACATTCTGGGCAAATATCCCCAGCGCACCGAAAGCGGCCCCAGCGGATCGAGAAGCCAGCCGGGCACATTCATGAGTGTTCCAGGCATTGCAATCGGCGCACATTCGGTTACCGCAATCCCACCGGCATTACCAAAGGATGCCCCCATTCCCGGCTCACCACGGTCCAGAATGGTCACCTCATAGCCCTTATCCTGAAGGGCGAGTGCGACATTCACGCCGATAATCCCCGCACCAATCACGACGGCCTTTTGACCAGATGCATTCGGGGTTTTGGATTTTGAGGGCGATTGGGACATTTGCGGGCCTCGTCAAATATGGTGCGTGTCGTTTCTGGGATTTAACTGCCGACAAGATGGCAGGAAACTCCCCCGCGAGATGTCACGAGGGAGCTTACTGTTTCATCATTCGCAATCGAAATGCAATCGGTTGATGCCACAACCGGCTGCATTTTAGGTCGTGCCTAGAGGCTTGGACGGGTATCGATTGCTTTCTGGATTTCAGCCTTGATCGTTTCAAGCTCTTTGCCAACCAGCGGAAGACGCGGGGCGCGCACATGCGCCTTGCCCACACCGGTCATTTCCTGTGCCAGTTTAATGTACTGAACCAGTTTGGCATGCACATCCATGTGCAGAATAGGCGTGAACCAGCGGTAAATGGTCAGGGCTTCTTTGTATTTACCTTCAGAAAGCAGTTTCCAAAGCGCGACTGATTCTTTTGGGAAGGCATCAGTGAAACCGGAAATCCAGCCAACAGCGCCAAGCACCTGCGTTTCCATGACAAGGTCATCCATGCCACAGAACAGAACGAAGCGATCACCACAGGCATTGTAAATGTCGGTGATACGGCGCGGATCGCCGGAGCTTTCCTTGATCGCGACCAGATTTTCAACATCTGCCAGCTGATTGAATTCTTCTGGTTTGATGTCGATGCGATAGGCACCCGGATTGTTGTAAATCATGATCGGAAGCTTGGTAGCGCCCGCAACGGTGCGGAAATGCTCAATATTTTCACGCGGATCAGCGGTGTAAACCATGCCCGGCAGCAGCATCAGGCCATCAGCGCCAAGTTCTTCGCAGACCTGAACATAACGGATCGCAGCCTGGGTTGAGTTTTCAGCAACACCCGACAGAACCGGAATGCGGCCCTTGGTGACTTCGACAGCAAGTTTGAGGACGGCAATTTTTTCGTCCGGCTCAAGGGCGGTGTTTTCACCGACCGAGCCCAGCATCACCAGACCATCGACGCCCGCGGTGATCAGGGCTTCGATCTGTTCGGCGGTCATGTCGAAATCGATTGAGCCGTCTTTGTTCATCTGTGTGGCAACGGCGGGGAAAACGCCAGTCCAGTTTACCTGCATGGGAAAGTAACCTCCTGATACAGCGCGATCCGTCTTGGCGCGCGCATTACACATTCAAACACCCATATTCACGAGGGCATGTTCAATTCATGTATATTGTATACAAAATATACATCGAGGATGCAAAGAGATTTTTGACCAAAAAGAAAAGGCCCCGCGAACGGAGCCTTCAAATCTACAACACCAGGGGACGAGATATCTCGTTTTACGCTTTCTGTGGTCCAAATCGTACTGTGCGGACATGATCAACGGGTGCCGTCCCGGTCACGACTGCAAGTGTTTTGGCAATGATCACCTGATCACAGAGTTCTCGTTCGACCAGACCCCGGGCTGCTGCGCCATAAGCATGACGGGTTGCATCATTCTCCATCAGTTTTTCGATGGCATCGGCAAGCGCATTTGCATCGCGCAAGGGCACAAGAAGACCATTTTCCTGATGGGAGACGATTTCGCGACATCCGGGCACATCGGTTGACACCATGGCAAGCCCCGAGGAAGCGGCTTCTAACAATGATTTGGGCAGGCCTTCGCGCCATGATGGCAAAACGGCCAGATCAGCAGAACGCAGCAAGT
This sequence comes from Thalassospira sp. GB04J01, assembly GCF_000751115.1. NCBI lineage: Bacteria > Pseudomonadati > Pseudomonadota > Alphaproteobacteria > Rhodospirillales > Thalassospiraceae > Thalassospira > Thalassospira sp. GB04J01. Next base: position 155,373 of record NZ_CCDX020000017.1, on the reverse strand, counting down.
GCGCAATGTCGCTTCGTTTGCCAAGCCATTCGATCAGCCCGTCTTGCTGCCATTTCACCAGATCGCTTTCCGATGCACTGTCAGGATTGGCAGGATCGGCATCACCGACCAAAAGGAAACGATAGGTTCGATTGCGCGATTTAAGAGTACGCGCCGCCTCGATCAGCTCGGCAAGTCCCTTTGACCACAGCATTCTAGCGACAAAGATTGCAGTTTTGGGGCCGTCCGATGATGTGGTTCTCGGTGCGAAAGCCGAGATATCCACCCCTGACCCACGGATCAGCGCCAGTCGGCTTTCCCGAAAACCAAGACCAGACATCAGAGCATGATCATCGCGGTTCTGCACGATCACGTTGATGGACGGGCACCGAGCATACACCCGTAAAACCAGCGACACAATATGTCGAACAACGCGAGCTTTGGCACCGCCAGACACAAACAGGAAGCCAAGCCCGGTTATCATATTAACTGATCGCTTTGCCCCGACCAATAGACCGGCAAAGGCAGAAAGAACAACACACTGTATCGCGACATTGACGATGACGTCGGGCTGTTCGCGCCGGATCAGACAGGCCAGCGACTTTACCGTTTTAAATGACTTGAGCGGGCTTAAGCCGCCGCGCGCAATCGGTACATCAACGACGCGAAAGCCTTCGCTGCGCAACGCGTCCGCAGCGTCCCCCACATTGCAGGCAACAACGACGTCGTCCCCACGCACCAAGGCCGCACGACCAAGTCCGATGCGATGGGATACGAAAGACCAGTCTTCGGCACAGACGATCATGGTTTTGCGTCTAAGCAGTGTTTGACGGCCTCCGAGAGCAGGTTTTCCTAAAATCAGCCACTCTCGCCGCAAGAATGCCAAAGAAATGCCCAACATGAACACACCAAACCACCACGACGTCCAGAATGAGTAGTTAAACAGTCCGGCGAACCAATAGGCTGCAAACATAGCAAGCGGCAGGGCAGAAACCTTGCCACCATTGCGCAAAACGTCGACGAAAGCCGTAACGGCGCAGCATGCAACCATTGGAACCATTACGAGCAAACCGATAATCCCAACCTCAAGCCAGATCTCCATAAACCAACTGTGAGGGTGGCCAGGTAAAACAGATTGGGCTGAGCTACCTGCGAGTTCATTTGCACCCGGAACCCATGGGGAAGCGTTGATTCCATAGCCAATCAAAGGATGATCAAAAACATGGCTATAGGTAAACTGCCAAATCATTTGACGATGAACATCAACAAGCCATGTAGGTAAATATGGTACGAACCCTCTGAGATCACTCATATTGCCAGTAACCTCACCGAGCCATAGCAACACCCCAACAATCGCGACCGCAATCCCTGCAAAAACAGCAACTTTAATAAACCGCGACTTGATCAAGAAGACTAAACAAATGCCCATAGCACAGCCTGCCGCCAGAATTGCGGCCACATTAGCCCGCCCTTGAGAAACCTCTAATATTGGTAGAATTGCTATTGCTGCGATGACAGATACATATTTCCGGACACCTTTTCGGTCGAAAGCATCCGCGACAAGCATCATTGCGCCAAAGATAAGAAAACTACCGACAGGCTTAAGACGGCGCGTAATATCAAAGTTAAAATCAGGCTCGCGCAAAGCCTTTAGAGAAAGTAACTCCGGGTGAACCACTATAGAAAACACGCAAAAGATAATCAAAGCCCACGTCGCAAGAATGCATGAATCCCAAGCAATGCGTGCTTTAGGCTGTATCAATCGCATCAGATACCAAATGCCTGATAGCATCGAGAATCTTGCAACCCACGTTTCGATGGACTTTGACGGGACAACCGACCCGACTGCTGAAATCAAGAAGACAATCAAGGTGGCTACAATCAGCAACCCTAACGGCCCCATGAAATCATTCCGCATTTTACGCCATGCAGCACCATGGCCGGAAGATACGATAGCGAGAAGCAAGGATAAGCCGAGCCCGATCCCCAGCGCAGCGCGGCCAAAGAAAAACAGCGGCGCAGAAATGCCAAACAAGATTGCGGCGAGGCTAAGTATCGTATCGCGCCAATGCCGTGCCGGGACAGATTGTTGCATCGTGAATGGTTCCAAAATGAAGTCTGCCGTCTTGCTAAACCGCTGCCGGGTCGGCGTCAATCACGGATCGACGCCACCATGACGCATATGGTTTAATCGTCACCATATCTTTCAACCTTTTGACATAAAGGCACAGCATGACGGTGATGAAAGCCCTGTTACGGTTTCCCGGTGAACGGAAGATCATGCTTGCCGACTGCCCGATACCCTCATTGAAGCCCCATTCCGTTCTGGTGCGGACATCCGCGACCGTCATAAGCCCCGGTACCGAGTTTAACCAGGCGCAACAAACCACCGCATCGCTAATCCAAAAGGCATGGCAGCGCCCCGATCTTGTGGCCCTGACACTTAAGTCATTGCGATCAGATGGCGCGCGCCAAACTTTTGATCGCGTTCAAAACCGCCTTGGTCGCCCGTTATCAATGGGATACTGCGGCGCGGGTGTTGTGCATGCCGTCGCAGATGGTATCGCCGACCTTGCATGCGGGCAGCGGGTTGCCATTGGCGGCATGAATTATGCCAACCATGCCGAGTGGAATGTGGTGCCAAAAAACTTCGCCTGCCCCATTCCCGATGAAGTCAGCGACCAAAAGGCCGCTTTTACGACCCTGTATGCCCTTGCCCTGCATGCCCTTCGACAAGGGGGAACCGGGATTGGCGATCGAGTTGCAATTTTGGGTGCCGGGCTGATTGGTCAATTGGTGGTTCAAACCGCATTGGCCGCAGGTGCACGCACCTCTGTCATTGAGCCAAATCTCATACGCCATAAAACGGCAAAAACAATTGGTGCGACCGGCACATATCACGCGGCCCAAGACGCACCGGGCAAGCAATTTGACACGGTGTATATCTGTGCCCCGGCACAGGGCAACCATACACTGATTGATGACGCCGCACGGCTGTGCCGGGATCGCGGAACCATTGTCTGTGTCGGGGATGTTGCCCCGCATGGCACACGCGATATTCTGTATATTAAGGAAATCGATCTGCGTCAGGTGCGATCCTATGGACCGGGCCGCTATGATCCGGCCTATGAAGAAGCCGGTCAGGACTACCCCGAAGGACATGTGCGCTGGACTGTGAACCGGTACATGAAAGCCGCCCTTGACCTGATGGCCGATGGCAGGCTTGATCCCCTGCCCCTGATCACCCGCGACATTATGTTCGATGCAATTGCCGATCACTTCACGCGAGGCGCTGACGCTGATGATCTGGCGACTGTCGTGCATTTTGCTCATAGTGAGATGGCGCAAGACGGTGACAGTAAAAGCCCCAATGCGCATGCTGATACGCAGGATTTCCTTGTAGCCCCTCAGCCGATCTCCATGCCCCGCAGTCAGCCCCGCCGAGATAAGCCCGTCACACTCGGGTTGATCGGGACGGGGAATTATCTGGGGGGTAGCATACTACCACTCTTGCGTAAACATACCCGGATTGATGTTCTGGCCTGCGCATCCCAAAGCGGGCTTTCGGCGTTGGCTGCTGCACGCAAATTTCGCGCGGCAAAAGCCTATTCCGACGTCACGGACATCCTGGATAATTTCGAAATTAACAGCGTGATCATCGCCACCCGCCATGACAGTCATGCGACGTTGGCCGATAAGGCATTGGCGGCGAGCAAACATGTCTGGCTGGAAAAGCCGATTGCAATCACCCATGATGATCTGGAACGCCTGCGCCCACATGCGACCAACCAAAAATCGGTTTTCATGATTGGCCACAACCGGCGTTACGCAGCGATGAGCCAGAAATTGCGTAAATTGCTGCCGCCCGACGCAAAGCAGTTTCACTATCGGGTCCGGTTCAAACCATTATTTACCGATCATTGGCTGAACCGCCCCGATCAAGGCGGGCGCACCATTGGCGAGATCAGCCATTTTATTGATCTTATGACCTATCTGTCCCGTGCGAAAATCAGTGACATCGCCTGCGACTGGCGGGACCGGAAAAGGGGCGATAGCATCTGGCGCGTACTGTTCTCGGACGGGTCGGTTGGCGAGGTCAGCTATTTGCACACAACCCGCAATGAGCCCAAGGAAACCCTTGAAATCGCGGCCCCGGAGTTTGGTGCAACACTACATGATTGGCGTAGACTTCAGGTCAATGGAAAGGTCGTGATGCGAAACTGGCGGGCACGTGACAAGGGGCAGAAAGACGCGATTGAAGCCTTTGTCGCAGCCATTGAAAAGGGCGTACCCGGCCCGGACACACCATCACTGAATGATGAGATCAACCTGATGGAGCGCATCCTGAACGCTGCGAACACCTAAGGGCCTTACTGTGGCCCGGCATACAGGACCAACAGCGGCAAGGTCAGCATGCTGATGATGGTTGTGATCAGGATCGTTGTCGAAGACCGGTCGACACAGACGTTATAATTCCCCGCCACAACCGCAACATTGGCCCCGGCCGGAAGGGCCGCCACCAGTGTCACGATGGTCAGCCACAAAGGCGGCAGATCGAAAACAAAATGTGCTACCGAAAACACCAGAACCGGCTGCACAAACATTTTCGCAACGGTGCACAGCAAACTTGCACTTAAATTCCCGCGTACCGACTGACCATAAAGTCCGGCCCCAACCAGCAACAGCGCAATTGTCGGTCCGGCTGTTCGGAACCGTTCCAGCGTGCCGTTGATCATTTCGGGGATCGGAAGATCAATCAGGGAGGCAAGAACCCCCATCACAATCGCAATAATAATCGGGTTTCGCATGACACGCACGACACTGCGCACGACCTTGGGCAGCCAATGCCCATCGCCACCGCGTGTACCCTCGACAATCAGGATCGTCAGGCCAAGAAGGGTCAGCGGATGGATCGACAAAACGATCAAAAGCGGCACCAATCCTTCTTCGCCGTACACCGCCTGCACCAGAGGGATGCCAAGAAGAACAATGTTGGAAAACACCCCGCCCATCGCCGTCACGGCCGCTTCGTCTGTTTTGGCCTTAAGCCAGACACGTGCGGCCATGAACACCAGCGCAAAGTTCAAAAGCACACCGGAATAGTAGCTTCCCCACAGGCGCAAATCGAAATGCGCACTGATGTCTGATTGCGACAGGGTCTGAAACAGCATGGCCGGGATGAAGACATTCATCGCAATTTTGGCAAGGAACGGTATGCCTTCGCGCGAGATGATCTTTACGTGGGTCAAAAGAAAGCCCCCAAGGATCGTCAGAAACACAGGTCCGACTTTTCCGACGATCAGATCAAGCATAGGTCCCCCGGCATTATCACTGCACTGCTTATGATGAACGGGCCCCTACCCGCAAAAAGAAAGGACGGTGCCAATGACACCGTCCTGAAATAGTACAAAGCATTTCGGAGACTTACCAGCCCAACGACACAAAAGTGCGGCAAGGCTGCCATGCGTGTTAATGATCCTGATCTGTTTGCACGCGCCGGACAGCATCCTTCCAGCCAGCAAGAAGGTCCACACGGCGGCGGGGCTCAATCGCCGGTGAATAACGGGCATCCATGTGCCAATTTTGCGCAATATGATCAAGATCGCGGTAAATACCGGCCTGTAACCCGGCCAGATACGCCGCCCCAAGGGCTGTTGTTTCGGTGACTTTGGGGCGTTCAACATCAATGCCCAAAACATCTGAAAGCATCTGACACATCCAGTCATTGCTGACCATGCCACCATCAACCCGCACCGCCTTTGGCGAAACACCGTCGGCCGCCATGGCCTCAAAAAGATCAAACGTCTGGTAACAGACACTTTCAAGGGCGGCGCGGACAAACTCACGCGGGCCAGTATCACGCGTCAGCCCGAAAATAGCCCCACGTGCATCCGGGTCCCAATAGGGGGCGCCAAGCCCGGTAAAGGCTGGCACCAAATATACCCCGTGATTGCCATCAAGCGATTTGGCCAAGCCTTCGGTCTCAGCTGCCGATTTGATGATCCCCAATCCATCGCGCAACCACTGCACCGCTGCCCCGGCAACGAAAATGGCACCTTCAATGGCGTAACTTGTTTTCCCGTTCAAACGGTATCCCACCGTGGTCAAAAGCCGATGCTGCGATGTCACCGCCTCATCCCCGGTATTGAGGATCACGAAACAGCCGGTGCCATAGGTGCTTTTGATATCCCCCGGTTCAAAGCAGCATTGTCCGAATGCGGCGGCCTGCTGATCACCCGCCATGCCAAGCACCGGGATTTCACTGCCAAACAGATCGGCATCCACCATACCAAAATCGGCAGCACAATCACGCACATCAGGCAGCATATTGCGCGGTACGCGGAAGATGTCACACAAATGATCATCCCAGTCGTTTTCGCGAATATTAAAAAGATTGGTCCGTGCGGCATTGGTGGCGTCGGTCGCATGGGATTTCCCGCCGGTCAACCGCCACAGCAGGAAACTATCCACCGTGCCAAAGGCCAGATCGCCCTGTTCGGCACGGGCACGCGCACCTGATACATGATCAAGAATCCACGCAACCTTGGTGGCGGAAAAATACGGATCAATCAAAAGGCCCGAGCGCGCATTGACCTCGTCTTCAAGTTTTGGATCGGATTTTTTCAAATCATGGCACAGGGACGCGGTACGCCGGTCCTGCCAGACAATCGCGTTATAAACCGGCTTGCCGGTTTTACGATCCCAAACCACGGTGGTTTCGCGCTGATTGGTGATCCCAATAGCGGCAACCTGTTGAATATCGACCCGCGCAAGCGCTTCTTTACAGACGGCAACCACCGTGTCCCACAAATCTTCCGGGTCATGTTCGACCCAGCCATTATTGGGGAAATGTTGCGGGAATTCCTGCTGTGCGACAGAAACGGAATGGCCGCTTTCATCAAAGACAATCGCCCGTGAGCTGGTCGTTCCCTGATCAATGGCCAGAATATAACGCGTGTCGGTCATCTTTGTTTTCCTCCCGAGCTGGCAGTTTTCCTGCCGTATTCTCCTTGCATGAAGTCATGCGGTTCGGCCCGTGTTACAAACGTGACCGATGGTTTTATGACGCCATTTAGGAAAATTTTCGCACAAAAAACAATTCGTTTTCGAAAATTTTTTCACCCTTCCCAACCAAGCACCTGTTTTCACAGCAATTTCTTTAGCGGACCGCCCAGCAGAAATTGCCGAAATACCCCGGCACAAGGATTGCATGATTTATCCGGAGTATGAATTTAAACCGGCATCTTTTTCCCATGGAGGGCTCTTATGGGATTGTATGATACGTTGATGAACGTCACCAACACCGCCTATAGCGCCAAAAACGCTGTCGAGCAGGCGCGGACGATTGCATCAAACAGCCAGCCGCTTCCTGAGAAGAACAAGGAAGAAAATGCCGAGCTGGCCTATATCCGCGAGCACGGTTTCACCACCTACGTCAAAGAAATCGAAGAACGCAAGATCGAAGAAATGCGCGCCAAGATGCTGCAAAGCATGGGGCTGGATGAAGAAGCGCTGGCCGAAATGGACGGCACCCAACGTCAGGCCATCGAAAAAGCCATCTCTGATGCGATTGAGCAGAAGCTTAATGGCAATACGGTTGCCAATGCGGAAATGAACACACCGGAAAGCGAAAGCGAACGGCGCGACAAGATGCAAGTACAGATCGCCTTCAACCCGCGCATGTTTGATGTCTTTACCGAACTGCAGTCGCAACTGCCTGCCGGATCATCGCAATCGATCCTTGGCGATGACAACAAGAACGCCAAAAACACCAAAGACGATCAGCTTATCTAAGAAGTGGACCTATCATCCGAACTCACCTGTCGATGAAAAAGGGGCGCTGCAACCAGCAGCGCCCCTTTTCGTGTAAGCCAGATTGATCTGGCGTTCTGCCAAAGATCACACGTTATTCGTCAACGCCGCCCATGCAGACGTATTTGACTTCGAGGTAGTCCTCGATCCCGTATTTCGATCCTTCGCGGCCAACGCCAGACTGCTTGAAACCGCCAAACGGGGCAACTTCGGTCGCCATGACGCCGACATTCACCCCGACCAGACCACTTTCAAGGCCCTCGGCCAGCTTCCAGATCCGAGAGATATCGCGTGAATAGAAGTAGGATGCGAGGCCGAACTCGGAATCATTGGCCATCTCAAGCACTTCATCGTCCGTGTGGAAGCGGATCAAGGGGGCCATCGGACCAAAGGTTTCCTCGCGGAAGACCGTCATCTCCCGGTTGGCATCGGCAATCACGGTCGGCTGGAAGAACGATCCGCCTTTTTCATGACGCTTGCCACCGGTCAGGATACGCCCGCCTTTGGACACCGCATCGGCAATCTGGCTTTCAACCTTCTGGATGGCCTTTTCGTTGATCAGCGGACCAATGACAGTCCCGTCTTCAAAGCCATCGCCAACCTGCATTTTCGCGACCTTGGCAGCGTATTTTTCCGCGAACTCGTCATAAACCGCGTCATGCACAAACAGACGGTTGGCACAGACACAAGTCTGACCGGCATTGCGGTACTTCGATGCAATTGCGCCATCAACGGCGGCATCAATATCGGCATCTTCGCAAACGATGAACGGCGCGTTCCCGCCAAGCTCAAGACTGATTTTCTTAACCGTATCGGCACATTGACGCATCAACAAACGACCCACCGCGGTCGAGCCGGTAAAGGTCAGCTTGCGGACTTTGGCGTTCTCGGTCATTTCAGCACCGATTTCGACCGCATCACCCGTCACAATCGACAGCAACCCTTTGGGCAATCCGGCCCGTTCGGCTAGAACCGCCATGGCAAGGGCAGAATACGGGGTTTCCATGGCCGGTTTAACCACCATCGCACAGCCAACAGCCAATGCCGGGGCGGCTTTGCGCGTGATCATCGCAGTCGGGAAGTTCCATGGCGTGATGGCGGCACAAACACCCACCGGTTCTTTAAGCACCAGAACCCGGCGTCCTTCGGCAAAGGTGGGGATCACATCGCCGTAAACGCGTTTTCCTTCTTCGGCGAACCACTGCAGGAACGATGAACCATAGGCGATCTCACCCTTGGCTTCGGCAAACGGCTTGCCCTGTTCGACCGTCATTAGGGTCGCCAGATCGTCCTGATTTTCCATCATCAGGTCGTACCATTTCATCAGAATGGCACCGCGTTCCTTGGCTGTCCGCTTTTTCCAAAGCTTCTGGGCCTTTTCAGCAACGTCAATCGCGTGCGCGACGGCGTCACGGCCAAGAACCGGAACCGTTCCAATCACATCCCCGTTTGCCGGGTTGGTGACCTGTTCTGTTTTCCCATCTGGGGCGTTGACCCATTCCCCGCCGACATAGGCCTGCTGGGTGAAGAGTGACGGGTCTTTAAGCGAAACCATTTTAGTGCCTCCGGTATTCTTCATTGGGAGTGACAAAATGCGATAGCCATCATCTAGTCTGCTCCGGTCAAGATGCCACATCTTCGCGAGATATTTATGGCTTGGCAATCGCAAACAGGTACAAACCCACGCTTTGCAACAAGATTGCACCCCATACGCCTGAAAGAGTTGGTTTTGGCAGAATGTGCGGCAAACACGGTCAAGGCGACCTGTTCCCGTCATGCACATATATCGCCACCGCATATCCCTGCCGGGTATTTAACACCGGCGCTGTTTTTTCATTTTCAACCGATTCTGATCGCGAAACAGGGCACTCAGAAGCGGCCTCCTCCCCCTTTCCCAAACCATAGATATGCATCTGAATTCAAAATATCTTTCAATTACAATTTGTTACAGGCCGCAAAATTCAGTTCATTATCGAAAATTTCAGATCATCATAATTTTCGCTTGCAATTATTTTGGGGGCTCCGTAACGTCTATGACAACAAAGAACGACAGTTGAAAACATCTGTCACAAGTCAGAGCACCAGGGAGGAAGCGGTTGCTCAGTTCAGAAACATACGACGTCGCCATCATTGGCGGTGGTATCAATGGCACAGGCATCGCACGGGACGCTGCGGGTCGTGGGCTTAAGGTCTTTTTGTGTGAGAAGAACGACCTTGCCAGTGCGACCTCATCGGCCAGCACAAAGCTGATCCATGGTGGCCTGCGCTATCTTGAGCATTACGAGTTCCGTCTGGTCCGCGAGGCGTTGATCGAACGTGAAGTTCTGCTGCGTGCAGCCCCGCACATTATTTGGCCGCTGCGCTTTGTTCTGCCCCACGTCAAAGGCCTACGCCCGGCATGGATGATCCGCCTTGGTCTGTTTTTGTACGACCATCTTGGCGGACGCGAAAAGCTTCCGGGCTCCGAAGGCATCAAACTTAAAAATCACCCGGCGGGTAAACCGCTGGTCCACGGTATGAATAAGGCATTTGTTTATTCCGATTGCTGGGTACAGGATGCACGTCTTGTTGTGCTAAACGCGATGTCGGCCCGCGATCTGGGTGCGGAAATCGAAACCCGTACGGAATGTGTTTCGGCCAAACGTGACGGTGATCTTTGGAAAGTGGTCATCCGCAATGAGGATGGCGAACGGACCATCCGTGCACGATCTGTCGTCAATGCGGCGGGCCCATGGTGTGCCGAGCTTCTTGAAAACCGGGTTGAAGCCAAAAAGAAACAGGGCATTCGCATGGTTCAGGGCAGTCACATTGTTGTGCCCAAGCTGTTTGACCATGACTATTGCTATATCTTCCAGAACCCGGACGGGCGGATTGTCTTTGCCATCCCCTATGAACAGGACTTCACCCTGATCGGCACGACAGACCGCGATTACAAAGGTGATCCGGCAAAGGTCGCCATCAGCGCCGAAGAAACCGACTATCTGTGTCAGCTGACAAACACCTATTTCGAAAAGAAAATCACACCTGACGATGTTGTCTGGGCCTATTCGGGTGTTCGTCCGCTGTATGGCGATGGCAGCGAAGATGCATCCCAGGTCACACGCGATTATGTTCTTGAAATCGACAAGGGTGATCGTGACGATAATGCTGCACCGCTTCTAAACATCTATGGCGGCAAGATCACCACCTATCGCAGGCTGGCAGAATCCGCGATGAGCAAGATTTGCCCGCTTTTGGGGCACGATGACATCCGCTGGACAGCCGACAAACCCTTGCCGGGCGGCGATATGCCGAATGCCGATTTCGATGATTACTTTACCGCGATGCACAAGAAGTTTTCGTGGATTCCCAAACCACACATCTACCGTTACGTGCAAAATTACGGCACACTTACCAAGCTGATCATTGGGGGTGCATCTGATCTGGAAGGGCTTGGTAAGCATTTCGGCGATGACGTATATGAATGCGAATTGCGTTATCTGGTTGATTGCGAATGGGCCCGAACGGTCGAGGATGTCTTGTGGCGTCGCTCAAAATTGGGCCTGCATCTTTCAGACCAAACCCGTGATGCCATCACCCAATGGTTTGACACCGAACTGAAATCAAAAAACACCGTGAAAGCGGGCGAAGGAAACAGTGGAATATGACCCTTACGCTTGAAAACATCACCAAGACCGTGGGCGGGGAGACTCACATCGACGACGTGTCGATGACGCTGGAACCGGGGTCATTCAACGTCCTTCTGGGGCGGACTCTGGCCGGTAAAACGTCCCTGATGCGGATGATGGCCGGGCTTGAACCCCCAACCAGTGGCCGCATACTCGTCAATAATGCCGATGTGACCGGCATGGCAGTGCAGAAACGCAATGTCGCCATGGTATATCAGCAGTTCATCAATTATCCGTCGATGAATGTGTATGACAACATTGCATCCCCTTTGAAATTACAAGGTGTCGATAAGGCTGAAATTGAAAAGCGTGTGCGCGAAACGGCCGAGTTGATGCACATCGAACATCTGCTTGATCGCCTGCCACAGGAATTGTCCGGTGGACAGCAGCAACGCACCGCGATGGCGCGCGCCATGGTCAAGGATTGCACGCTACTGCTGCTTGATGAGCCGCTCGTGAACCTTGATTACAAATTGCGCGAAGAACTGCGTGAAGAAATTCCCAATCTTTTGGCCAAGCGCGACACCATTGTTGTCTACGCCACGACCGAACCGATGGAAGCGCTTCTTCTGGGCGGAAAATGCGCCGTCATGCACGAAGGCCGCGTCACCCAGTTCGGGCCGACCACAGAGGTTTATCATAACCCGGCTTATGTCGAGACCGGCCTGATCTTTTCCGATCCCCCGATCAATCTTCTTAAGGCAGAGGTCCGCGACGGTGCGCTGTATCTTGCCAGCGGCCATCAGGTTTCGCTATCGGGTCACTTGGCCGATCTTGGCAATGGCAATTACACCGTTGGTGTGCGTGCCAACCATTTGTCAGTCGAGCGGGAAAACGCACAGTGCGTTGCCATGCAGGGTCAGGTTGAACTGGCCGAAATCACCGGTTCGGAAACCTTTGTTCATGTTCACTTCAACGATGTTTCGTGGGTGATTCAAGAAGAAGGCGTTCACAACCCGCGGCTTGGCGAAGCCACCACATTCTATCTCGATCCGAACCGTCTGTTTGCCTATGACGCCAATGATCGCCTTGTGGCAGCCCCGCCCAGTGAAATTCAAAACGGCAAGGCCGCCTGAGGTTGGAGAATTAAAATGGCACGTATCGATCTAAAAAGCCTTGCGCATTCATACTTCCCCGATCCGAAATCGGACGCGGATTATGCGCTGCGTCGCATGGAACATGTTTGGGAAGATGGCGGGGCCTATGCCCTTCTCGGCCCATCGGGTTGTGGCAAAACCACGTTGCTCAATATCATTTCCGGCCTTTTGACCCCATCCGAAGGACAGGTACTGTTTGATGGCAAGGATGTCACCAAACTGGCCCCGGAAGAACGCAACATTGCACAGGTTTTCCAGTTCCCGGTCATTTACGACACCATGACCGTTTACGAAAACCTTGCCTTTCCGCTGCGCAATCGCGGTGTTGACCCCAAACGGGTTGACGAACGGGTGCGTGAAATTGCCGGGATGCTCGATCTGACCGGCAAGCTCAAGCAAAAAGCACGCGGTCTGGGCGCGGATGAAAAGCAAACCATTTCGCTGGGCCGTGGTCTGGTGCGTGATGATGTGTCGGCCATCCTGTTTGATGAACCCCTGACCGTGATCGATCCGCATCTGAAATGGGTTCTGCGCCGCAAGCTCAAGGAAATTCACAATAAGCTGCGTCCGACGATGGTTTATGTCACCCATGATCAGATCGAAGCCCTGACCTTTGCCGACAAGGTTGTTGTCATGTATGGCGGCAAGGTTGTTCAGCTGGGCACGCCCCAGGAACTGTTTGAAAATCCGGCCCATACCTTTGTCGGATATTTCATCGGAAGCCCGGGCATGAACATCATGGATTGCAAGATCGACGATGGTGCGGCCTGGATTGATGGGCAACGCATTGCCCTTACCGACCGTCATCTTGATGCCGTTTCCAAACAAACCGGCAAGATCGAACTGGGCATCCGGCCAGAGTTCCTAAAACTTGAAACCGGCGATGGTGTCAGCAGTGACAACGGCGTTGAAGTAAACATCGTCAAGGTCGAAGACCTCGGCCAGTACAAGATCGCAACCACCCGGTTCGGGGCATCCGACATCAAGGTCAAGCTTGGCGAAGACGCCCAAATCACCGGTCAGTCTGGCGTGCTGCGTTTCGCGCCTGAATGGACCAAGCTTTACGCCGACAGTCAGTTGGTCGCGTGAGGGGAATGGGGAAATGAACAAAATTACCAACAATAAGGCCTGGTTCCTCGTTCTGCCGGTCTTCTTTATCGTCGCCATCAGCGCGATTATTCCGCTGATGACCGTTGTGAACTATTCGGTTCAGGATATTTTTGATCCGCAAACGCGGTTCTTTGTCGGCACCGAATGGTTTGAACAGGTTCTGGGTGATCGCCGCCTGCATGACGCGCTGGTGCGTCAGATCGTCTACACCATGAGCGTGCTGCTTATCGAAGTTCCGTTGGGGATCGCGGTTGCATTGACGTTGCCGCGCAAGGGCTGGGGTGTTTCGGCATCGATGGTTCTTCTGGCCTTGCCGCTTCTTATTCCATGGAACGTGGTTGGCACCATCTGGCAGATTTTCGGTCGTGCCGACATTGGTCTTGGCGGCTATGTCATCAACATGCTGGGCATTGACTATAACTATTCCCAAAATCCGATGGATGCATGGGTCACGGTTCTGGTGATGGATGTCTGGCACTGGACTAGCCTGATTGTTTTGCTGTGCTATGCCGGATTGCGGTCGATCCCGGACGCCTATTATCAGGCCGCCAAGATTGATGGCGCGTCGAACTGGGCGGTTTTCCGGTTCATCCAACTGCCGAAAATGCAGTCAGTTCTGGTGATCGGTGTGCTGCTGCGCTTTATGGACAGCTTCATGATCTATACCGAACCGTTCGTTCTGACGGGCGGCGGGCCGGGTACGGCCACCACATTCCTCAGCCAGTTCTTGGTGACGATTGCTGTGGGTCAGTTTGACCTGGGTCCGGCGGCGGCATTCTCGTTGATCTATTTCCTGATCATTCTGCTGGTTTGCTGGGTTTTCTATACCGTCGTGATGAACGCCGGAAAGCGGGAGGAACAATAAAATGCGGTTCCAGAAACGTCATATCGCACTCATTCTTTACATACTGTTCCTGTTGTTGCCGATCTATTGGCTGTTCAACATGTCGATCAAGACCAATTCGGAAATTCTCGGTGCAATGACCTTGTTCCCGGACAATCCGACACTGGCGAACTATGCAACGATCCTGACCGATCCGGCGTGGTATTCGGGCTATATCAACTCGATGATCTATGTTGCGATTAACGTGGTCATATCCTTGGCGGTCGCCCTGCCAGCAGCCTATGCTTTCTCGCGGTTTAACTTTGTCGGCGACAAGCATCTGTTCTTCTGGCTTTTGACCAACCGGATGGCACCGCCTGCTGTGTTCTTGCTTCCGTTTTTCCAGCTGTATTCAAGTGTCGGTCTGTTTGACACCCATATTGCGGTCGCCCTTGCGCACTGCTTGTTTAACGTGCCGCTTGCGGTGTGGATTTTGGAAGGTTTCATGTCAGGTATCCCTAAGGAAATCGACGAAACCGCCTATATTGATGGCTATTCGTTCCCGCGCTTCTTTGGAACGATCTTTATTCCGCTGATCCGTTCGGGCATCGGGGTGACGGCATTCTTCTGCTTCATGTTCAGCTGGGTGGAATTGCTGTTGGCCCGCACCCTGACATCGGTCGATGCAAAACCGATTGTCGCCACCATGACCCGTACTGTTTCGGCATCAGGGCTTGATTGGGGCGTTTTGGCCGCAGCCGGCGTTTTAACCATCGTGCCCGGGGCCTTGGTGATCTGGTTTGTTCGCAACTACATCGCCAAAGGTTTCGCGATGGGCCGCGTGTAATCGGAAAACAGGAGGAATAATAATATGTCTTGGATGGCCTGGACCCCGATTACGGCAGTGTTTTTCAGCTGCATTATCCTGATGCTGATCGGGATGGGAATTTGGCAGACAGTTTCACCAACCGTACCACGTCGCGGCTTCTTGCCGCTGACCACCACGCGCGGTGACCGCCTGTTTATCAGCCTTCTTGGCGCGGCCTATATCCATTTGGGCTGGCTGGCATTTACCGATGCCGCCCTGTGGATTGCGTCAATCATAGCACTTTTCTGGCTCTTCATTGTGATGCGCTGGGGATAAGAAACCAGACCGGCACGGTGTCCTACACCCGTGCCGGTCCCAATCCATTCATTACGGTGGGTACCCGTCTTCCCCCGCTGTTGATGACCGGTTCAACCGGACGAGAAAAAGGAAGACGATCAGGGAGAAACGACATGATCGTTAAGTTTAAGGGATCCTCTGCCGTAATCAAAGGCAGTGCAGTTGCCGTCGCCCTTGGCCTTGCAGTGCTGGCAAACCCAGCATCTGCAGACCAATATACCGACGCAGCGAAGAATTGGATCGACAGCGAATTTCAGCCGTCGAGCCTGAGTAAAGATGCCCAGATGGCCGAACTTGAATGGTTCATCAAAGCCGCAGAACCGTTCCGCGGCATGGACATCAACGTGGTATCGGAAACCATCACCACGCACGAATATGAGTCCAAGGTTCTGGCAAAGGCGTTCTCGGAAATCACCGGGATCAACATTACCCATGACCTGATTGGCGAAGGCGATGTCATCGAAAAACTGCAAACTCAGATGCAGTCAAACCGCAACATCTATGACGCCTATATCAATGACTCGGACCTCATCGGCACCCATTCGCGTTATGACGCGGTTGTGCCGCTGACTGACTTTATGGCCGGCGAAGGCGCTGATGTGACCTCTCCGACGCTCGATCTGGACGACTTTATTGGTCTGTCCTTTACCACGGGCCCGGATGGCAAGCTTTATCAGCTTCCTGACCAGCAGTTCGCGAACCTTTACTGGTTCCGGTATGACTGGTTCCAGCGCGATGACCTGCAAAAGCAGTTCAAAGACAAATATGGCTATGATCTTGGTGTTCCGGTCAACTGGTCGGCTTACGAAGACATCGCCGAATTCTTCACCAATGACGTGAAGGAAATCGACGGTCAGAAAGTCTATGGCCACATGGATTATGGTAAAAAAGACCCGTCACTGGGTTGGCGCTTTACCGATGCGTGGCTGTCGATGGCTGGTGCTGGCGACAAGGGCATCCCGAACGGCCTTCCGGTCGACGAATGGGGTATCCGTGTTGAAGGTTGTGCGCCTGCTGGCTCAAGTGTTACCCGTGGTGGTGCCGCAAACGGCCCGGCAGCGGTTTATGCTTTGACCAAATACATTGATTGGCTCAAAGCCTATGCGCCGCCAGAAGCCGCAGGCATGACCTTTGGTGAAGCTGGTCCGGTTCCGGCCCAGGGCCAGATCGCGCAGCAGATTTTCTGGTACACCGCCTTTACCGCCGACATGGCCAAAAAAGGTACGCCGGTTGTGAATGACGATGGCACGCCGAAATGGCGTATGGCACCGTCACCGCATGGCCCGTACTGGGAAGAAGGCATGAAGCTTGGTTATCAGGATGTGGGTTCCTGGACGTTGATGAAGTCCACCCCGCTTGAGCGCCGTAAAGCTGCATGGCTCTATGCACAGTTCACGACGTCGAAATCGGTATCGTTGAAAAAGACCCTTACGGGCCTGACACCGATCCGTCAGTCTGACCTGGATACTCAGGCCATGACCGACATCGCACCGAACTGGGGTGGTCTGGTTGAATTCTATCGTTCGCCGGCCCGTGTTCAGTGGTCACCGACGGGCACCAACGTTCCTGATTATCCGAAACTGGCTCAGCTCTGGTGGCAGAACGTTGCCGAAGCTGTCACCGGGGAACGGACCCCGCAGGAAGCAATGGATAACCTTGCAACTGCGATGGACCGTGTGATGGAACGTCTCGAACGTGCAGGCATCGGTGGCGAATGTGCACCGAAGCTTAACGAAGAGCGCGATGCACAATACTGGTTCGACCAGCCGGGTGCACCAAAACCGTTGCTCGACAACGAAAAACCGCAGGGTGAGACCGTTAAATATGACGATCTGATCGCGGAATGGAGTGCTGCCCAGTAATTCGGGCTTCACTACTGGGGGTGTCGGGGGTGATTTTTCATCCCCGACCGTCCCTTCCCAAAACCACCATTTGTACCACCAACGCTTTCAAAGACACCTTTTTCATTAAGTCATAAGACCTACAAATAAAAACCCGAGACGTCCGAAAACGGATGCGAAATGTCCCAAACGGGAATGTCTGCCTCAACAATAAGAACTGCGGCAAGACAGGGAGGAAACAGTGAATAGCGCCATTCAAAAACGTCGCGCTGGCCTTGGCATTCAAGGTCGGCTAATGGCTTCTTTTGCTCTAATTTTGGTACTGGCCGGGGTTTCATCGGTCGTATCATGGGTGTCGTTTGGTAACAGTCGCGACCTTGTCGCCGACATCACCACCGACAGTCTGCCGTCAATCATTCGCCAGATGGAACTGGCAATGGATGGGGTTGGCCTTGCGGCGCAAGCCCCCGTTCTTGCCGCGTCCCGCAATGCCGACGAGTTGGCCGCAACACAGGCGCGCCTTGATACATTGATTGCTGATGCCCGGCTGCGTCTGACCGAAATTGCTGCGGCCAATCCCGAACCGGTGATGATAGACGTTTCCGCTCCACGTGACGAAAACGCTGAGGATCCAGCATCGGAAGATGACACACCCTCAGAGCCCGAACTGGTTGATGCGATCCCGACCCTGACCACACAGCTTGATGACATTGTTGCCCGCCGTGAAACCCTGCATGATCTGACCACCCAGCGCCTTGAGATTGAAAAAAAGCGCGGTGATCTGACGCTTGATATGGTTTTTGCCTATGCCGACCTGTCGGAATTCCTCAATCCGCTGGTTGAGGTGGTTGATATAGATGTGTCACGCGGGATTTCCCGGGTTTCGAATGGCAATCTTGATGCCGCCGCAACACTTGAAGAAACCATCGCCTTTTCACAGCTGATTGCTGAAATACGCGCCAATGTGAACCTTGCCTTTGGCATGTTGACCGCTGCTATTGCCGTACCCGAGGGGGAGGCGATGGATGAAGTCCGCAACCAATGGAGCTGGGCGGAATTGCGCATTTCCGATGCGCTTGAAGAATTGCCCGACACTGATGATGGCAACCAAATCCGCGACCTTGCCAAGGCCCTTTTGGCGTATGGCACGGGCGGCAAGAGTGTGTTTGATCTGCGTGAAACCGAATGGGACAATCAGTATCAGACCGAACAAACCCTTGAAGCAACACTTGCCAGTGCCGAAGCCCTGTCGCATTCCATCACCTTGATGGTCGATGGCAAACGGGTCGAGGTCGATGCCAATGCCACCGATGCGCTGTCGCAGGTAGTGCGCGATCAAAAAGTGATTGCGTTTATCGGTGTCGCTGTTCTGGTGATTTCACTTTTGATCCTGATTTTCTATGTCCGGGGCAACCTGATCAAACGTCTTTTGCGGGTGATTGATGGCATGCGCCGTGTGGCCAACGGCGATCTTTCGACCGAGGTCAAAGATCAGGGACGCGATGAAATCGGGCGCATGGCCGAAATCCTTGGTCAGTTTCGCGAAACTAGCCTTGCCGCCCAGCAGGCTGAAGAAAAAGTTGCCCGCGAACGCGAACACGCCGAAACCGAACGCAGGCGCGCCATGCTTGATCTCGCAGATGCGTTTGAGGCCTCCATCATGCAGGTCGCCCAAGGTGTCGCCCGCGAAGCGGAAAACATTCAGGCAACCTCAAATCAGGTGCGGGACCGTGCACAAGCCGCATCCTCGAATGCGACCGGTGTTGCTGGCGCGTCTGAGGAAATCTCGATCAATATGGCGTCGGTATCTGATGCCACGCATTCACTGTCTGAACGGGTACAGGATACCGGCCATCGGGCACAGAAATCTGTTACTGCTGCGACCAGTGCTGTCGATGCCGCGCAGCGCACCAATGCCACGATGCATGAACTTGAAACCGGTGCGCAGGAAATCGGCGAGATCCTTAACCTTATTCAGGACATCGCCGCGCAGACCAACCTTCTGGCACTTAATGCCACCATCGAAGCCGCCCGCGCGGGCGAAGCCGGAAAAGGCTTTGCCGTGGTTGCGCAAGAAGTCAAAAACCTTGCCAATCAGACCGGGTCTGCAACAGATCGTATTGCCGAACGGATCAATGAAATTCAGTCAACCACCGGCATCGCGGTCAAGGCGATTGCCGGTATTCGCGACAGCATCACCGGTATTCATGAAACCGTCGGCGAAATGTCCGATGCGGTCAGCGAGCAACAGGAATTCGTCGCCGAAATCGCCAGCAATGTCGAACAATCCGCCACCGCGGCGGGTGAAATGAACAGCACCATCGCACAGGTCAGCACGGCGGCAGATGATAACCTGCATGCCGTGGATGGCCTGCGCGATGCGACAGATCGCCTGCGTACGCAATCTGATGATCTGGGCAATCGTGTTCGTGATTTCCTTACCACCATTCGTTCGGATCAACCAGCAGACCACGCTTCTGACCAAAACCACGACATGCGCCCAACCAGATCCTCCCTGCCATGAGCGAACTTGCCGGGGCTAATACAGTGACTGGCCCCCAATTACCGTATCCGCCCCGGCGCTTTTTTCGCCTGTAGTACAGCAAAAATGTTAGACAGAATTCCATGAAAACCTTGATCGCCCATTGTTCAAAGTCTGCCGTGTGCAAGACTGTCCCGCACAAATCGGAAACGTCGGCTTTGCGGCCCACGGCCCTTATGCTGGCCGCATCGCTGGCATTGGCCACATTCGCCAGTCAGGCCGATGCGTCTTCTGTACTTGATGACGGCATTTCGGCCTATCGCCATGGTGAATTTGAAAAATCAGCACAGGTTTTCACCCCCCTTGCCGATCAGGGCAATGCCACCGCGCAGTACCTTTTGTCGTGTCAAATGATCAATGGTGTCGGCGTTAAGGCCAATGAAGACGCCGGATGGACCATGATGAAGGCGTCGGCGGGTAATAAGAACCCGGATGCCAGCATTGTCATGGCCCGAAAACTTGAGGCGACTGGCGCCCCTGCCGATCTGATCCGCACCCTGTATCAACAGGCCGCCGATCAGGGACAAACACAAGCCATGCTGTGGCTTGCCCTTGATGCGCTTGATCAGGGTAAAACCGACCCGGCAAAAGAATATCTGACCACCGCATGGGAGGCTGGTGATCCGCGTGCGGCCACCCTTCTTGCCAACCGCTTTGCCGCCAGCGATACCGCGCGCTATCAATATCTGCGCCAAGCGGCCGAACGCGGTGAAATGCGCGCCGCAGCCTATCTTGCCGAAGAAGCCAAGTCCCTTGGCGATCCGGCCGAAGCCGTTGGCTGGTGCGCGATTGCCACCGGCCTTCCCGGTCATAACGAAGATGTCGACTGGAAAACCATTGGCGATGCGGTCGAAAAGAATTGTGGCAAGTTTGACAAGGACCTTGAACCGACGGAGCGCGCGGCCAACCGTGAACGGGTTGATCAGTTTCTGGCCCGGTTCTTTGACGGTTATAAGCCTTGGACGCCGTGGCGCGCCTGTTCGGTCAACTAACCAAATCAAAAAGGCCCCGATCAACCAAGATCGGGGCCTTTCATTTACCAAAAACGCGACTAGCTTGGTGCGTCGGTTTTGACCGCCTCAATAAGAAGCATACTGCCTTCGATACCGCAGACACGGACTTTCTGTCCTTTGGCAAGGTCTTCGTCTGATTTCAGGACCCAGCTTGAACCATAGACACTTTGTCGCACACGGCCATTGGTGGTTTTTTCGGTCAGGACCGTTGTTTTGCCGACCAGCGAAGAACTGGCACTGCTGACATCTTGCTCGTTCGCACCGGAAATCCCGGGTCGAAAAAACCGCCGTCCGATCACGAACGACAGCACACTAAACACGCCAAACGCGATCAGTTGTATTTCCACCGAAATGTCGGGAACCAACAAAACGACCAATCCCACGGCCGCCGCCGCGACGGACAGCCACAAGAAAATGATGCCCGGCAACACCATTTCAAGCACAAGCATCAGGCAGGCCAAAATCCACCAGTGCCAAAACTCGATACTCAGATCAGCAAACAAATCCATTACAGCGATCCCAATGTCACGTTAGCTTTTATCCGTCTGCGAAATCGTTTTGATCAATTCGGCGACACCGCCAATCGAACCAACGACACCTGACGCATCGAGCGGCATAAACACCAGTTTACTATTGGGGCTTGATGCAATTTGGCCCAGTGACTCAACATATTTCTGAGCAACAAAGTAATTGATCGCCTGGACATCACCTTCGCGGATGGCTTTGGACACCGTTTCGGTTGCTTTGGCTTCTGCCTCGGCCGTACGTTCACGGGCCCGTGCATCCAGCTCGGCTGCGGCCATGCGGCCTTCGGCGGCCAGAATGGCGGCCGATTTTTCGCCTTCCGCACGTTTGATGTTGGCTTCACGTTCACCGTCCGCTTCAAGGATAAGCGCGCGCTTCTCGCGTTCTGCCTTCATCTGACGGTTCATGGCATCGGTAAGATCTTCTGGCGGATTGACGTCCTTGATCTCAACCCGGGTGATTTTAACACCCCAATCGCTGGTCGCTTCGTCAAGAACTGCCAAAAGCAACAGGCTGATCTTTTCGCGGTTCGACAGCATCTCGTCGAGTTCCATCGAGCCGAGCACACTGCGCAAATTGGTCATTGCCAAATTCTGAACCGCATAATCAAGCCGTTCGACTTTATAGGCCGCATCTTTGGTGGTGGTTACCCGGATGAAGACGACACCATCAACCGCAACGGACGCATTATCCTTGGAAATGACTTCCTGACTGGGAATGTCGAGCACCCGTTCCATCAGGCTCATACGCTGCCCGAGCCGATCAATAATCGGGATCAGAACGTGCATCCCGGGGTCCAGTGTGCGCAAATAGCGCCCCAGTCTTTCGACGGTAACTTCGTAGCCCTGCGGCACGATTTTGACACTCATGAAAGTCAGAACGACTGCCAGCACAACAAAGGCGAGCGAGAATATTGCAAACGTCGATTGCATCTTTAGCCCTTAGAATGTCGAATCTGATAACGAAGATTCGGTGTTTAGATGGCCGGATCGGCGCAAAACATCGCCAAACGAGAACCACCAGAAATGAACAAGTCCAATCATACCTGCAACCTGCATTTGGTGTGCAATAATATTGTTTGAACTTTGATTTTCTAGAGTACGCCCTAGATGCCGTCCGGAGGAATGCTTAGCGCCCCGTGCCCCCGACAAAGCCAGACAGCATTTTATTAAGTGCGCTTAAATCCTCTGGCGAATTGACATTGGTAAAGGGTTCAATCGCCCCTTCGGAAACA
Organism: Thalassospira sp. GB04J01; assembly: GCF_000751115.1. Taxonomy (NCBI): domain Bacteria; kingdom Pseudomonadati; phylum Pseudomonadota; class Alphaproteobacteria; order Rhodospirillales; family Thalassospiraceae; genus Thalassospira; species Thalassospira sp. GB04J01. The sequence goes on along the minus strand of NZ_CCDX020000017.1, from coordinate 132,564 downwards.
GGAAACGCTACCTTTACCGCATCCATCATCCGCAAGGCTGCCCCGACACGGCGGTTATCGTCGGCAAGCTGTCTGGCAATGACCGACGCACCGTCCCGATGCCAGATACTTGAAAGATAATGATCCCGATCCGCGTAGCTGGCAAAGGCGGCTTTGACGCCTGCATTTCGGGCACCGCTCAACAACTGTGCGACCATGTCATCGGGTACAATCGGGCAATCAACCGGAAAACTCACAAGCCAGTCAATATCGCCCGGCAATACATCCAGCCCGCCAAGAACGCCGCCCAATGGCCCCTGCCCGGCTTTGGGAAGGTCGCGCACCACCGACACGTCATACTCGGCAAATATCGCGGTATCTTCGTTTGACGAAATCATCACACGATCGCATTGGGCACGCGCAGCTTTGATCACGCGTGCCAGCAATGTCATACCGCCCACTTCGCGAAACGGTTTGTTGCCGCCCATGCGCCGCCCCTCGCCGCCGGCAAGGATCAGGGCGGCGGTCTTTGGTATGGCACGGGTATCACTTGATCTCGTCATGTCGCCCAGAATGCTCAGAGTAATGACAAAGTGGCATAGCGCCATTGCCAAGCGGGCAATTGCCCACCGGTGATTTGTCGCCTATAAATCCTGTTAGCACAATGGTGAGCTTGCACGCGCAAGGCACCCCGAAAACCGGACGACCGGTTTTCGGTATCAGAGCAACGGGGACGGCCCCTTTTTAAAAGGAGGCCGCCGATGGCTTGGATTGCATTGATCATTGCCGGTGTTTTGGAAGTTTGTTGGGCATCTGGCCTGAAATATTCCGAAGGTTTCACCAAACCCGTTCCCACCATCTTTACCCTTGTCACCATGGCAGGCAGCTTCTGGCTTTTGGCCCTTGCCATGCGCACCATTCCACTCGGCACGGCCTATGCCATCTGGACCGGCATTGGCGCGGTTGGTGCGGTTATCTTTGGCATCGTCATGCTGGGCGAAGCCGCCAGCATCGGACGCCTGATCGCGATTTGCATGATTCTTGGCGGCATCATCTTGCTGAAATTGTTCAGCCCGGCCTGAGTTTGGATTTGATCCAGAAACAAAACAGGGCAGCCAACGGCTGCCCTGTTTTCGTTCGAAATAGTACCGATCAGTTAACCAGCACACCTGCCTCGATTTGTTTTGCAACGGCCTTGCCAAGGATGGCGTGTTCCTCGGCGGTGAAATGAATGCCGTCGACACCGCTGGTACCAATGACACTTCCCGCATCGAAGACCGGCACATTGCCAAGCTTGGCCGCGCGGTCAAATGCATCGGCAAATTGTTGGGAGATTTCAACACCACCCGCCATATTGGCCGAAAGCGGAGTTTTGGAAATGTCACCCATCGGCGGCGGCGTGACCAACAGCACCTTTGGCGTGCCATAAGTGGTCAAAACCCCGCCATTGATGTTGCGCACGATATCCACCAGATGCATTGCCCCTTGCGCCACCTGATCGGCATTGCGATCAAACTGCGCCTGCGCATCATTGGTGCCCAGCATCACAACGACCAGATCAAGCGGCAGGTTTTTGGCCAGAACTTCCGGCAGGTCCTTGGCACCATTGAAATCTTCGGCTGCCAGTGCGCCCAAATCCTCACCGAAATCCAGATCTGTCGTGCGGCCGTTTAGCCCATCAACAATCACGGTATAGTCTTCGCCAAGGGCGGTTGCCATGACGCCAGCCCACCGTTCGTCATCGCCAAACCGTTCAACAGGGAACGCCTCCAGTTTTGCCTTCCAGCCCCAGCTGTTTGAATCGCCAAACACCAGAATGCGTTTTGCGTCATCGGCATGGGCAGAAGCCCCACCCAATAGCCCGGCGCACAGCGCCATTGCGCCCAACCAGATCGTTGATTTCCCAAACATCATCCAAACTCCATGCTTTGTGCGGATTTTCCGCGAAACTGAATGACGACAGCCTATGACCTACGCTATGGTGAAACAATCTACGCAATACTGAATTATTTAATGAGATATTTTCATCAATGATGAATGAGAACATCAGCGATCTGGCGGCCTTCTGCGCCATCATCGAACTGGGCAGCTTTCGCGCCGCTGCCAAGCAATTGCGCGTGACCCCCTCGGCACTCAGCCACCGCATCAAAAACCTTGAAGACAGCCTGCAAGTCCGGTTGTTAAACCGCACCACGCGCAGTGTCGCAGCGACCGATGCGGGCCGCGCACTTTATGATCGGGTCAGTCCGGCCATGCGCGAGATGAGCGGTGCGTTGCAAAGTCTCGATGATTATCGATCTGGCCCGACCGGTACATTGCGGCTTAATGTTCCGGCCAATGCCGCGCGTGTGGTGCTTGCCCCGGCCATCGCCGGCTTTTGTCGGGATAATCCCAATGTGCGGCTTGAGATCATTGAAAATGATGGTTTCGTCGATATCGTCGCCGGGGGTTTTGATGCCGGTATCCGGTTTGAAGAAACACTAGCACCAGGCATGAGCGCTATTCGCCTTGGCCCATCCATCCGCCCGATGGTGATCGCAAGCCCGGATTACCTCAAACGCCATGGCACGCCCATGAACCCGAATGATCTGGCCAATCATAACTGCATCAATCTGCTGTTTCCCGGCGGCAAGCTTGCACCATGGGACTTCACTGATGGCGAGAACCATTTCGTTTTGGCAAATAACGGCAATCTGACCGTGAGCTCAACGCAGATGATGCTTGATGCGGTCAGGAACGGGATCGGCATTGGCCAGAAGCTGCAAGGCAGTGCAGATGACGCGATTGAACGGGGCGAAATTGTCCCGATCCTGGAAGACTGGATGCCCGATTACGGCCAGTTCTGGATTTACTATCCCAAACGCACCTATCTGCCATCCGCCCTTCGTGCCTTCATCAATTCGGTCCGAGCCTTTCACGGTCAAACCCATACCTGAAACAAGAAATGCCGCCCCGAAGGACGGCATTTCAAGGTCAGGTACATATCGGGTCGATCAAACGCCAGCCGGAATACCGCTGCGTTCAACCTTGCGCGGGGATGTGATTTCTTTCCATTTGGAAAGCGCCTTGTTCACCGCCGGATAGGGTTCGCGGGCGATGAATTCGCCGTCGCCGCATTTGGCAATAACCACGCCTTCTTCGGCTGCAATCCTGCCACGGCTGATCGTGTAGCGCGGAAGGCCGGTCACCTCGATGCCTTCGAACACGTTGTAATCGATCGAGGATTGCTGATGTTTTGCCGTGATGGTTTTTGACGCCTTCGTATCCCAAACCACAAGATCCGCATCCGCCCCAACAAGGATCGCACCCTTGCGCGGATAGATGTTAAGGATTTTGGCAATATTGGTCGAAGTGACAGCCACGAATTCATTCATGGTCAAACGACCGGTATTCACGCCGCGCGACCAGAGAAGCGGCATGCGGTCTTCAAGGCCGCCCGTCCCGTTCGGGATTTTGGTAAAATCGCCAACACCCATGCGCTTTTGTTCCGTCGTGAAGGCACAGTGGTCGGTTGCGACCACCTGAAGGCTGCCCGATGCCAGACCGTTCCAAAGACCGTCCTGATGTTCCTTGCTGCGGAATGGCGGGGACATGACCCGGCGTGCGGCATGATCCCAATCGGTGTTTTTATATTCGCTGTCATCCAAAACAAGATGCTGGATCAGCGGTTCACCAAACACACGTTTGCCGTTCTGGCGTGCGCGGCGGATCGCCTCATGGGCCGGTTCGCACGATACATGGACGATATACAGCGGCACATTGGCCATATCTGCAATCATGATCGCACGGTTACATGCTTCGCCCTCGACATCCACGGGGCGGGAATAGGCATGTGCTTCGGGCCCGTTATTACCCTCGGCCAGCAGTTTTTGCTGCAAAGTCGCGACCACGTCGCCGTTTTCGGCATGGACCAGCGGCATTGCCCCCAGTTCGGAACAGCGCGAGAAGGATGCAAACATTTCATCATCATCGACCATAAGCGCGCCCTTATAGGCCATGAAGTGCTTAAAGGTGTTGATGCCCTTTTCCTCGACGACGATTTTCATTTCGTCAAAGACCTGCTCGCTCCACCAGGTCACCGCCATATGGAAGGAATAATCACAGACCGCCTTGGACGATTTATTGTCCCACGCCTGAAGCGCTTCAAGCAGCGACTGGTTCGGGGCTGGCAAACAGAAATCGACCACCATGGTCGTGCCACCGGCAACAGCCGCCTTGGTACCACTTTCAAAATCGTCTTCGGAATAGGTGCCCATAAAAGGCATTTCCATGTGGGTGTGCGGATCAATCCCGCCGGGCATGACATAGCAACCGTCGGCGTCAATCACCTTGTCCCCGGTCAGATTGTCCCCGATCGCGGCGATCTTGCCGTCTTCGACCAGAATGTCAGATTTATATGTCAGATCGGCGGTAACAATGGTTCCGCCACGAATAACCATGGACATGGGTGGCTCCTTGTCTGTCTCTTGCGGAAAGGTGCGGGCAGCCCGGCATTCCGCCTGTTTCCCCAACTGTGTCGGGGCATCACGATAAGCATTTTCGGAAGATAAACCCGTCCGGCGAACAGATGTCCGCCGGACGGTTTAAAGTCGCGGTTCAAGAACCGATTACATTGCCGATTTATCGGTTACGGCATGGGTCCAGGCACCTTCCGGTTTTTTGGTAATCACCGGATCAGAACCACCCGACAGCAGGCTATCGACGGTCCGCTGATAGGCCGCTTCGTCCAATGCACCGCTATCACCAAGCAGTTTGGCAACTTCGGTCATCATGCGGACCTGATGTTTTTCGGTCTGGGCACCGGTCATATCGTTATCAAGAACGATCATCGCCGCGTCTTGCGGGTTTTCTTTCGCCCACATCCAGCCTTTCATGCTGGCATCGACGAAGCGCGCCATTTTATCGACAAATGCCGGGTCCTTGAGGTTGTCCTCAAGCACATAAAGACCGTCTTCAAGGGTCGCAACACCCTGATCTTCGTATTTGAAGACCTTCAGGTCATCGGCTGAAATACCGGCATCAATCACCTGCCAGTATTCGTTATAGGTCATGGTCGAAATGCAATCGGCCTGTTTCTGGATCAGCGGATCAACGTTAAAGCCCTGTTTAAGGACGGTAACACCCTTGTCGCTGCCATCGGTCGGAATGCCAAGTTTCGACATCCAGCTTAGGAACGGATATTCATTGCCAAAGAACCAGACGCCAAGGGTCCGGCCCGGGAAATCGTCCGGGCTTTCAACGCCGGTTTCTTTCAGGCAGGTCAGCATCATGCCAGATTTGGCAAAGGGCTGTGCGACATTGACCAGCGGAACGCCTTTTTCACGTGACGCCAATGCCGATGGCATCCAGTCAACAATCACATCTGCACCGCCGCCAGCAATTACCTGCGGCGGGGCCACATCCGGACCGCCCGGATTGATGGTAACGTTCAGATCGGCGTCTTCGTAGAAGCCTTTATCAAGTGCCACGTAATAGCCGGCAAACTGAGCCTGCGTAACCCATTTAAGCTGCAGGGTTACGTCATCTGCTGCCATCGCTGAAAGCGATGTCAAACCGAAACTCAACCCTAGTGCAGTCGCCAATAATTTCTTCATTCGTCGATGTCTCCTCAAGGTTATCGTCAAGTCCTCCCGGTGGGTCGTCTTTGATTGTGCCTTTAATGGCGACGTACCCTAAAAGACGGATGCCATGACGTTGCTTTTCTCTCAACATACGCAACGGCCCCGTAGAAGGCGGTCCCCGCAAGGGCCGCCAGTGCGATTTCCGCCCAGACCATGTCGATATTCATGCGGCCCACCTCGGTCGAGATGCGAAAGCCCATACCAACAATCGGGGTGCCGAAAAATTCGGCGACGATTGCACCAATCAGCGCAAGCGTGGAATTGATTTTAAGTGCGTTGAAAACAAACGGCATGGCGGCTGGCAACCGCAAACGGAAAAGCGTCGACCAATAGCCCGACGCATAGGTCGCCATCAGATCCTTTTCCAGTTTGCCCGCCGCATTCAACCCGGTCACCGTATTCACCAACATCGGGAAAAACGTCATGATCACAATGACCGCGGCCTTCGATTGCCAGTCAAAGCCAAACCACATCACCATGATCGGCGCGACCCCAATGATTGGTAAGGCCGACACCATATTGCCCAGCGGCAAAAGCCCGCGTTTAAGAAACGGCACACGGTCTACCGCAATCGCGACCAGAAACGCAGATCCGCAGCCCATGACATAGCCACTGAGTGCTGCCTTGACAAAGGTCTGGTAGAAATCGGCCATCATGGTGTCGGTCGAAGAAACGAAACGTACCCCGATCATACTGGGCGGCGGCAGCAAAACCTGCGGCACACCAAAGCCCGACACAACAACTTCCCAGACAAACAGCAACCAGACGCCAAACGCGATGGGCACAATAATATTGGCCGATTGCTGTTTGACGGTTTCAAGGCTGTGGTAATTGGCGATCACATCAATCGCGCGCCAGACAAACGCCCAAAGCGAAATGATGAACAGCCAGAACCCGGTGCTGGCATAGCCCGCCACACCGTAATCATACAGCGCATCAATCGCCTGCCAGGCGCCAAACACCGCCGCCGCTAGAATAATGAACGCGTGGAAAATGGTGCGCACACCAATCCAGGTAAACGCCGCCCCGGCCATCACGCACAGCGCCATCGCACTGGCAAGACCGGGAATATCACCGACAAAGGCAACCTGTTTGCCGGTATCACCATCAATGCCCGCCAGCGGGAAAATCAGGGCCAACAGGGCGGCAACGGCCCCCACAAGGCAGAATTTATCAAGCTTTACCTGTGTCATGCGCTTACCCCCATCCGGACGAGAACACGCCGTTCACACCAGCCAACAATCACCACCATCATCGCGGCCAAAAAGGCGGCGGTGAACAGTGCCGACCAGATTTGAATGGTTTGGCCATAGTACGATCCGGCAAGCAAGCGCGCGCCAAGACCTGCCTGAGCACCGGTTGGCAATTCGCCAATAATCGCGCCCACCAGACTGATCGCAATCGCGACCTTAAGGCTGGCAAACAGGTACGGCATGGCGGATGGCAACCGCAGTTGCCAGAATGTCTGCCATTTTGAGGCATTATAGGTCCGCATCAGATCAAGCTGGATCACCTGTGGGGATCTAAGGCCTTTAACCATGCTGATCGTGACCGGGAAGAAACAAAGATATGTCGAAATAATCGCCTTTGGCACCAGCCCCTTGATCCCGATCGCGCCCAGAACAACGATGACCATCGGCGCAATGGCAAGGATCGGGATGGTTTGCGATGAAATCACCCACGGCATCAGGCTTTTTTCCAGCGTCATGACATGGACAATGCCCACCGCCAAAACAATGCCCAGCAAGGTCCCGATGCTAAACCCCAGAAGTGTCGACGAAAGCGTGACCCAACTATGATAGACCAAGGACCGCTTTGACGTGATCTTGATCGCAAAGATGGATTTATACATCTCCTCGACGACTTGATGGGGGGCAGGCAGGATTGGACGTTCCTGTGCCAGCGTATCTTCAATCAGCTGACTGGTCGTCCATGTTTGATCCGCCCGGTCATATCGGTCGATCTGGGTCGGCGCATTCATGAAAACCGCACCGACATACCAAAGAACCAACAGGGCCAGCAGAACAACACAGACCGGCCCGCTGTGCCCCGACATCATCCGGGTCCAAAGCGACGGTCCTCCAACTGATTCCGACAAGGTTGCGGTGTTACTCGTCATGGCCATGCCCCGCGCGCAGTCCTTCGCGTACCCGATGGGCAATCTCAAGGAATTCCGGCGTTTCACGAATGTCGAGTGTTCGGTCCTTGGGGAATTTGGTTTCGATCACATCAATGATCCGCCCCGGACGCGGTGACATCACGACAATCTTGCTTGAAAGATATACCGCCTCGGGGATGGAGTGAGTGACAAACGCCACCGTCTTGTTGGTCCGCGCCCACAGTTTCAAAAGTTGTTCGTTCAAATGATCACGGACAATTTCATCCAGCGCGCCGAATGGTTCATCCATCAAAAGCAAATCAGCATCAAATGAAAGCGCACGCGCAATGGACGCGCGTTGCTGCATCCCGCCTGAAAGCTGCCATGGGAATTTCTTTTCAAACCCGTTGAGTTCCACAAGCTTGAGCGCTTCATGGGCGCGCTTGATGCGTTCTTCCTTGGACAGGTCCATGATCTCAAGCGGCAAGGTCACATTGCGTTCAATGGAGCGCCACGGCAACAATGCCGGCGCCTGAAACACATAGCCATATGCGCGCGCTTCGCGGGCCGCCTCGGGCGAGACGCCATTGATCGAAATTTCGCCGCCCGTGGCTTTTTCCAGATCGGCAATCACGCGCAAAAGCGTTGTTTTGCCACAGCCCGACGGACCAATGAACGATACGAAATCGCCTTCTTCAATCGTAAGATCAACTTCTGACAGCGCGTAAACCGGGCCATCAGCCGTTTGAAAAGTCAGCGATAAATCTTTGATATCAACAACGGCTTTTTTCGATGCGGGCATCGCGGCAACGTTATCGACAACTTGTTTTAGAGTCATGGGGTGTCCCCTGATCGTATGTCTCTCTCGGAACCAAAAGAGTTTCTTTTGGCACACTCAATGGAAGCCTCCCTCAGGGACGTTGCCCTGAACTTTGCCGGAATTTCGGGGTCATTGCCCCATATGTCGGTCAAAGCAAAACGGCGAGCGGGTTTCCCCGTTCGCCGGTATTTAATGTCAATTTCCGTCTGTCAGTCGGGTATAGGTCGATGGACGACGATCACGGAAGAACTGCCAGTTATTGCGAATTTCACGCACCATCGACATATCCATGTCATGGACCAGCAGTTCGTCATTCTCACGCGATGCCTGTGCTTCGATTTCGCCGCGCGGATTGACGAAATAGCTTTGGCCATAAAACTCGCCAATATCCCAGGGCTGTTCGCGGCCAACCCGGTTGATCGCCCCGATAAAGCAACCATTGGCAACGGCAGATGCGGGCTGTTCGAGTTTCCAGATATATTCTGAAACCCCGGCAACAGTGGCCGATGGATTGACGATATATTCCGCCCCATTTAAGGCCAGCGCACGCCAGCCTTCGGGGAAGTGGCGGTCATAGCAAATGTAAACACCAAGCTTGCAATATTGGGTTTCAAACACCGGCCAGTTTGACGCACCGGGTTTAAAGAAGAATTTCTCCCAGAAACCGGCGACATGGGGGATATGGGTTTTGCGGTATTTACCAAGATAGGTGCCATCGGCGTCAATCACCGCAGCGGTATTGTAATAGACCCCGGTGATGTCTTCCTCATAGATCGGAACAACAATCACCATTTTGTATTTGGCCGCCAGTTCACACATCAATTGCGTGGTCGGGCCATCGGGGATCTTTTCCGCCGCCGCATACCATTTCTTGTCCTGACTGGGACAGAAATAGGGCTGGGTGAAAACTTCCTGAAAACACAGGACCTGCACACCTTTTTTACCCGCCTCTTCGATGTAGGGCAGATGTGCCTCGATCATGGCTTTGCGGATTTCTTCGGGGGTCTGATCGGTTGAACCTTTCAGGCTCATTTGAATCAGGCCGCCTCTCAGCTTTGACATCCGAGATAACCTCCTTGATCTGATATTTTAATGTCCTTTTGCCGGCTTATGCCGATCTTCGGACTTATGTCCAACCGCGCCCCAAAGACCCCTTGTTTTTATGCGGGTCTATTTCCCAGTCGGGACGCGATCAGAAAAATCGCGAAACAGATGTTTCCTCATCATGCGCCGATCTGCTGTCGTTGTTGTAATCAGCAGACCGGGCTTTTGTCCCCTGCCCGATCCGGGCAAGAGACATAGCTCAACGACCAATCAGTCGATTTCTTTAAGCACTTCGCGCAGCGTGCCAAACAGCTGATCAATGTGTGATTTTTCAATAATCAGCGGCGGCGACAACGCAATGATATCCCCGGTGGTTCGGATCAGGATGCCTTTTTCAAACGCCTTCAGGAACGCGTTAAAGGCACGTTTGGTCGGGAATCCTTCGATCCCCTCAAGCTCAATCGCACCGATCAGGCCAAGGTTACGGATATCCTTGACCAACGGAAGGTCGATCAGGCTATGGACCGCATCTTCCCAATACTGGCCAAGTTCCTTGCCCTTTTCATACAGACCGTCTTCTTCATAGGTCTCAAGAGTTGCCATGGCAGCTGCACAGGCAACCGGGTTGCCCGAATAGGTATAGCCATGGAACAGCTCGATCATGTTTTCCGGGCCGGTCATGAAGGCATCATGAATATCATCGGTGGCAAACACTGCCCCCATCGGGATGGTGCCGTTGGTAAGTCCCTTGGCCGTTGTCACCAGATCAGGCTGAACCCCGAAATAATCCACCGCAAACGGCGCGCCAAGGCGCCCGAAACCTGTGATGACTTCATCAAAGATCAACAAGATGCCATGTTTGGTGCAAATTTCACGCAGGCGTTCAAGATATCCCTTTGGCGGGATCAAAACGCCGGTGGAGCCTGCAACCGGCTCGACAATCACGGCCGCAATGGTTGATGGATCATGCAGTGCGCAAATGCGTTCCAGATCATCGGCCAAAAAGGCCCCATGTTCCGGCATGCCGCGCGTCACGCCGTTTTCTTCTGGAAGGTATGTGTGGCGGATATGGTCAACACCACCCAGCATCTGGCCAAATGTTTTGCGGTTGCCAGAAATACCACCCACCGAAATGCCGCCAAAGTTCACACCATGATAGCCGCGCTCACGCCCGATCAGGCGGGTGCGCTGGCCGTCGCCGCGTGCACGGTGATAGGCAAGGGCGATTTTAAGGGCGGTCTCAACCGATTCAGAACCAGAGTTGGTATAGAACACATGATTAAGGTCCCCCGGCATGATCTGTGCCAAACGATTGGCAAGCTCAAACGCCTTGGGGTGGCCCATCTGAAAGGCTGGCGCATAATCCAGCTCGTCCATCTGCGCCTTGACCGCTTCAACGATTTTCGGGCGTTTATGCCCGGCATTGCAGCACCAAAGACCCGCCGTCCCGTCAAGGATCTGGCGGTTGTCATCGGTTGTGTAATACATGCCTTCGGCCGCGACCAGCATACGCGGGGTCTGCTTGAACTGGCGGTTGGCCGTAAACGGCATCCAGAATGCCGAAAGATCATTCGGCCGGCTGATTTTCGTGGTGGCTGTCATAAAAGGTCTCCCGTACCTTTTCGCATTGCTTCCCTGATATCGGTCGGGGGACTTTCCCCAATCGCCGATACCTGACTTCTTCATCCAAACGTATGTTTTTCATCCAGCCCAAAGACCAACGCAGTGACCGAAATGTCGAACATTTTTAATTTGGGGTTGTCCGGCATGCGGACACGCAAAAATCGTTAGCATGAGACACGCCCATGCACTAGAGCTTTAACACCACCGGGGAATTGTTTCGAATTTTCGACCGTCAAATGCCATTTTAGGAACCCTGATTTTTGTTTACGGCGCCTTTTTTCTGTTTATCTTTCATCGGGAGTGTTCGATATTTCGGACAAAACCGACTCTGGAACCCTTTTTCGGGTCCCCAAAACATGACGCGCATAAAAAAGTTTCTTTTGCATATTTAAGGTAGAGGTTATTTTAACCTGACCAAACGGTCAAGATAAATGACGCAAATCAGAGAGCATGAATGACCCCACTTAAAACCGGCTCAAAAACAGACAGCAAGACAGCGGTAAAACCGGCGCAAAACGGGGCACACAAAGCCGCCATTCGCCAGGAAAATGAAGAGCAAATTCTTGCTGCCGCCGAGAAGGTTTTTGCTGATTACGGCTTTAAGGGGGCGACCACCGCACTGATTGCCGAAGTTGCCAACGTCCCCAAGGCAAATGTGCACTATTATTTCAGCACCAAAGAAGCGCTGTATCGCCGGATTATGGAAGACGTCTGTGATCACTGGCTTGAAGCGGCCATGACGTTCGACAACAGTGCAGATCCGGCCATCATCTTGCGCGGATACATCGAAGCCAAAATGGATTTATCGCGCGCCCGGCCCTATGGTTCGCGGCTTTGGGCGCATGAAATCATTCGTGGGGCAAAGTTTTCATCTGATTACATCTCGACCACGGTGAAAAACTGGCTTGATAGCCGCGTTGTCGTCATTCGCGGCTGGATTGCCGAGGGCAAGATGGACCACATTGAGCCCTACTCACTGATGTATATGATCTTTGCCACCACCCAGCATTACGCCGATTTCGGGGCCCAGATCGAGATTTTCAATAATGATCAGCCACTGAGCGAAACCCAATTCGCCGAGGCCAAAGAAAATGTCGTGCGTATCATATTGAAGGGTGTCGGTCTGTAACAACTTAAAGGTGCAGTTGACCACGCAGTTCTCGCTGGGTTTCCACAACACAAACGCAACAAACAAATTGAACTGAAGATGCCCACCGCGCACCCCCAATTACACTAGCTCAAAAAGCCAACATAACCTATGATTGCGACCTCAGAAGGATATCAACCCAGACAGGACATCAGACAAGCGATGCCAAAAGAACAAGAAACCGGATTAGAGGGCAGAGACTGCGTACCGTTTTTCTCGTCTGACAAATACCAAATTGTATTTGAATTTTTTTATTTAGTGGCAATATTCCTAGTCGCAGTTGCTGTAATGATTTTCATGCAATTTTTTTCAAGCGATGTGGGTATGTCACACCCCAACAAGGTCTTTATATTTTCTATACTAGGCGGCTTCTTTGGCGGATGGACGTACGACACAAAGTGGTTTTATCGCGTCACCGCAAGAGGGAAAAACAACCAATATAAATTTAGTTGGCAGCCTCATAAATTCTATTGGAGAGTGCTTACACCGTTTCTCTCTGCAATAGTTGCGTTCAACACATATCTTTTGGTTACCTCTGGCGTTCTTCCGATAAACTTTGCGCACCAAAAATCTGGAATGCTCGCGTTCTCTTTCAGTTTTCTGCTCGGTTATTTTTCGGATCTAGTACTCAGTCGGCTAGCAGCGTGGGCTGAAAAAATTATTCCAAAGGCGTCCGATGCAAAATAATAACTGCAATATATGTGCAGAAATACAATGTGATTACTCTCACATTGACAATATTGACTATATCGAATCAATTAAATGCGGTGAAAACATCCTGTTAGAGACAATTAATTTTTTAGTTATCCCCAGCTTTGGCCCCCTTCATGAATCACACGCCCTAATAGTCACAAAGCAACATAGAAACAATTTTGCTCAATTGAGCAATTCAGAAAAAATAGAACTTTCAGAATTACTTTTGAATATCAAAAAAGCTTACCAAAAAAATCACAAAAATGATCTAATATTCTTTGAAAGTGGTTCAGGGACGATTAGCAATCACTCTGGAAGCTGCATCACACATGCTCATATACATTGCTTGATCTACGATGAAGAATTTGAATCAAAACTGTTAAAAGAACTCACAATGCGACCATTGGATCCATTGTCAGAACTTGATAGCAAGCATGGATACGTTTGGTACTTGAATCCAAATAATCGCGCATTTTATATGAACAATCCCCAGCTTCCTTCACAATTTCTTCGGTATCTTTATTCAACATCAAACGGACGTAATCTCAAGTGGAACTGGAGGCGACACATGAATTACGAACTTATGCATAAAGTAATCTCTGCCTATAAATAAAATCCATAATCAAGCCAAAAGATCCTATTGCATCGGAAAAAGGCGACTGTCCCTTTTTCATACTTATGATCTTTGCCACCACCCAGCATTACGCCGATTTCGGGGCCCAGATCGAGATTTTCAACAATGATCAGCCACTGAGCGAAACCCAATTCGCCGAGGCCAAAGAAAATGTCGTGCGCATTATCCTCAAAGGCGTTGGACTGGACGGATAATACATCAAAGATCGGCTTGAAAGCGCGTCTTGCCCCACTTATGGATAGTTGCAAGCCCCACCCGCGGAACAAACCTATAGCAGCAGATGTTGATATAACTTCCGCCGAGGTCAGAAATGGTGTGCACGCCCCCGCGATCAGGTGCGGTTGGCTTTTTTGACGCTGCTTTATTTGTTGGTGCCTTATTTATTGGCGCCGGGAGTATTTTGTCGATCAGCAGTGCGATTGCCGACGAACCTGACGCACCCAATAATCAAACGACACATTCTGTTGCGATGCAGGGATGCGAAACCATGTCTGTTGGCGGTGCTGAAGGCTGGGAACCGATCACCTATATCGACGAGAATGGCCGGCAGTTGGGCCTTGCCATCGACATCCTTGATGAATATGCCGCGCGACATGGCATCCACCTTGACCTCATGCTTGATATTCCCTGGTCACGATCGATCCAAATGCTGGGTAAGGGTGAGCTTGACGTCATTGCAGGTGCGTATTTCACCAAGGAACGCAACCGCATTTACACCTATAGTGCGCCATTCGCCTTTGACGATGTCATGGTTTTCCAACATCGCCAGAACCGTTTTCCAATGAACAACATTTATGATTTGATCGGCTATCGTGGCGCTCGTCCGCAAGGTGGCAGTTATGGCGATTACATAGATCATTACGCCGAAACCAGCCTTGATATGATCTATTCCCCGACAGGAAACAGAATTTTCGATGTTCTGATCAATGGCCGTGCCGATTATGTGATACTGGGCCGCTATGACGGACTGACCAACCTGTATAAAAACCATCTTGAGGACGTAATTGAACCGGCAGAGCCCCCACTGGCCCGCAACGAAGTGTTGCTGATGTTTTCGCGCCAAAGTCCCTGCGCACAGCATATTGCCGAAATTAATCTGCTGATCAAAAGGTTGAAAGAAGACGGCACACTTGAAAGATGGACAACCGGCCACCTTCGCGGCGTTATGAATGAGACGCCCTCAGACAGCTAACGCATCACACGTTCCTTCAGATGATATTATTTCGGCACTGCCCATTCATCATTTGGTCCCCCTTGTCCAAATTTCCAAATTTGCCGACGCCACTGAGAAATAGCTTTATAACGGGCGTTCAAATCCACTTTAAATTGCAATATATTGGCGACCCAAAGCGGGCATAAAATCAAAACAAAGGGGCGGGCACGATGAAAATCCTGATGGGACCGGTGCTGTCATTTCGCGGTTATGACGCAGCAACAAACCGCTGGAAATTCAGTGCATTGATGGTGACCAAAAACGGGCCACCCGGCGATCTTTTCTTTATCGGCGATGTCCATGTGCCCCCTGCCAGCGCAACGCTTGTTTGGCAGCTTGGCGACCGGGCGGCGTACAGTTTTTCTTTTGACGCCCCACTTTCAGACACCCCGACCACACTGACGTATAGCCCGTCGGAAGACACCTATTTTGATGTTCATCTACCACCCCGCGGCCAAGCACCAAACATGGCCTATGCATCCTGTAACGGGTTTTCATCGCAAAAGGTGATGAAGGGGGTCGAGGTTAAAAACAAGATGTGGCTTGAGATGGCCGGACGTCATGATCAAGCCCCCTATCATCTGATGCTTTTGGGCGGGGATCAGGTCTATGCCGATTCCGTTTGGGAAGTGGTCCCCAGTATCAAGACATGGAACGCCTTACCCAATACCAAGGCCAACAAGGCGACCGTCACCAAACCGATGAAAAGCCAACTCGAAAAATTCTATTTCGATCTTTATACCGAACGCTGGGCCCAGCCCGAAGTCGCGCAAATGATGGCGACCGTTCCGGCAATTTCGATGTGGGACGATCATGATATTTTCGATGGCTGGGGCTCCTATCCGCCCGAACGCCAGAATTGTGATGTGTTTCAGGGCATCGGCAAAATCGCCACCCATGCGTTTGGCGTTTTTCAGCAACATCTATCCCCCGAAACCGAAAAACCTGCCTTCTATCTGGCCCCTGATCATGGATTTTCGGTTGGGCACATTGTCGGCAGTACAGCGATCCTGTCTGTTGATATGCGGTCCGAACGCACCCAAAGACAGGTCTTATCGCCCGATCACTGGGACAAGATATATGACTGGCTTTCCAGCCTTTCCGACATCGACCATCTGTTTGTGATGTCGAGCATCCCGGTCGTCTATCCCGACTTTAATGTGCTTGAAACCTTGCTCGGAGCCGTACCCGGCCAACAGGAACTTGAAGACGATTTACAAGACCATTGGAGCAGCCGAAGCCATAAGGGCGAACGCAGCCGCATGGTCCATCGCCTGTTTAAAATTCAGGAAACCGGCATCCGGGTGACGATCCTGTCGGGCGATGTTCATGTCGCGGCCTTTGGCATGCTTGAAAACAACCGGACCGAATACATTGGTCAGACGCGGGTGATTAATCAGCTGATTTCATCGGCAATTGTCCATCCGGCACCGGGCAAGATGGTGCTGTTTGCCCTGACCCATTTGCTTGATAACGAAAAGGAAATCGATCCGTCGATCATATCGCGGATGGGCACATTCCCCGGCACCAACACCAAGTTTGTTGGCGCCCGCAATTTCCTTAGCCTTGAGCCCGACACAAGCCGGGCCCGCCCGCGCTATTGGGCGCACTGGATTGCTGAAAACGAAGACGAACCCTTTACCAAGGTCATCCATCCGGTGGAAAACGAATTCCCCGTTTGATTGTCATCCCCGGAATAGAAAACGGGCGGACTGGATAACCAGCCCGCCCGCAAGGACAGCTGCATGGTCAGCCGTCCCGTTATTGTCCGTCCGAAACTCAGTCGGATTTTGCCATCACCGTTTCATCGGCCTTGGCCAAAACCGCACTTAAAAGAACCTGCCCACCGGCATCGGACCAGTGTTTATGGACTTCTTCGATTTCGTTATGGGAAATGCCATCGACACACGGGATAAAGATCATCGCGGTTGGGCAAACCTGGGCCAAATAGCACGCATCGTGCCCGGCCCCCGAGACGATTTCCCGCGCCGAGAAACCACCAAGTTCGGCCCCCTTACGCACCGCATCAACACAGGACGCATCAAACGGGATCGGCGCGTAATAGAAAATATTGTCCAATGCGCTTTCAAGCCCGATGTCTTTGGCTATTTTTTCCACACCTTCGCGCAGAGCCTTGTCCATGTCTGACAGTACCGCATCATCGGGGTGACGGAAATCGACCGTAAAGGAAACCTCGCCGGGAATGACGTTGCGCGAATTGGGGTGGATTTGCATCATCCCCACCGTCGCACAGGCCAAAGGCGACCGGTCCAGACCGATTTTATTAACCAGATCAACCACCCGCGCAGCACCCAAAAGCGCATCCTTGCGCGTTTTCATCGGGGTCGGTCCGGCGTGGGCCTCGACACCGATGAATTTGATTTCGTACCAGCGCTGGCCTTGGGCATCGGTAACAATGCCAATGTCCTTGCCTTCGTCTTCAAGGATCGGGCCCTGTTCGATATGGGCTTCGAAATAGGCCCCCATCGGATGGGCATCAATGGTCGGTTCATCCGGCCCTAAATAGCCGATACGTTTAAGTTCCTCGCCCATGGTTTTGCCATCGACATCGGCCCGGCCATGCCCGTATTCAAGATCAAATACCTTGGCAAAGACGCCCGATGACACCATCGCCGGGGCAAAGCGCGATCCTTCTTCGTTGGTCCATGACACTACTTCAATCGGGGCCTCGGTTTCGTATTTGGCTTCATTGAGGGTCCGGATCACCTCAAGCCCCGAAAGCACGCCATACACACCATCATATTTCCCGCCCGTGGGCTGGCTATCAAGGTGACTTCCGATGACAACCGGCGGCAGATCGGGATTTTTGCCTTCGCGACGGGCAAAGATATTGCCCATCTGGTCGACACGGATCGAACAGCCTTCGGCTTCGCACCATTTGATGAACAAATCACGGCTTTCCCGGTCCAGATCGGTCAGCGCCAGACGACACACGCCATCCTTTGCTGTTTTGCCGATTTTGGCCATTTCCATCAGGCTGTCCCAAAGGCGATCACCATCAATCGACAGGTTACGTACACTGGGTTGAACGGTCATTATCTAGTCCTTCTTCCTTAGTCACGTGGCGCTGGTGGCCTGATGGATTATTCCGCCGCGGCCCGCATCGGGTTAAGCGGATGTTCGGGCCATGTCATTGGCGGCTTGTCGGTTTTGACCGGTTCCATGGTGATACAATCAGGGACCGGGCAGATGTGGTAACACAGGTTACAGCCAACACATTCCTCGTCGACCACCTCAAACACTCGCCCGCCTTCGGGCTTGTCGGTCATGGTAATCGCCTGATGGGATGTGTCTTCGCACGCGATATGGCACCGGCCACATTCGATACAGTTATCGGTGTTGATCACCGCCTTGGTATCGTAGTTCATGTTAAGCTCGTTCCAGTCGGCAACCTGCGGGACGGCCGCACGGGTGAACTGTTCGACACTGGTATAGCCCTTGTCGTCCATCCACTGGCTCATGCCATCAATCAGATCGTCAACCACGCGGAAGCCATAGATCATCGCAGCGGTACAGACCTGAACCGCGTTGGACCCAAGCGCCATGAATTCGACCGCATCTTTCCATGTGGTGATGCCGCCAATGCCGGAAATCTCAAGGTTCTTGGTTTCCGGTGTCCGGGCAATTTCGGCAATCATATTCAGCGCAATCGGCTTAACCGCCGACCCGCAATAACCGCCATGCGTCCCTTTGCCATCGACAACCGGCTCGGGGATCATATTGTCGATATCAACCGAAATGATCGAGTTAACAGTGTTAATCAATGACACCGCATCCGCCCCGCCCTTATAGGCGGCCTCGGCCGACCACAGGATGTTGGTGATGTTTGGCGTCAGTTTGGTAAAGACCGGAATATCAACGCTGTCCTTAACCCAGCGGGTGACCTGTTCGACCATTTCGGGCACCTGCCCAATGGCAGAGCCCATGCCGCGTTCGCACATGCCGTGCGGGCAACCAAGGTTAAGCTCAATCCCGTGCACCCCGCTTTCGGCGATCTGCTGGGCAAGGTCCTTCCACACACGTTCCTCAATCGGGGCCATCATTGATCCGATGATGACGTGATCGGGGTATTCTTTGCGGCATTCACGGATTTCCTGAAGGTTCACCGCGAGCGGGCGGTCGGAAATCAGTTCAATATTGTTAATGCCCAAAAGACGGCGGTTTTGATCATGATGCGCGCCATAGCGCGACGATACGTTGATCACGGGCGGATCAATGCCCAAGGTTTTCCAGACAACTCCGCCCCAGCCTGCTTCAAAGGCACGCACGACGTTGTATTTCTTATCCGTCGGCGGTGCGGACGCCAGCCAGAACGGGTTTAGTGAATCGATCCCGGCAATTTTACAGCTTAGATCAGCCATGTTCTCTCTCCCTGTGCTGGCGTTATGCGCTGGCGGTTTTCAAAAATGCATCGATGGCAATCGCGGCCTGTTTGCCGTCCTCGACCGATTGCACGGTCAGGTCTTCGCCACTTTTGATGCAATCCCCACCGGCAAAGACGCCGGGCGCGGTCGTTTGATAGGTGTCATCGACAATGATTTTGCCGCCGGATATCTCCATCCCGGCAAGGTCATCGGTTTTGATTTTTTGTCCGATGGCTTTTAAAATCTGATCGGCGGGAACCTCGAATGTTTCCCCCGTCCCGACCAGCTTGCCATTGGCGTCAAGGTCGGTTTTCTCAAACGACATGCCCATAAGCTTGCCATTGGCCTTGATCGCGACGGGCTTGGCCCAGTAGCGCACAACAACACCGTTGGTTTTGGCCAAATCCTGTTCAAACTCGGTCGCTGACATGTTTTCAGGCCCACGACGATACACAAGGGTGACTTCCGCTGCACCAAGGCGCTTGGCCTGAACAGCAGCATCAATTGCCGTATTGCCCCCACCAATGACGATGACGTTATTGCCAACCGGCATGTCGGATTTTGGTTCGGTCTGACGCAATTGCTCGATGAATTTGATCGCGTCATCCACACCGGGGAATTCTTCGCCCTTAAGCCCAAGATTATTGGTTGATCCAAGGCCAACACCAACAAACACCGCGTCATAGGAATCTTTGAGTGCCTGAAGGTTGATGTCCGTGCCAAGCGCCTTGCCATATTCAATGCGAATGCCGCCAATACCGAGCAAGAATTCAACTTCGCGCTGGGCAAAATCATCGGTCATCTTATAGGCAGCCAAACCATATTCATTAAGGCCGCCCGGCTTTGCCTTGGCTTCAAACACCGTCACATCGTGGCCCAGCATGGCGGCCCGGTGCGCGCACGATAGTCCGGCGGGACCAGCACCGATAATGGCAATCTGTTTGCCGGTTTCAGCCGCCCGTTTGAACGGATGGGGCAAATCACGCGCCATTAAATGATCAACGGCAAAGCGTTGCAGGCTTCCGATTTCAACCGCGGTGTCTTCGGCGACATTGCGTACGCAGGCTTCTTCACACAGAACCTCGGTCGGGCATGCACGGGCACAGGTGCCGCCCATGATGTTGGCCGACAAAATGGTTTTGGCCGCACCGTCGGGATTGGCTGTGCTGATTTTGCGGATGAAGCTTGGAATATCGATTGATGTCGGGCATGCGGTGACACATGGCGCGTCATAGCAATACAGGCAGCGATTGCTTTCTGCCATGGCCTGTAGGGTGGAATACGCCGGATGCAGATCGGAAAAACCGTCATCGGTGTGGCTGTCTGCAACACTGTGGTTCGCACCGGATTTCTGGGCTTGCTTGGCCTGCAAGATGGTCATGTGTTTTGTCTCCCTGCCTAAAAGGCGTCCTCTCCTGACGTCATCGAGAGACAAAACAAGAATGCAAATACGGATCGACCAACAGCCAAAATGATGACCCCAAAAGCGGGATCAGGATGGATTTATGGCGTTACGCGGACGGGCGGGCCCGACCAACTGTTGATCTTCACGTACGGACATTCTTGGCGTATCCGTCCGACATTCGCCGGACTGTTTCCCAGTATTTGATCTGCCGCGTCTTTATGTTTTCGGGTTTATCCCCGGTTGAGTACGCGTGCAGATGCCTCTCTCTGACAGATACAGCATGTCCAATCCTGATCATTTGGTCAAGATTAAAAATGCGAATTCTTGTTTGGCCCCGAAAACACCTGAAATTTCCCCGAAAACCGGCGATCTACACCGTTCGTTCCCCACCATAGTCAGCCCGCCTAAGTTGGGTCATCCCGCTGATTTGGCGATATTTTTACTGGCTATCACGCGATCAATTACAGTAACGTCATATGGGTTATGTCCACTTCGGAACGCTTTAATGACACACCAAGATGATGCAACGCACACCCCGCCCGACCGGCAACCGTCGGTCCGTGCCGTTGCCATGCCTGCCGACACCAACCCGACAGGGGATATCTTTGGCGGGTGGCTGATGTCGCAAATGGACCTCGCAGCGGGAACAGCTGCCGCACGGCGTGCAGGTGGGCGTACCGCGACCGTGTTTGTCGACAGCATGTCGTTCCTGCGCCCTGTCCATGTCGGGGATGAAGTATCGATTTTTACCGATATCACCCATGTGGGCCGCACGTCGCTTCGCATCAATGTCGAAGCCTGGCGTCAAACGCGGTTTGAAGAAACGTCCCAGAAAGTCACCGAAGGGGTGTTTACCTTTGTCGCCCTTGACGAACATGGCCAGCCCCGCCCGCTTGATCCCAAGGCCGACGATCAGGCCTGATCAATCGGCGGGCTTTGCAAATAGGCCACTAGCAATTCACCCACCGCGACAAAACTGTCGATATGGGCGCGTTCATGCCCGTGCGATGCATCCAGCCCAAAACAAATAAGGGACGCCCGTGTGTCGTACCCGGCTTCAAGCGCGGATGCGACGTCACTGCGATAAAATTTAAACACATCGCGGGAATGCTCGATGCCGTTTGTTTCACATAGACCCAGTAAATGACGGTTTAGCTTGCGGTCAAACGGGCCTGACATATCCTTCATCGCAATCGTCACACCAAACTCGCTGGTGTTCTGCCCTGGTGCAAAGGTGCCGTTATCAACCGCGACCAGTTCGGCAATATCGTCGTGCAGGATATGGGGTGCGCCAAGGCCGACTTCCTCGGCAATGGTAAACAGGACATGGCACTCAACCGGCAAGGACGCCTGCCCGTTGACCACGGCACGCACAGCCGCAAGCACGGCGGCCACCCCGGCCTTGTCGTCAAGATGGCGCGACACGACAAAGCCGCTGTCGGTAAATTCGGCATTGGTATCAATTGCCACCATATCGCCGACATGAACGCCAAGGGCACGCACGTCATCACCATTGGCAATGCGGGCATCCAGACGCAGTTCAAGCTGTTCCCACGTTACCGGCTGACTTTCAATTTCGGTGTTATAGGTATGCCCCGATGCCTTGATGGTCAGGATCGTGCCCCGAAACGTCTTGCCGCCATCGGCATAGACCGTCACCCGCGCACCTTCGGCAAAGCGCGACGACCAATGACCAATCATGGTGACTTCCAGGCGGCCATTATCCTTGATCTGTTTGACCATGGCGCCAAGGGTATCAAGATGCACCGCCACCGCCCGATCCGGGCTTTTGCGTGCGCCGGGCAAATCGGCCCGGATGGCACCACGTCGGGTCAGCTCAAACGCAATCCCCATGTCGCGCAATTCATCGCAGACAAATGCCACCGCCCCGTCGGTCATGCCCGTCGGACTATCAATCGTCAGAAGCTTCGCCAGAACAGCACTCAGATATTGGCGGTCGATATGGGGAGCTGTCATGATAATCGTCCTGAATGGCGTGTTGAGAGAGCGTAGAGAAGACTTAGTGTTTGGTGGCGATACCCGAAAGGGCGCGTAGTTCGGCACTGGGCGGTAAATCGCGCGGCAGATCAATATTGCCTACGCGCAAAAACCGGTTTTCAACCACCGCTTCCTGTTCTTCCATCAAACGCTGGGCCGCGCACATGTGCTGATAGGTCACCGCACGTGCGGTTTCGCCATCCCCGTTGCGCAGGGCTTCGATCAGACGGAATTGATAATTACGGCCCGTTTCGCGCAATTCGGTATTGGGCTGATCATAGATCTTTTTGCACACGGTCAAATTCATCAAAAGATCAATCATGAACCGGCAGAAAAACGATAACAGCGGATTGGGGCACAGCTCGACCAGCACCAGATGAAATTCAAGTTCCTTATGGCGTTGGCGCCGGGCTTCTTCGATTGATTGCGGGTGGCTTGCATACCAGGTCATCACTTCTTCAAGACGCTGAAAATCATCCTCGGACAAGTGCCCGATGCAGGCCGCGGCCATTTCCGGTTCCAGCAGAATGCGCAATTCATAGATATCGCGGATCGAAAGGTTCTTGAAAAAGAAGTAATTCGACAAAAGCTCAACCGCACGCCCCTCGGACACGCTGTCGATAAACGCCCCGCCCCCCGGACCGGTACGGGTGGTGATGATCCCCTGCGTTTCCATGGATTTCAGCGCTTCACGCACCGTGCCTTTTGACGCACCAAGAAGGGCGATCAAATCGGCTTCCTGTGGCAATCGTGAACCGGGGCGCAGGCCCTTTTGCGCGATGTAATCTTTCAGCGCATCGGCAATGATATCGGGCCGTTTACGGTCGCGTTTGCGCGGCCGCGTCACAAGTTCGATATCCTTTGCCGGACCCTTGATCGGGTTTTTGGTCATCCTGTTTTTCCTGTCGCGCCCTGAAGATTATGTGTCGGGCACATATTAGTTTATTTTATGCCGATGTCACCGGATTGAGCGGATGAAAACATGCCGCATCATGATTTTCGAGGCCATAATGCGCATCGGGCACCTTGGCAACGCAGTCATCCTGCGCACGCGGACAGCGCGGCGCAAAGGCACATCCGGGCGGCGGTGCCAATGGATCGGGCAATTCGGCACTGGCATCCTCAACCGTCAACCCGCGTTTGCCCGGCACCGGCGCGCTATCAAGCAACAAGCGGGTATAGGGGTGCCGGGGTTTGTCAAACAGCGCACGGCCTTTTGCCTGTTCGACGACGCGCCCGAAATACATCACGGCCACCCGTTCACTAACCGCTTCGACCACGGATAAATCATGGCTGATGAAAACATATGTCAGGCCAAATTTCTTTTTAAGATCGGCCAAAAGGTTCAGCACCTGTGCTTGAACCGACACATCGAGTGCCGACACCGGTTCATCCAGAACAATGATTTCCGGTTCTGCGGCCAACGCCCGCGCAATGCCAACCCGCTGCGCCTGCCCGCCAGAAAACTCATGCGGGTAACGATCCAGAAATTCCGAGCGCAGATTAACCGCATCCATCAGCTCAGCCATGCGCTGATTTAACGCATCCCCTGACAGTCCGCGCAAATAACGTAACGGCGCAGCAAGGGTCTCACGGATCAATTTGCGCGGATTAAGCGAACTGATCGGATCCTGAAACACATATTGAATGCGCCGTGACAACGCATGACGATCACGCGCAATCAGATCGTTCATATCCGATCCGGTCAGGGTGATATTGCCCTCTGTCGGGCGATCCAGCCCGACCAGCATCCGGGCCAATGTCGATTTTCCGCACCCTGATTCCCCGACAATGCCAAGGGTTTCCCCCTTACGCACCGCGACATCAATGCCACGCACGGCATAGACGGTTGGCTTTTGCCCGCCAAACAGAGTCCGGCCACCGCCAAAGGTCCGCACCAGATCGCGGGTTTGCAAGACGACATCAGAAACATGAGTCGCATCAGACATCTGCACCCTCCATCGGTTTGATACAGCGCACACCATGGCCTTCGCCAAGATCATCAAAGGCAATTGAGCCAACCCGACATGCGTCCTCGACCCGGTCACAACGATCGGCAAAGGCACATCCGGCAGGCAGATTATTAACCGCTGGCGGCAATCCCGGAATGGCCGATGTGCGGCGGTCGGGTTCGCCCAAACGCGGCACACAATCAATCAAACGCTTGGTATAGGGATGGGCCGGATGATGAAGCACTTGCTCGGTCGTGCCCATTTCAACAATCCGTCCGGCATACATCACCGCCACCCGGTCACAGATTTCCGATACCACGCCAAAATCATGGGTGATGAACAAAACCGACGTGCCGTGATCATTGCGCAGATTGTTCATCAATTTCAAAATCTGCGCCTGTACCGTCACATCAAGGGCTGTGGTCGGCTCATCGGCAATGATCAGGCGCGGTTCATTGGCCAGCGCCATGGCAATGCCAACCCGTTGACGCATCCCGCCCGACAATTGATGGGGATAGTTGTCGGCCCGGCTTTTCGGATTGGGAATGCGCACCATACCAAGCAACTCAACCGCCTTGGCCCACGCATCCTTATAGCTAACAGCATTATGCGCCCGAATGGCTTCGACCAGTTGATCCCCGATGGAAAACAGCGGATGCAGGGTCGATAACGGGTCCTGAAAAACATAGGCCGCTTTACCGCCGCGAATGTCGCGCACGTCATCTTCCGACATGCCATAGACATCTTTGCCATCAAACATCACCCGTCCGCCAACAATCGTGCCGGGTGGTGAGGCAACCAGCCCCAAAAGCGACAATGCGGTAACCGATTTGCCTGAACCAGACTCCCCGACCAGACCAACGCATTCGTTTTTGCCTACATGGAAACTGACCCCGCCGACCGCCTTATAGCTGTCATCGCCCAGAACAAATTCGGTGCGCAACTCATCGACCGCCAGAACCGTGTCATCGGAATAAGTTGTGCCTGCCCCCTCGTCCGTCCGGTCAATACGGGTCAGTGGTGCCGGACGTGCCAATGCACCCGATTTCAAACGCGGGTCGAGCACATCGCGAATGCCATCACCGAGCAAATTGATGCTCATCACCAGAACAAAGATCATCGCACCGGGAATGGCCGACAGATGCATCGCGGTCGTGATCAGTTTCCGCCCTTCGCCCAGCATCGACCCAAGGTCGGCCTGTGGCGGCTGTGCGCCCAGACCAAGGAAGCTTAACCCCGCCGTTTCAAGGATCATCCAACCGACCGTGGTCGAGATCGTAATCACAATCACCGGCATCACATTGGGCAGAATTTCGGTCAGGATGATGCGGATATGTCCTTTGCCCGAAAGTTTGGCCGCATCGACAAATTCGCGGTGCGCAATCCCGACGGTCACACCGCGGATGTTACGGGCAAAGAACGGAATATTGACCACCGCAATCGCATAAAGCGCATTCATCAACCCCGGACCAAGGGCAGCAACAATCGCCAAAGCCAGCAGGATGTAAGGGAACGCCATCAGCATATCAATGCCGCGCATCATGATATTATCGGTACGCCCGCCAAAATAGCCCGAAATAATCCCGATGGCCGAACCAAACAGCGCAGCAACAAGGGACGCCGAAATCCCGACCGCCAGGCTGACCCGCGTGCCCCAAATTAACCGGGACAGCAAATCGCGGCCCAGATGATCGGTGCCCAGGAAATGCCCGTCGGCAAGGGGCCGCAACAAACGCTGTGCCGGATCCGTGGCATCCGGATCGGGCAGCGGCAGGATCGGTGTTATAATAACTATTAAAACCACCAACGCCAAAATCACCGCCCCCATCAGGGCAAGCTGGTTGCGCGCCAAAAGCTTGAACGCCGAGGGGCGCGCGGATCGCTTTTTTGCATTGGTATGAGGATTTGAATTTGGGCCTGTCACGGCGGTACTGGTCATGCCTTCACCCTTGGATCAAGCAGATGCTGGATGACATCAGCAAACAGGTTAAACAGAACGTAACTGCCCGCAACCAGAACCACCCCGCCCTGTACGAGCAGGATATCGCGCGTTGAAATCGCATTGACCAGCATGCGGCCAATACCGGGCCACTGGAACACGGTTTCAATATAGACCGCCCCGCCCAGAACAAAGCCCGCCTGAACCCCGATCACCGGAATGACATTGACCAGTGCCGCCTTGAACGCGTGGCGATAAATCACCCGGTTTTCATCAAGCCCCTTGGCCCGTGCCGTGCGGATGAAATCCTGACGCAGCACTTCAAGCATGTTGGACCGTGTCAGTCGGGCAATAATCCCGGTCGCCACCACGGCCAAGGTGACCGATGGCAAAATCAGATGCCGGATCAAATCGGGCAGATCACCACCGCCGTAAATGGCGTACATGCCACTAACTGGCAGCCACCGCAATTCAACGGCAAAAAACATCATCAACAACAGACCAAGCCAGAAACTTGGAATGGAAATCCCGATCAAAACCGCAAAGGTCAGTGTTTTGTCCGCCCAGCCATATTGACGCACGGCCGAGACAACCCCGGTCAACAGACCAAAAATCGTACACAGCACAAGCGACGTTCCCGCCAAGATCAGGGTTGCCCCGAACCGTTCAAGGATTTCATCAAGAACCGGACGATTGAGGCTGTAAGACCGCCCGAAATCGCCCTGAACCATATTGGTCAGCCAGATCCAGTATTGTTCGATCATGGTTTTGTCCAGACCAAGATCGGCGCGCAATTTCGCGACATTTTCCGGCGTGGCATAGGATCCAAGGATCGCCAGCGCCGGATCACCGGGGATCAGCGACATAATCAAAAAAACGATCACAGTCAGCCCCAGTAAAACCGGGATCATCAGGATCAATCGACGCAGGATATAGACGTGCATGGCGCGGCTCGTCTGGTTATGTGCGGGAAATAGAAATGCCGGGGCACGCATTGCCCGCCCCGGCATCAAAGATCAGATCAGTTTTTCACAACGTCATCAAGCAGCAGGAAGAAGGATGGCTGCAATTTGAAACCATCAACCATGGTGCTTGAAACGGCGTTTTGCTTCCAGTTCGCGATGAAGGCCCACGGGGCATCGTCATAAACGATTTCCTGCATTTCGCGGTACAGCTTGGCCCGTTCAGCCTGATCGGTGGACGAACGCGCAGCTTCAAGAAGCTTGTCGACTTCCGGGTTGGAATAATACCCGGAATTAAACCCGCCCTTGTCGGGCCACGCATCGGTGCGCAGTGCCAGATATGGCAAGGTATCTGGATCATTGGTCATCCAGGCCATTTCCGCCATATCTGCCTTGCCTTCAAGACCCGGGTTCACCTTACCAAGGAAGGTGTTCCATTCGTATGTCTCAATTGCAACGGTCAGACCGATCTGCGCAAGGTCCGCCTGAATGGCCGCCCCCATCGGGATCGGATCAAGCATGCCTGAACCGCCTTCGGTGACATAGAACGTCACTTCCGCACCCTCGGCACCGGCTTCCTTGATCAGCTGTTTTGCCTTTTCGATATCATGGGGATAAGGCTGAAGCTGTTCATTATAGGCCCATGCAAATGCGGGCGGGGTTGGCCCGGCGGCGACTTCGGCCGTGCCCTGAAGGACGTTTTCAACCAGTGCCTTTTTATCAATCGCATAGTTGATCGCCTGACGGACTTTCTTGTCTTTGAACGGGCCTTCTTTCATGTTCAGGATCAGGAACCAAAGATGCGGTCCGGCCTGTTCATAGACACTGAAATTGTCGTCCCCCGACAGCTGCGTCAGGCTATCTGGCGGCACTTCGACCATCAGATCAATGCCCCCGGCCATCAGTTCAGCCACACGGGTATTGGCATCCGTGATCGGACGAAACACAACCGCTTCAAGCTTGGCAGCCTCTTCCCAATAGTCATCATTGCGCACGACAACGACCTTGGCATTGCTTTCCCATTCAGCAAATTTGAATGGGCCGGTGCCCACCGGATGGCGACCGTAATCCGCACCAAATTCTTTCACGGCTTCCGGTGAAACGATCAGGCCGGTCGGATAGGCAAGGTTGGACAGGAACGGTGCATAAGGCGCATTAAGCGTAAATTTGACCGTCAGATCGTCCACGACATCAATCGTTTCCACAGCGCTAAAGAAAAACGCCAATGGGAACGGGCCGGTGTCATGTTGGGGATGGTTTTCGTCAAGCATACGGTCGAAATTGTATTTCACCGCCTCGGCATTGAACGGGGTGCCGTCATGGAATGTCACCCCATCGCGCAGCTTGAACGTATACACCGTCCCGTCACCAGAAATCGTCCAGCTTTCCGCCAAGGCAGGCTCAACTTCAAGCGTGCCATCCTTGTAGCGGACCAGACCATCATAGACATTCATCAGAATGCGAAAATCGTTCACGGCGGTCACAGCCGCCGGATCAAGTGATTTGGGCTCGGCAATCTGACCCACCACCAGAACACCCGGTGGGGTCTGGGCTTCGGCATGGCCGAACCCGAATGCACAAACCGCGAGGGCGGCTGCTGTCAGCGCCCCTTTAAACAGGCTTTTCATTCAAGCCTCCCTTGTTGAAACCTTCCTGTTACCCCGGCTCAAACCGAACCGAACGACAACGCACCGCTTTTGTGGTGTTCTTTTTTTTAAACGACGTTTCCCGTTTTCCGAACCCGTTGTCGATGCGTTCGGATGTGACGGTTGCAAAACCTATTTATAATGATAAATTCGAATTCGGCAATTATTTATCATAATAAATTTCCAGACCGCCATCGTGCTAAGCTGGGACACAGGCAGGAAACATGACTTACACAATCGTCGCCAGAGACCCGAAAACCAATGCACTGGGCATTGCCAGTGCGACGGGAAATCTGGCCGTGGGTGGCTTTGTCCCGCATCTCAAACCCGGTATCGGCGTGATTGCGACGCAGGGGTTTTCAACCAACTACTGGTACGGGATTAACGGTCTCACCTTGCTTGAATCCGGTAAACGAGCCGATTCGGTGCGTGATGAACTGACAAATGCCGACGATGGTCGCCAATGGCGGCAGTTGCTGGTGCTCGATGGCAATGGTGAAACCGCTGCCTGGACCGGGGATAAAAACCGCCCTGAAACCACCCATCTTGTTGAACGCGACCTTGTACTGGGCGGTAATATGCTGGCCCATGCCAATGTGCCAAATGTGATGCGTGACCGATTTCATACCCTGACACAGACATCGCAACGGTTTGAACTTTGTCTTCTGGACGCACTTGTTGCCGGGTTTGAGGCCGGTGGCGATGTGCGCGGTACCACCTCGGCCATGATCAAGGTTGTCTATCCAAATGCCCTGCCGCTTGATCTTCGGGTTGATGACCACCCTTATCCGATGACAGAATTGCAACGCCTTTACGATATGACCCGCGATCCTGAATATCGCATGTTCTTTGACCGACTTCCGACACCCGACAAGCCCCACCAGTACTAAGGCTCCCATCATAATGCTTGGCCAACTGATCTTTGACCGTCTTGAAGATGCCGCCCGTCACAGCCTGCCCGGCCCCGGTGTTACCCGCCTGTTTTTAAGCGATGAACACCGTACGGTTACCCCGCTGATTTGCGACTGGATGCGCAAGGCGGGTCTTGCCAGTGAAATTGATGCGGCTGGCAACATCGTCGGGCGCGATCAGAAAGCCCTGTCAGGTGCACCGACCCTTATTCTTGGTTCCCATCAGGACACCGTGGTTTCAGGGGGGAAATATGACGGGATGCTGGGTGTTGCCCTTCCGATTGCGGTGATTGCACATCTTGCCAAGGCGGGCATTGAATTGCCGTTCGGCATTGAGATCGTTGTCTTTGGTGACGAAGAAGGCACGCGGTTCCAGTCAACTCTTGTTGGATCACGTGCGCTTGCCGGGACATTCGATCCCAATGCATTGAACGCCACCGACGATCAGGGCATCACCGTCGCCGACGCGCTAAAGGCCTTTGGCTGCAATCCCGATGACATCCCAACCCTTAGACGGGACAAGGGCAATATTCTCGGCTTTGTCGAAATCCATATCGAACAGGGACCAGTTCTTGAAAAAATGGATTTGCCGGTTGGTGTGGTCACGGCCCTGACCGGGATCGAACGCCACCGCGTGCGCATTCAGGGCAAGGCAAGCCATGCCGGAACCACCCCGATGGCGGACCGCCATGACGCATTGGTTGCCGCCGCCGACGTTATTCATCAGGTCGAAGCCATTTGCTCGGCCACCGAGGGGATGGTCGGTGTGGTTGGCAAAATCGATGTCACGCCAAATGCGGTTAATGTCATTCCCGATCATGTTGACCTGACGATTGAGCTGCGCGCGCCCGAACGTATCGTGCGGGTCAATGGCCGGGGGCAGATCCTGTCGGCCCTGCCCAATATTGCGCGCAACCGCCGGGTCGAAATCTCGGCGGATCAAACCTATGAGGCAGAAGGTGTTAAATGTGCCGACTGGATCATGAATGGATTGGGTCAGGCCATTGGCGAACAGGGTATCACCCCCCACCGCCTGTTTAGTGGTGCGGGCCATGATGGATTGGCGATGCATGATCTGTGTGACATCGGCATGCTGTTTGTTCGTTGCCGTGATGGGCTCAGCCATCATCCCGACGAAGCCATCACGCCCGAGGATGCCGATGTCGCAGCAGCCGTATTGATCGATTTCCTGCAAATGGTTGGCCCGATGAAGGGTCTATAGGCCAAGTCATCGATCTAGCACACCCGGTTCTTCTCACTCTTTTTCGATAAACAGACAGTATTTTACGACGCACCGAGTTCATTTCGGCGCGTTTTATTTTGTTTTGGCCCCGAAAAACCCAATCCTAGGCACATACGAAATACCCTTAAATCAACTTTTTAGCGAAATTATTTCATTTTTATGTATCCTTTGTTTTGTGTCGCCTCAACTGGCGGCGGGGGAATGCATATCGGGGAAACCGTCGTCCTGCCGTCATTGACCATCGCGACAAGGTGCAAAAGAACCATTTTTGCATTGCGTGCCGTGGGAGAATCTACCTGACAAATTCGTCTCTGATCAGGAGAAGCACATGACCGACCAGCCGATACTCGTAGGCTACGACGGAACTGATGCAGCACAACGTGCCGCAGAATTTGCCGGTCAACGCGCAGCAGCCGTTGGCTGTGCCGTTCATCTGGTTTTTGTTCTTGAGTGGTCCCCCTACAGCTTCCTTTCAACAAAGGAACTGGAAGAACGGCATCAACGCCGTACAGAAGAATTGTCGCGCGCAGAGGAAACACTCAAGCCCGCGCTCGATGCTCTTGCCAAACTAAAAGTTCCGGTGACTTCGGAAGTCCGATACGGCCATTCCGGCGAGCTGATCTGTGCGATCGCAAAAGAAAAGAACGCATCGCAGATCATTCTTGGCCGTAAAGGCGGTTCCGCGCTGGGTGCGCGGTTACTGGGCAGTTTGCCCCTGACACTGGTGCAGGCATCGCCTGTTCCGGTCACGGTCGTTCCGTAAGGCAATCACACCAAAAAAGATAAACCGGAGAAACTTCATGTTCTGGAAAAAGACAGCCGCGGCAAGCGCCGTTGCATTGATGTCGGCCCTTCTGCCACATGTCGCCACCGCGCAGGAAGTCAGCCTGGACGAGAAAATCAATCAAGCCATCGCCCCCATTTCCAACGTTATCGCCGGGACCATCTTCTATTCCGTCCCGGTTGCTGGCACCGCCTTTCCGCTGATTGTCGGGTGGCTGGTGATCGCGGCCACCATTTTCACCCTGTATTTCGGGTTTGTGCAGTTCCGCAAATTCGGCCACGCTATATCACTGGTCAAGGGGGACTATTCCCACCCCGAAGACGCTGGTGAAGTCTCGCATTTTCAGGCCCTTGCCACCGCCCTTTCGGGCACGGTTGGCCTTGGTAATATCGCAGGTGTGGCCGTCGCCGTTTCCATTGGCGGTCCGGGGGCGACATTCTGGATGATCCTTGCCGGGTTGCTGGGCATGGCATCCAAATTCACCGAATGTACGCTGGGCGTGAAATACCGTAACGAATACCCCGATGGTCGGGTGTCGGGTGGTCCGATGTATTACCTGTCCAAGGGGCTGGCCGAACAGGGCAGACCGGGACTTGGCAAGGTATTGGCCATCCTGTTTTCGGTGTGCTGTATCGGCGGTGCCATTGGCGGCGGCAACATGTTCCAGGCCAATCAGGCGTTTCAGCAGGTTGTCAATGTCACCGGGGGCGAAAACAGCTTCCTGGCCGGATCGGGCTGGTTGTTTGGTCTTGTCATGGCAATCATTGTTGGCGTTGTCATTATTGGCGGCATTAAATCCATTGCCAAGGTCACGGAAAAAATCGTGCCGTTGATGGCGGTTATTTATGTCACTGCGGGCATGATTATTATCATCAGCAACATCAGCATGGTCGGCGATGCCTTCACTCAGATCTTCGTCGGGGCCTTTACCGGTGCCGGGGTTGCCGGTGGCTTTGTGGGCGCGCTTATTCAGGGCTTTAAACGTGCCGCGTTTTCCAACGAAGCGGGCATTGGTTCTGCTGCCATTGCCCACGCAGCCGTGCGCACCAAAGAACCCATCACCGAGGGCTATGTCGCCCTGCTTGAGCCGTTCATTGATACGGTGGTGATCTGCACCATGACCGCCCTTGTGATTACCATCAGTGGTGAACTTAATTCCGGTCTGACCGGGGTTGAGCTGACATCGGCTGCATTTGCATCGGCCTTTACATGGTTCCCGTTGATCCTGGCACTGGCGGTTGTGCTGTTTGCCTTTTCAACCATGCTGTCATGGTCCTATTACGGGCTTAAAGGCTGGACCTATCTGGTCGGTGAAGGCAAAGGCAAAGAGATCGTTTTCAAGCTGTTCTTCTGCTTGTGTGTCATCGTCGGGGCATCAATGAGCCTTGGTCCGGTAATTGATTTCTCGGACTCCATGATCTTTGCCATGGCTATTCCCAACATCATTGGCCTGTACTTCCTGATGTCGGTGGTGCGCGGCGAGGTCACTCAATATTGGGACAAGATTGAACGCGGCGAAATCAAGAAGGTCAAATAGACAGCGTTCCATATCCCAAAGACAAAAGCACAAACACCCCTGTGACGCTGACAGGGGTGTTTGGCTTTAATGCCAACGTTAATACCATTAGGCGACACTTACTTTTCGACGCGATGTTTTGGTGGATTTCCGCGCCGAAACAGTTTCAGCAGCGGCTGTAATCAAGATACAAATGGCCATCAAAATAACCGAAATCGCCGATGCCGCCGGAAGGTCGCTTCCGGTTTCTGATATTTTCGAATACAGCACCAGCGGCAGGATATTCACCTGCGTACCGACCAAGGCCAGTGCGGTGCCATATGCGCCAAATGCCACCGCAGATGTCAGGCAGAATGCAGAAATAAAGCCGGGAATAAGTTGGGGCAGTAAAATATCGAGATGCGCGCGAAAACCCGAAGCCCCCATCGATTTTGCCGCATTAATCTGGGCATAGTCGAAATTCACAAGCGGGGGCAACAGCACCATGACAACGCGCGGGATCAGATAATAGGAATAGGTAAATCCAAGCCCAAGCGGCGAGAAAATAAACCCGCCAATCACCGCCGGATCTGCACCGATCCCGGCCAGCAAGCTTGTAACAAATCCGGCCCGCCCAAAGGTCAGAATAAACCCGTAAGCCACAATCAAACCCGAAAATGTCAGCGGCAAAGAAATGCCAAACATCAGCAAGGTCCGCACCCGTTCGGATTTACCCGCCAGATGTAAAGACACAAAGTAACCGACCACCAGCGAAAACAGCGGTGCGGCAATGCCGATAACAAAACTGCCCTTTAACCCGGCCCAGAACACCGGATCGGAAGCGACCCTGCTATACGCAGAGCCGCCATCCGAAAAAGAGTCCGCCGCAACAAAGATCAGAGGCAGGACAAAGAAGGCAAACAAGAACACCGTTGCCGGCAGCGCTAGCCATATCAATGCCCGTTTAGGAAGTCCGATCATTTTACCTGATCTCCGTTGTCAGGACCTGCACAGGATGCAGGGATCAATTACTGGCCAAGAACGGCCTTGGACCAACCACTGTCGATTTGCGCTTTAAGCTTGGTCGCCTTAACGATATCAAGCGGCTTGATCTGTGGGGCATCGGGCATTTTTTCTGCGACATCTGCGGGCAATTTCACTCCTGGAACAGACGGACGCACATAGCCTTCGGCAAAGGTCACCTGACCTTCTTCGGTCATGATGTAGTTCAGCCAAAGTTTTGCCGCCGACGGGTTCGGGGCATTTTTGACCATGCTGATGGCATAAGGGGCCGCAGCAGATGCTTCTTTAGGGATCACAACATCAATGTCGTCGCCCATACCGTCTTTGTATTTTGCTTTCAGGCCATCGTTTTCATAGCCGATCCAAATCGGGATTTCCCCTTTGAGGAACTGCGCATAAGGGGTCGTGCCCATGGTGCGAAGAACGTTTTCCGATTTGTGCAATTCCGCCAGATACGCGATCCCCGGCTTGACGTCATCCATGCTGCCGCCATTACCAAAGGCCGCGGCAAACACAACAACCTGGCCCTGGCCGGTCGAACGCGGATCAAGATAAACAACCGAGTTCTTGTATTCCGGCTTTAGCAAATCTGCCCAGCTTTGCGGGGTGTTTTTGACAAGCTTTTTGTTGACCAAAAATGCCACATCAAGCTTGTGAATGGTGAACCACTTACCTGCTTCATCGCGCAATTCCGGCGGAAGTTTATCAAAATTGACCGGCTCGAACGGGGCAACGACATCGCGATCAACCGCATCAAGGGCGGAACCGGCGAAATAATACGCGGTGTCGGCCTGCGGACGGTTGCGTGATTTATCAAGTGCGACAACGGTCGCCGCTGATCCAAGGTCGTTATAGACCATTTCAACACCGGGGTAGCGTTGCTTAAAGTTCTTAAACTGTGCTGCCCAGTTGGCCCACGTTGGTCCGGTATCAAACGAAACAACAAGACCTTCTTCTTTGGCCTGTTCGTACAGGGCTTTTTCGCCGTCATACAGTTCCGGCCCGTCAAATGCGTGTGCCGTGATGGGCAACATGGAAAGTGCGGCAACCACTGCTGCCTTGATCTTAAACGCCATTGGTCGTTCTCCTGATGGGTTAATCGTCCTGCAAGGGAAGAAGTCGGACGCTGTCGAAAGGAATGGAAATACGTGAAAGTGAACCGCGGTACCCGGTTTCACCGGTGATGACACAGCCCGCGACAGAAAGGTCATAGCGGCGTACAGCCCCCAAAAACCTGTCCTGCACCAGCGTGCCGTTAAAATAATTCGGGGCTTGTTCAGGATTTTGGTCAGCGGTCAGCGGCATGATCGCCTCGGGCCGGACCATGACATTAACGCGGTCGCCGATGCCCCAATCGCTGGCGTCGCAGGCGATATCACCAAATTCGGTGCGAACACACGTCGATGACATCACATCCCCGATCCAAAGATTGGCCTTGCCAACAAACGCCGCCACCGTGGCGTTAAACGGCTTGTCATAAAGGTCCTTGGGCGATGCGACCTGCAGGATTTCGCCGCGATGAACCACCGCAATGCGGTCAGCCATCGACAAGGCTTCTTCCTGATCATGGGTGACATGGATGGTGGCAATTTGTGCCGTGCGCTGCACATGGGTGATCAAATCACGCATTTCGGTGCGCAACGATGCATCCAGTGCCGAAAGCGGTTCATCAAGCAACAAGGCCTTTGGTTGGTAAACCAACGCACGCGCCAAGGCGACACGCTGTTGCTGCCCACCCGACAAGGTGGCAGGCAAACGATCGGTTGCCGATGACAACCCGACCTCGCCAAGCGCCTTTGACGCCCGTTCAAACCGTTCCGCCCGATCTACACCACGAAGACGCAGCGGATAGGCAACGTTTTCAAGCACCGTCATATGCGGGAACAAAGCATAGGACTGAAAAACAATCCCCAGATCGCGATGGCGTGCCGCCACCCCGCTGACATCTTTGCCCTCAATCCAGATGCTGCCCGATTGCGGTTCCATAAACCCGGCAAGAAGTTTTAACAACGTGCTTTTGCCTGATCCCGACGGACCAATAACGGCAAGCAACTCGCCCTTCTCAACACGAAGGTTCACGTTGGAAATACCACCTTCCCCATCGCCGTAACGATAGGTCACATTTTCAAAACGGATCATTATACGCGTACCTTTTGACGCATTCGCGCCAAGCGCGCACCAAATGCACCGCCACCAGCCGCAAACAGGGCCAAGACGATAAGAATAACTGTCGCCGCACAGGCGAGCCCGGTTGCACCATAAAAGGCCTGCAACAAAACAACCGGATAGGTGCGCGACAAGAAGCCCGAGATCAGATTGGAAATTTGAAATTCACCGATTGAAATTGCGGTCACCATCATCAAGCCCGACAGCAGGCTGTAGCGGATAGACGGCAAGACGATATCGATGAAGCGGCGCCAGAACCCGGCACTCAGCGTTTCAGCAACCTTTTCCATTTCGGCAATACCAAGACGATCCATATCGGTCAGTAACGTGCCAACCAGATACGGCAAGGTCAGAACGCAATGCGCACAGATCAACAACCACGTCGTTCCAAGCCACGGCAACACATCACTGGAAAACACAATGATGAAGCCAAAACCAAGGACCAGTTCAGGCACCGCAACCGGAAGCAGGGTGAAAATGCGCGCTGCCAATCGAACCCCGCGATTTGCAGCAGAAAACACCGCATAGGCAAAGGGAACCCCCAGCAGCACGTTGATCACGCATGTCGCGGCAACAACTTGAAGGCTGGTCAAGAAGGCGCGGCGAAAACTGGGGTCCTCGGCAACCGTTATGTACCAATCAAAGGTAAACCCTGTCGGCAGCAACGTGTTTGTCCAACTTGCCCCGAATGACCCCACCAATAAAAGGGCGATCGGGGCCAGCAGGTAAACGCTGTAAAGGAACGTTATCAGCCCCATAAAATTCGTCCCATCATCAAACCGTATCCTTGGTCATTTCCAAAATCCCAGACAGCTATCTGGCCCGGCGGCCTGTGTGGTGACGTCAATTTACAGATTTCCAAAATTTACACCAATGTAAGTTTTATTACATTTGATGACACAGCATTTACACACTGCATGGCAATCACGATCAGCCCCTCAGAAAGACCACAGCAACCTCGGCCATCACAGTGTCAACATCCTGAAAACGCTGAACACCCGGAACTTCCGGCGCACTGGGCAAGGCAAAAACCGGGCGATCATAGTGCAGCCCATAGGCCATCTCCGTAATCGTGCCAACCCCGCCACCAACAGCAACAAGAACACGTGCAGCGCGCGCAATGATCGAGTTCCGCGTCGGACCAATTCCACTTGCCAACGGAATGGTGACATAGGGGTTTGCCGTTTCCCATTCGTCCCCAGGCAGAAGCCCCATCACGATACCGCCAGACTGCGAAGCCCCGCGTGACGCGGCTTCCATAACCCCTGTCCGCCCACCAGTCAGAAGCGCATAACCAACTTCGCCCAATTTACGGCCCAGCTCTTCGGCCATCTCGCATTCTTCTGGGCTGGCTTCTTTTGCGCCAATCACAGCCACGGGCACCTGACGCACTTTTTGGGTCGCAAACAACCAACCCATGGCTTCTTCGGGGGTAACATTTTTACGATCAGAAGAACCGCCTTCGACCCCATCTGCAGCCATGTCCGATGCGGCCCAAGACAACATCCACGGATCAAATACCTCATTGCCGCGACAAAGCTGATTTTTTTGGGTATCAATATAAAGCTGTAGCAACGATGCGTCCTTTCAGTAAAAAAACAGTCGCCGAGTGTGTAATATAATTTACAAACAAAACACCAGAGAAAGATTTAAGGCAGTTTCGAATGACCCGATCTGAACCGCAATCAGAACTAACCCCACGCCAACGCGACATTGTCCATATTGTTCGCGATCAAGGATTTGCGACGCTTGAAGCTCTGGCCGAGAAGTTTGATGTCTCCACCCAAACGGTGCGGCGCGACATCATTGATCTGAGCAAACAGGGGATTTTGCAGCGTTTCCACGGCGGGGCCGGGCTGCCCAACAATATGGTACGTCTTGGCCATGAGCAGAAAAACCGGCTCGCCGCCGAGGGCAAGCAGCTTATTGGCGAAAAAACCGCAAAACTGATCCCCAATGGCTCCGCCATTTTTCTTGATGTTGGCACAACCGCAGAAGCCGTCGCACGTGCCCTTGGCAATCACCGCAATCTGCGCATTGTCACCAACAGCCTTCTGTCCGCAACCATTGTCTCGGCGCAATCGCACTCGGAAATTCATGTCATTGGCGGCACGGTGCATGGCAACGACGGATCATTGGTCGGGCCCGACACGGATAAGGCCGTTCGGCGCTTTGCGCTGGATTTTGCGATTATCGGCTGTTCGGGCTTTGATGAACATGCCGCCCCGCTTGATCATGACATGCAAAAAGTTGCCGTCAAAACAGCCGCCACTCGTACCGCCAAAAAGAACATCCTGATTGCAGACCACACAAAGTTGACCCGCAAAGCGTTCCTGCGCATTAACGAAGCAAGCGCGTTTCACCTTCTGGTCACCGACCAAACTCCCGATGAAGCCTTTAGGCGTTCTTGGACGCAGGCTGGCGGCGACATCCTTGTTCCGCAATAAGGGGTTACGTCCCTGAGGCCGCGCCTTGCACACCGGGCATGGCTGCCGATCATCCGGTCACCTATGCAAGGGCAGGAAAATATGCGATTTTAATCGGCAACATGGCTGCTTCGTGATATGAAGCGCCCACTTGATGAGAGACGCCTGATGAGAGATCAGGCACAGAGATTTCCCGCAGACGATCAATAGAAAAGACCCGCACGTGATGAGTAATCAATCGCACCGTTCCGAATTGCTGATGCCCGCAGGCTCGCTCGAAAAGCTGAAAGTCGCCGTGCTTTATGGCGCAGATGCTGTTTACATGGGCACGCCGGACCTGTCATTGCGGGTCAAAAGCCAGATGTCACTTGAAGATGTGGTTGAGGGCATCGGATTTGCCCATGAACATGGCGTTCGCGTTTATCTGACGCTGAACCTGTTTTCACACAACAAGGACATCGACAAGCTGCCGGAATATGTCGATACCGTGCGCAAGGTCAAACCAGACGGATTGATCGTCGCCGATCCGGGCGTGTTTATGTTTGTCCGTGAACATGCACCGGAACTTGATTTGCATGTCTCGACACAGGCCAATGTCTGTTCTTGGCAGTCGGTCAAATTCTGGCAGAGCATCGGGGCCAAGCTTGTCGTTCTCGGCCGGGAAGTTTCCTACGAGGAACTGACCGAAATCCGTGCCAAATGTCAGGACATCAAGATCGAGGCATTTGTGCATGGCTCGATGTGCATGACCTATTCCGGGCGCTGCTTGCTGTCGAACTTTATGTCCGAACGTGGCGCCAATCAGGGGGCATGCGCCAATTCATGCCGCTGGAAATACAAAGTCCACATGAAGCTCAAGGACGGCACGGTCAAGGAACTGCACCTGACCGAAGAAAACCTTGAGATGTTTGATTTCTTCCTTGAAGAAGAAATGCGTCCGGGCGAGCTGATGGAAATTCAGGAAGATGAGCGCGGGTCTTATATCCTTAATTCCCGCGATCTGTGCATCATGCCGAAGCTTGAAGATTACCTGAAAATCGGGGTCGATAGCCTCAAGGTCGAGGGGCGCGGCAAAAGTGCCTATTACGCGGGTTTGGTCGCGCGTGCATACCGCATGGCAATTGATGACTGGTACGAAGATCCGGAAAACTGGTCGGCTGAAACCTATATGAAGGAACTGTCGACCATCCCGAACCGGGGCTACACCCTGGCCTTCCACGATGGCCGTCTGACCAACTATGCGCACGGCTATGACACATCGGGCAATGTGTCGGACTGGGAATTTGCCGGGCAGATCGAAGCCGTCGAAGACGATGCCTTTATCATGTCGGTCAAAAACCGCATGCTGGCTGGTGATGTGATTGAAATCGTCCCCCCACGCGGGCGTAAAACCGTTTTCATCCGCATGTATGAATTCATTGATGCCAAAACCGGCAAGGTCGGCGAAGCCGTGCATGCCGGCAACAAGCCGCTTGTGCGCATTCCGTTTGATCTGATGGAACTTGAAGACCGCGACTATCTGCGCACCGCCTTCCCGCCGATGACCATCATCCGCAAGGAAAAGGCGCTGACCGAAGACGAATGGCAGCGCATGAAACTTGACCAAGAAGGTCACAAGATCGAAATGGGCAAGGGCAACGAAGAGCGCTATGACGCCAAACGCGAAGCGCTTCAAACCGCCCTTGACGACCGCCAGAAAGACCGTTCCTTCCGCACCCCGCGCGTTGGCACCAAAGGGTGCTGTGGCCGGGGCTGTAACGGTTGCCTGATCTTCTGGCACGATGACAGTTACGCCAAGGCACGCGAGGTCCTTGCCAAACGCAAACAGGGTGAGATGTTGGAGCGTGACGGTAAGACGATTGCCGCGGAATAAGCACAAGCCTTACCTTGCTCCTCAAATACAAACGGCAGCCTTTAAAAGGCTGCCGTTTTGTTTTGCCTATTCCGTGGCCTTCAAGGCCCGTTCTTCAAGCTTGTCAATCCGGCGCAACGCCAGCCAGCCTACCGCGACAAAGACCAACAACAAGACCGGCCCCAGTAACATCAAATTATGTTCGAGAAGTTCTGACATACTCGCCCCCAAGCTATACCCAAGTGCGACGTAAATCCCGACCCAAAGCAGAAGGGATAGGGTGCTGAGCGGCAAGAAACGGATCAGCGACATCGAGCTCATGCCGACTGGCAACATCCCAATCATGCGGATGGTGTTGGGATAACGACATAAAAGGATATAGGCGACGCCATAATGTTCAAACAGGCGCATGGTCTTGCCCATCCACCCTGCAAAGGACTTTGGCATTTTGGCAACGATCACCTCACCATAGCGCCGTCCCAGTCCAAAGCGCAACATGTCCCCGGCAAAACCACCGGCGATCATCGCGGTCAATGACGGCACCAAAAGCAGGCTTTCCGATGCAACCAGAATGCCTACGAACACAGGTAAGATGCTGCTTTTGCTGACGCAATAGGTGAAAATCAGGATATAGACCAGATCCTGATGATCCTGAATCCACAGATTGATCGTTTCTATCACGTCGATACTCGCCTGCTTGATAAATGGGTGTCGCGTTCTAAAGCACAGCCATCCATTAGGCCAGTGTGCCACATCACACCTTAGTCAAGACTACGCCCAAGACCAACAAACCAGACAGACTGACGGGATCATTTGCCAAGCTTCACGCCAATTCAAACTTGATCGGCTGGGCCCCTTCCCACAGCGTCATTTTACCGAGCTTTTCAAGGTCTTCGAGATTACTGGTGACCGTGATGAAATGGTTGCCTGCAAGCTGGCCCATTTTCGATGCGAAATGCACCCCGCCATACGCCAGCAGGATTTCGGTTTCACTGATCCCGCCAGGATACAGGATGATCTGGCCCGGTGCCGGGTAGCTGGTGTGGTTTTCATAGCCCACCCCAAACTGATAATCCCCCAACGGCATCCACACCCCTTCACCAGACCAGCGCACATGAACGGCCTTGCTTTCAAACGGCATGCGGTCAACAAAGGCCTTGCAGGTTTCTGGCGCCTTTTGGGTTTCGAGAACCCCGTCAAAGGTGAATGGGCCAGCGGTGATTTTGATCTTGGTCATCGGTAATCCTATGAAATGAAGGCCATCCAGCCCAGTGCAAGGGCCAGACTGATCAGTGTAATCGGCACGCCAAGGCGCGCATATTCGGCGAAGGAAATCACCGTTCCGGCTTTTTGCGCCTGTTCAACAGCAATGATATTGGCAACCGACCCCACGATCAGGAAATTTCCCGACAATGTGCTAAAAACGGCCAAGCCATGCAACA
Source organism: Thalassospira sp. GB04J01 (assembly GCF_000751115.1). Taxonomy (NCBI): domain Bacteria; kingdom Pseudomonadati; phylum Pseudomonadota; class Alphaproteobacteria; order Rhodospirillales; family Thalassospiraceae; genus Thalassospira; species Thalassospira sp. GB04J01. The sequence goes on along the minus strand of NZ_CCDX020000017.1, from coordinate 90,063 downwards.
TGCTTTGGCTCCAGTCCGGGCCAAGCGACAATAACATCATGACCAAGGGCACATTCCCGATGGTGTTTGATCCGGCAAGCGAAACCGCAGCCAGCACAGCCCAATGATCAATCTGCAAGGTAACAAGAATATCGCGAAACAGCTTGGCGATTTCTGCATCCTGCGACATCGCCCCGGTCACGATGAACAATCCACAAAACAGCGCGAGCAAATGCCAGTCCACCCGTCCCAAAACCTGATCGGTGGGTAAACGGCGGCTGAGCAGCAGGATAGCAACGACCAAAAGCGACCAAAGTGCGCGGTCTTCGACAAAGACAAAAATCGCAATCACCGCAAATGTCGCAACGACGGCCTTGGTCAGGATTTTCTTATCCAAAACGGGTTGGGGCGCATTGGCGTCTTTTCGCTTAGGTGCCATCACCCCGCCATCGGCCAACTGGGCACGCATCATCGGGCTTCGCAGGATCAGAGCATATACCGTGACAAGCCCAATCGCCGCCGGGACACCACAAACCATCAGGAAACTGCCAAAATCCAGATTGCCAAATTCGGCAATCATCAGGTTTTGCGGATTACCAATCAGCGTTGCCGCCGATCCGGCATTAGCAGCACAGGCAACCGCAATCACAAAGGGTTTGGGATCAAGCCCGCGTGCGACAACGCCGGAAATCAAAACCGGTGTTACCGCCCACACCACCACATCATTGGTCATTACCGCTGATAAAATGCCGCAAACCGCAATAACACCGGCCAGCAATCCGCGCGGGCCGCCGCCAAGATTGGTAATCCGATTCCCAATCCAGTCAAAGAATCCGCTGGCGGCATATTGCGAGGACAACACCATCAATGTCAGCAAAACAGCAAGGGTGGCAAAATCAATCGCCGCCAAGGCGCCTTCGCCGCTGATTGCACCGCTTAGCAAAAGGACCACCGCCCCGAACACGGCAATGCCCGTGCGGTTAATCGCAAGCCCCGGCCAACGGCCAAGCGCCATGCCGATATAAACACCGATAAACACGACTGCAATCAGCCAGTTCATGCGAAAATCCCCCGATGACCACGGCACAGTGCACAGGTCTTGAACATGGCTACAGCGTCATTTTCAACCGGTCAATTGACTTTGCATTCATGCACAAATTGCAATGCCCCATACCAAAATGCAGTAACTGGACTTCTTACGACCCGAGAAAATGGCCTTTTGAGCCATTTTTTGCGCCGCAACATCACTTCTTCGACGATCCTGCGATTGTTTCATGACAAATGGGTTGAAAATTTCACTTGCGTGGAAAAAGCAATGGGCGTACATCGCGACTTGCCCAAAGTCGCACGTGCCTGTGGTGGTCTTACTTCAAGAACCCTGTAGGACTTACTTAAAGCAACGACGGTGTAGGGCTTTTTTGGTCTCAGGTGGTTGTCCAAATCCACCGACACTAAAGAGGCACACCATCATTGCCCACGTGCGGACGGGAGACTCCCGATCCATAGCGAGGCAGACTTCGCAAGTTCCGGTAGGCACCGGAACCTTATTCAGCCTGCAGGTAGTCCGCGTCACGCGCCTCCACCGCGCCAAAACGCATCAGGTACCGCAAGCTGCCATAACGTGGAATGGGAGAACGCCCCAATGGCAACGCAGCGTATTATTGATTTTCTTGCCCAGAACCGACCAGAAGGCCCGTGCCTTGTTGTCGATCTTGACGTGGTTCAGCGCAACTACGAAACCTTTACCCGTGCCCTGCCCGATAGCCGCATTTTCTATGCGGTTAAGGCCAACCCGGCACCGGAAGTCCTCAGCCTGCTGGCTGATCTTGGCAGCAACTTTGACACTGCCTCTGTCGCCGAAATTGAAATGGCGATGGCTGCTGGTGCGACCTCTGAACGCATTTCATTTGGCAATACGATTAAAAAAGAACGCGACATTGCACGCGCCTTTGAACTTGGTGTGCGTTTGTTCGCAGTTGATTGCGTCGAAGAAGTTGAAAAAATTGCCCGTGTCGCCCCGGCTGCACGCGTATTTTGCCGTATCCTGACCGACGGCGAAGGCGCTGAATGGCCGCTGTCGCGCAAATTTGGTTGCGCACCATCCATGGCGCTTGAGGTTCTTGAGCATGCCCATCACATGGGTCTGGATGCGTACGGCGTATCGTTCCATGTCGGATCGCAGCAATGCAACCTTGATGCATGGGATACCGCCCTTTCAGAAGCCTCTACGATCTTCCGCACACTTGCCGATAAGGGCATTGTCCTTCGCATGGTCAATATGGGTGGGGGTTTCCCGACCCGTTATCTGCGCGACATCCCGAAAACCGAGGCCTATGGCACCGCCATTGTTGACGCGCTTCACACCCATTTTGGCAACCACATGCCAGAAACCATCATCGAACCGGGCCGTGGCATGGTCGGTGATGCTGGCGTGATCAAAGCCGAAGTGGTGCTGATTTCGCGCAAACATGCCGATGATCCGGTGCGCTGGGTGTATCTCGACATTGGTAAATTCGGCGGCTTGGCCGAAACCATGGACGAAGCCATCCGCTATCCGATCACGACCATTCATGATGGTGGCGATGTTGCCCCGTGCGTTTTGGCCGGTCCGACCTGTGATTCGGCCGACGTGCTCTATGAAAAGAAACCTTATGATTTGCCGATTGCCTTGACGATTGGCGATGAGGTTCTGATCGAGGCCACCGGTGCGTACACCACCACCTATGCGTCCGTGGCGTTCAACGGCTTTGCGCCGTTGGCCTCCTATATCATCTGACCCCTTTTTGGGAACGATAGGACAATGATCACGATTGATCGCGAAGGGCAGTTTGACCACGTCGAACGTGAAATCCTGCTCGACCGCGTCATGGGACAGGCCCGGTTTACCAAATCGTCCGAAGTGCTGCGCCGTAACCGGCGCCCGGCAGACGGTCTGGCCTTTGTTGCCTTTGACGGCAACCACATGATCGGCACCGTCCGGTTGTGGAATGTTAATGCTGGCAACGGCGGATCTGCGCTGTTGCTGGGGCCGCTTGCGGTTGAAAAAGTCTATAACGGGTCTGGTGTCGGTGCGGGCTTGATGTATGCCGCACTCAATGCCGCCCAGTCGGCTGGCCACCGGTCGGTTCTTTTGGTTGGCGACCCGGATTACTATGCCCGGTTTGGCTTTACCGCTGATCCGGCCCATGGACTTCTGATGCCCGGTCCTTTTGACCGCCATCGGTTCCTTGGCATCAATTTGGGCAATGGTGACACCCTTTCGGATTCGCAGGGGCTGCTGACCGCAACCGGTGCCACAGCTCACTAAGCGTCTCACTAGTCCGTCTAAACTGATGAACACACCAAACAAAAAGCCCCGCAGCGATGCTGCGGGGCTTTTGCGTTCCGGCCAATTGCGTTGGCCTAGCTTGTGCAACTATTGTGTGACAACCAGCCGATAAACACCCCATCCTGTTCAAGCCGTTCATGACTGAAACAGTCACCACCGGGATAGGCCCCGTTGGCCGGGGTAAACAGAACCTGATTTTCACCAGGCAGGATGTTTGTGGTGGCCTCGACCAATTCGGTGTGGGCCGTGCCAAACCCGTCAGACGGCACCAGACAGTCATATCGTCCGCCATTGCCATTAACCGTACGCACCCCGACCATGCCATGGTTGGTCGGCCAGGCTTTCAGTACCGACACCAGATCCCCCGGATTTTCAACAATGCAGGCATTGATAGCCGGCCACAGGTCTTCGAAATAACGGGTCCATTCATTGTTTCCCGGTTTTTTCAAATCAACGGTCTTAACAAGTGGGAAGTTGCCCGGCGCCAGGGCAAGTGACATCGCATTCGCCGAAACCGCACAGCGGGTAGTCCCCATCGGGCTTTGCCATGTGGCCTCCTGGCCTTTGCCGCGCAAATCGTACTGATCATTGCCGTACTCATAGCCAGATGCTGTACGCTTCTGATCGAGTGCGATCGGTTCACGGCCGGGGAATTCAATCACAACCGTGTTGGCCTGATCGTCAAATCGGGCGGAAAAACGACCCTTGTCCTCACAGACAAAAATCTGTGGTCCGGCAAGGGGGACAGCACTGCTTTCGCTGAGTTTTGCGTCAATTCGTGACAATGCGACCTTGCTTTGGGCAAGTGCGCCGCTGATTTCATGTTCGTCAGGTTCACTTGCTTCGCCATTGATGGTTTTGCTGCCGTCTGAAAAGCGCCCCATCGCGAAATCAAGTTCAAGCGTGTATTGCAATGCGCTGTCTGATGTATTCCCGCCAAAATTGGTGCGTTCGGCGTCCTCGGCAAACCGCAACAAGGTGCCGTTGCGATAATAAAACTTCACATCCGAACGACCATATTTCCCAAGGTCGCGATGCTCTTCGACATAGACCGGGACATCGTCGGTCGTGACATATGCCTGATAGCTGACCGTATTGTCGCCATCGCGGTATTGACCGGGGATGACCCGCAAATCGCCAAGTCGGCTTTCGATTGCGGCCACATCGCGCGATACATCCGATCCATTCGTTTTGCGTGCCCCGTCTGACATCGGTCGTGCGATCTGCTTGACCATGATCTCGACGTCACTTGGGGCATTGCCCGTAATGACCCGGTATGCCTGATCATTGCGAAACACAAGATCGCCGTTCTTGTTTATGATCGACGCTTCGACAACATAGGTGAAGCGCGCATCAATCTTTGCCGGATCATAGGGCAGGATAAAACCCATCGGCGGGTTTGAAACCGGATTGGACACGGACGCAATTACGGTTGCCGGTGCGTCGGCGCGCGACACATCCAAAAGCCGGACAACAAGGGTGTTGCTTTCGGGTGACAAGGCAATGCGTTCCCGGTACGTCACCGTCCCGGTCACTTTGGCCGTATTTGATTGCATCCCCGCACACCCGGCCATCAGCATCACCATGCTGATGGCGCATATCGTGCGCAGCGATCCCCAAGTAAAAGAAAGTCGTTTCATTCTGGCCCCAGTTTGCTCGTATTTTGCTGGCGATTTTTTTTAAGTTCGTTAATCGTGCCGCCAAACATACGTAAAACCAAGGCTAAAAATAGGCCGAGCACCGAAATCAGCCAAATTACATCAATTGGTCATGTAGCAAGACGGAGACAAAGCATCTGGCAATCTGTCAGGAAATGGTCCCTGACTTTCAAAACATCCCTAGGGTCAGGACCCGAAATCCTAGGCGCAGAAATCGGGATATTTAATCCTCATACAATTACCCGGACCAGTTTGCCTTACCCGGCAAACCGCGTGCAGGCCTGCCCGGCGACATCGGTCCTGATCGACAAAAGCGCCCCTTCAAGCGGATTGCCATTGCCCTCCAACCCGACTGCGGCCGAGGTGATATAAAGCGTTTTAAGGTCCGGACCACCAAACACGCAACTGGTTGGCTGGGTCACCGGCAGCTCGACAATCCGGTCAACCTCCCCGGCCGGGTTAAAGCGGATCAGGCATCCCCCGCCCCAGCGCGCATTCCAGATATAGCCATCCCCATCCATCGCCGATCCATCCATATTACCGCGATCCTGCGGGCCAAAGAATGCGCGCGGGTTGGATGGCACGCCGGTTTTCATGTCGAAGTCATAGACATTCAGCGTGTTTTTGATGGTATCGCCAAAAAACATCTTCGTACCGTCATCAGACCACAGCAAGGTGTTCGAGATGCCGATATAGGATTCAAATCGTGTTACATCACCATCGGCCGTAATCTGGTTCAAGGTTCCGGTTGAAACCGTCACCGGCAAATCTTCGCCGTTCGGGCCGATGTTGTTTTGCATGGTGCCGTGCCAGAAACGCCCCATCGGATCAACCCGGCTTTCATTCGAACGGTTGCCCGCATGATCGGAATCCGGGGCAACAAACGGCGTGGTTTCCCCGCTTTCAGCATCCAGAAACGCCAAGCCATCCGCCAAGGCGACCAAAAGTCCGTCATTTTCACGCGGCACAATTGCTGCCACCGGCTGATCAAATGTCCAGCTGCGCGACCCCCCATCATTGGGGCGCAACGCATAGGCCGTTTTGCCAACAATATCGACCCAATACAAAACGCCATCCTTGGCATCCCAATGCGGCCCCTCGCCCAAGCTGCAGCGTAAGTTTGGCAAGACCGTTTTAACGTCGGACATGGTGTCTCCCTGATCGTTCCTTGCGGTTTTCCGCTTTGTTTTATCGTCTGTGCCCCCACCCATCCGGCATGGAAAACAAGATCGACAATCATTGACCCATATTGCTACCCGGAATGGGAATTGCTGAAAAGTCATTTTGTATGATGATTGGTATTTTTAGATTTGCAATCGCAACTCGGTTGCATTTACCGCAGGTAATTGATAGGCATTCTCATATTGGGAAGGCGCGCGGACCATGCTTCGCAGACCGTCATACCCCATTCCCGTTTTTGCGAGTTTCCGGCACATGTTCGATCTGAAAGACGTCACCTTTAAAAGTGACGGCAAACATCCCAAAACGCTGCTTGATGACATCACGGTCAGCTTCCCGACCGGAGAATTTAGCGCGATTGTCGGCCACAATGGATCGGGCAAAAGCACGTTGCTTAAACTGCTGGCGCGCAAAAACAAACCGGCATCGGGCGACATTCACCTTGATCGTGCGGCCCTTGCCGGGCATGGCACACGCGACTTTGCCCGCAAGGTCGCCTATTTGCCGCAAAATCCGGTGGTCCCACCGCATTTAAGCGTGCGCGAACTGGTTGCGTTTGGCCGTTATCCGTGGCGCGGGGCATTTGGGCGGTATCGGACCGAAGACCACGCCATGATCGACCGGGCCATGGAAATGACCCATGTCACCGAATTTTCCGACCGCCTGGTCGCCAGCCTGTCGGGTGGCGAACGCCAACGGGTCTGGCTGGCGATGCTTCTGGCGCAGGATGCGCCGGTGTTGCTGCTTGACGAGCCGACATCGGCCCTTGATGTCGGGCATCAACGCGACATCCTGCATCTGATTGCCAAGCTTAAAGACGACATTGGTCTGACGGTGATTGCGGTTTTGCATGACATCGACATGGTTGGGCGTTTTGCCGATCATATTCTGGCCTTGCGCGGCGGACGGACCTGCTGGCAGGGGAATGCCCAAAACTTCATGCGCGGCGAGATCCTGCGCGACATTTTCCAAACTGAAATCGACGTCATCGCGGTGCCGGGCAGCACCCGTTTCGTCAGCTATGTTGCATAGGAACGCAAAGATGCAAAAGTTCTCGTTTGGCCGGGCTGCGGCCACCTGCCTGTTTGTGCTGGGCGGGTTTTTCCCCATTTCCGCCGGGGCGGAAACATTCCCCCACGAACTGGGGGATGCCACCTTTGACGTCACACCAACCCGCTTTGCCACGTCGAATTGGTCGCTGACCGAAAGCCTTCTGGCACTTGGGGTTGATCCCGTCGCCATCCCCGAAGCTGATGGCTATCGCACCTGGGTGGTCGAACCCGAACTGCCCGAAACATTTGCCGATCTTGGCACCCGCCGCGAACCCAATTTCGAGGCCCTGCGCGACGCCAAACCCGACGCCATCCTGATCAGCTCGGACGTTGCGATGGCCTATGACAAACTGTCGGGCTTTGCCCCGACACTGGTCTATTCGATTTATAATACAAATACCGGCGAACCGGCGATGGATCGCGCCGAAACCTTGCTGCGCAACCTCGGCAAACTGACCGGAAAATCCGACACCGCCGAACAGGTCATCGCATCGGCCAATGACCGGATTGCGGCCGCGGCGTCCCGCATACGGACATCGGTCGGCGATGATGCACCCTTTGCCATCGTGCGCATTCTTGATGACGCGCATTTTCGCATCCATGGCAAAAATTCACTGTTCGGGTCTGTTTTGAACCGGATGGGATTTGCCAATGCCTGGACCGGGGAAGTCAACAGTTGGGCCTTCCGCAATGGCGATGTGTCTGACCTTGCCAAGCTGGGCGATGTGCAATTTGCCCATGTTGAACCCGTCCCGCCCGCTGCCAAGGCAAAGCTGTTTGATTCCGCGATCTGGAAAGCCATGCCGTTTGCGCGGAACGGTCATGTCTATGACGTCCCGTCAAGCTGGTCGTTTGGCGGGGTATTGTCTGGTGCACGGTTTGCCGAACAGCTTGCCGATGCGGTTACTGCTGCCAACGGATCCTGAGTAATGAAAATCCTGCGCCCTTTTATTTTCTGCCTGCTCGTTCTTGGTATTTCCGGTGGCTTGTCTGTCATCCCAATTGATCCTGCATTCGCCGAACCAATTGTCATTGAACATGAACGCGGTACGCTTACCCTTGAACACCCGGCCAAACGAGTTGCCGTGACCAATTGGGCCTTTACCGAAACCGTTATGGCGCTGGGGCTTGATCCGGTCGCGATTGCCGATCCGGCCGATTACCGTGAATGGGTTGCCAAACCGGATTTACCGGAAAATTTCACCGATATCGGACAGCGCGGATCGCCAAACCTTGAAGCCCTGCGTGCGGCCAAGCCCGATCTGATCCTGATCAGTCAGGAACTGGAAATGGCCTATGAAAACCTCTCGGACATTGCGCCGGTGATGGTTTTGTCGGTCTATGATGATGGCAATGTCGCGTTTGATACCGCAAGCACCATGATGCGTAAGGTCGCCAAGGCCATCGGGCGTGAGGCAGAAGGCGAGGCATATTTAAAACAGGTCGATACAAAACTTGCCGAGTATGGTGCGCGGGTGCGTGCGGTTCTTGGCGACGGCAACAAGATTACGATTGCAAGCTTCTATTCAGAAACCAATATCGGCGTGTTTGGCGCCCCGTCCCTGCCCGGATCGGTTTTAAAGCGCATGGATGTCCCAATGTCCTATGACGGACCGGTATCAAAATGGGGGTTTGCCCGTGGCGGGCTTGAAATCCTGGCCCCACTGGCCAAAACCACGCTGGTCTATACCAATCCGATCCCCGATGTGATTTATCAGAAAGTCTGGTCATCCCCGATGTGGAAAGTCATGGATTTCGTGCGCAACAAGCGGGTCTATGAGTTACCGGTCGTCTGGGCCTATGGCGGGGTGGCATCGGGCTTGCGCTTTGCCCGGCTTTTGGCCGAAAGCCTTGAAAGCGGCCCCGTGCAATGAGCCCGACCGCCCGTCTGGACATAAAACGTGTATTCCCCCGCACGCCGACCATTGTGCTTGGCGTTCTGGCGCTGTGTTGTATTGGCGTGCTGATTGCTGATTTCTGGCCGTTTTTGCAACGCGGCCTTGCCGGTCAGGTGATCCTGTCACCCGATGAAACCGACTTTGACCAGATCCTGTTTCATTACAGCACCCTGCCGCGCCTTGCGATGGCGTTTCTGTGCGGGGCGGGGCTTGCCCTTGCCGGGGCGGCCATCCAGACGGTTCTGCGCAACCCATTAGCATCCCCCACGACCCTTGGTGTCGGGGCCGGTGTTGAATTTGCCCTGACGATTTTCATTCTGATTGCCCCGGCCTCCTTTGCGATATTTCAAGAAGCCTTCGCGCTTGCTGGCGGGATGATTGCGCTGGGTGCAGTGTATCTGATTGCCGCCAAACGCGGCAATGCGACGCTGTGGCTTATTCTAGCGGGGATGATTGTTAATCTGTTGCTGCAATCGGGCACGCAGGTTTTGCTGTTGTTTAACGAACAGTATTTACAATCGGTCTTTATGTGGGGGGCCGGTGATCTGGCCCAGAACGGCTGGGAATCCACGCTGTTTATCCTGCCGCGTGTTGCGATTGGCATGATTGCGGTATTGGCCCTGTCACGCCCATTGGACCTTTTGGCGCTTGGCGATGATACCGCCAGTTCACTGGGGGCCAAGGTCACGGTTTTGCGTCTGTTGATCCTTGGCTTTGCCGTGTTCATCACCGCATCGGTGATTTCAGCCGCCGGGATGATCGGCTTTGTCGGCTTGGCTGTTCCCGCCGCCTTGCGGATTGCCGGACTGACGCGGTCGCGCGATCTTATGATCTATTCGGTGTTTACCGGTGGATTTGCATTGCTGTTCATTGATTTCATGGTGCGCCAGTTTAACGGGCTTGGCGGCGACATCCTGCCGACCGGGGCGGCGACGGCCTTGTTTGGCGCCCCGTTTATCATCCTGATCCTGCGCAAAGCCCGGATTATGCCCGGCCAACAAAGCGATGATCAGCACAGCGATCAACAGATCATTTCCAAAACCGGGTTGAGCATCCTTCTTGGTGGCACCCTGATTGTTGGCGTGGTGTTCTCGCTGTTTACATCGCTTGACGGGAATGGTTTTGCCGTTCTGGGCTGGACCAGCCCATGGGGCGACAGCAGTTTTGACATCCTCACAGGACGGGCCGAACGCACCTTTGCCGCAATGATTTGCGGGGCCGCCCTTGCCGTATCGGGCACCCTGATCCAGCGGGTCGGGCGCAATCCGCTGGCCAGCCCGGAAATCACCGGGGTCAGTTCGGCCACAGCCCTTGCGATTATCATCGCATTGACGGTTTTCGGGCTTGGTCAAAGGGCCGACCTGATGATGATCGGGGCCGCAGGCGGGATTATCTCGTTGGTCGTCTTACTCGCGCTGTGTCGCAAATTCACCCATGCGCCGCATTATATGTTGCTCAACGGTCTTGCCCTGACCGCCATTCTCGGTGCTATCGTGCGCATTGTGCTGACCCGCAGTGGCACACAGACATCAATGTTGCTGTCCTGGCTGGCGGGCACGACCTATTTCACCAATATGGACGAGGTCATGGTTGTCGCAGGTGTTACCAGTGTCTTGCTGATTGTTGCGATTGCCCTGCGCCGTCCGCTTGAACTGGCATCCCTTGGCACAGATCAATCGGTATCACTTGGCCTTGGCATTTCAACGTTCCAGTTCGCCATGATGTTGGTCGCCGCCATTCTGGCCGCGGCGGCAACGCTTCTGGTCGGGCCGCTCAGCTTTGTCGGGCTGATGGCGCCACATCTGGCGCGTGTTGCCGGATATCGCCTTGCCGGTGGGCATTTGCTGGGGGCGGTTTTGATCGGGGTCAATGTAATGATGGTGGCCGAATGGCTGGCACGCAACATGCTGTATCCACAGCAATTGCCAACCGGCCTGATTGCCGCATTGATCGGAACCAGCTATTTCCTGATTCTCGCCGCACGCAAACGATAAGTGTGAACCGACTGCGAAAGGCCGAACCGAATGCGAAAAGCCAGACTGCCTGCCTTATGCAGGTGGCCAGTTTTCGGCCATCTCGAATGCGGCATCCAGTGTTGAAGCATGCTTCATTGGAAAGGGCAGCATGCGTGCAAACGTACTGTTTTCGACGTCTTCTGCATGGTTATGGATGTGGCCATCCCCATGATCATGGTCTGCTTCAACCCGGATAACGCCCTTGGCAAACACCGTCAATCGGTTGCGGTTTTGTTTGAACCATGCGGCGGCCTGTTTGCGGGTTTCGTGATCCTGTTCCGTCATGCCTTTGACCAGCATGATCAAAAGTGCCGGCTGGCTGCGTTCGGACAGGTCATAAAGGGCCTTGATATAGGCCTCCCCATCAGCGGGGCTTTGCCGATCAATCACTTCAAACAGCACAATATCATGTGCAGGCATGCTGGATCTAAACACGGTCTTTCCCCAATCAAAATGGCCCGGCGGAAAACCACCGGGCCCGTGTATCAAACAAAATTCGGCGTTAAAATTCGCGCCGGAACCCCAACATAACGGTTCGGCCATGTCCGGCGACGGAATAGCCACGCAGGGCGGTTGCCGCCGGGTTTTCATAGCTGGCGTCAAAGATGTTTTCGACCCCAAACCGCGCCGTCCCACCCAGCATCGGATAATTTGCCGACAGGTTAAAGACGAGGCTGGATTTGATCTTTGCATCTTCGATTTTATTGCGCGGGGCGGTATATGTGCCGTCAAACCGCATGTTCAGATCATTCCAGACGTAACTGTCGACATATCCGGTAAAGCGGAACGGCGATGGAATGCGGTTATTGGGAAGCCAGCTATCAAGATCACCGTCTTCGTTGGTGTCATAGCGCCCTTCGACGTAGGATGCCAAGGCGCCGACAAAGGTGTCTTCGCTGATGTCGTATTCGGCACTGAGTTCGGCGCCAAGAATGCGTTCTTTTTCCTGACTGAGCTTGTTGGTTGACGAATCAAAGTTATCACCGCGCTCATTCGTACTCATGTAAACAGCACCGGTGGTGCGAAAATCGGTCCCGGCATAGCGTGCGGCCAGTTCATAGGTTTTGACCTTGGACGCCTCAACATCGATATCGGCGAAATCAAGCGGAATGCCGGTCAGTCCGGCCCGGCGGGTATAGGCCCCGACATCAGGAACAGAGAAACCTTCGCTATAGCTCAGCGAGGTATCAATTTTATCAGTCCAGTGCACCACTGCCGATGCATTATAGGTCACCGCATCATAGGTCGTGTTGCCGCCAACAAAATCGGCTGTTCCGAAATAGGCCTGCCCGACACCGCCGACATAGCGCATATAGTTCGGGCGGGTGAAATCCTTGACCGTCAGATCATATTTTTCATAGCGCACCCCACCCGACAGATCGAGATATTCGGTCACCGGTGCAGACAATTGCGCAAAGACCGCTTTGCCATCCTGCGTCATCGGCGCGCCAATATCGCGCCCACTGACCGTGCGGTATTTGACATCATCATATGTCAGGTCCCCGCCCCAACTAACCGTCATGCCGTCATAGATCATATCAAGCGACGTATCAGTCGAAAGTTTCACCCCAGTTTTCACCGTATCGATCAGCGACTGACCCAGCGGGTCTTCGGTTGCGGGGTTACCGGGCAGTGCCACCAGTGCAAAGTTATAGGTCGCGTGATATTGCGCGCTCGCGGCCTGTTTATAGCTGTCATTGTAAAACAGCTTAAGATCGCCAACGCCAAGCTTGCCAAAGTCATATTCATATCCGGCGGTGAAATACTGGCTTTCATCCTCAAGCGGCTGGGCATTATACGGCGCGTTATAATCAACTGAAATCGGATCGGTGGCCAGATCAGGATAATATTCAATGTCCTGACGAAACCGAACAACTTCGCCCGACAGAAACAGGCGATGCCCATCAGCCAACGTCAGGCCGGTTTTTGCAAAAATATTGAGATCCTCGGCGTTGTCAAAACCGCCCTGCCCCAGCATTGCGTCGGACGGCATTTGATTACCATAGCCATCGTAATAGTTTTCCGATTTGGCCCCGGTGATGCTGGCGGCATAATCCACCGCACCAACGCCGCCACTTCCCGACAGGGTCAGGGATGGGGCAAAACTGTCACCAACATCCTCGGTAAAGGCCTTGATATGGCCATCGATCGAAAAGGTGTTTACCCCGGCCTCGCCGGTTTTGGTGATGATGTTGATGGTTGCCCCCGTGGCACCATCGCCGTTCATCGCGTTTGAACCGGGAATGACTTCGATGCTTTCGATCTGGGCGACATCAATCATCGACAGAATGCGGCTTGAATTACGAAGCGGCGTATTGCGCGAAATCCCGTCGACCAGCACCTGAACATCGCGCCCCCGGAATGTTTCGGTACTGCCAATCAGGCTTTGATCATCAAACATGAAGCCCGGCACGGAATTGCGAATGACGTTGGTGATGTCGCTTGTTTTCGCCAGTTGGGCGTCAATCTGATCGCGACCAATCACCACAACGGATGGCGACATCGATGTGATGGAACGGCGCGACCGCGTGGCACTTACGACGATGTCAGGAAGGACCATCGAGCTATCTGTTTGCTGTGCCGCCAGTGGGAAAACCCGCACGCTGTCTTCGGTAATGAATTCAAAGCTATGCCCGGACCCTGCCAGCAAAGCCGTCAGGGCGGCTTGTGCGTTGAACTCCCCGCTGACCGACGGGCTGTTAAGCCCCGAAAGGTTGCCCTGAACAATCAGTTGAAGACCGAACTGCCCAGTCAATTGATCAAGTGACGACCGTAGATCCCCAGCAGTGATCGCCACCACTTGCGGTGTGCTTGCACCAGATTGCGCAGATGCGTTTGGTGTTGAAATCCCCAGCACGGCGGCAACCAGCGCACTGGTACCCAGCATGCGTGCTTTTGTCATTTTCGTGTTTTTCACGCGTTTTCCCCAAGGCCAGAAATAATAATGCAACTCACTATTATCCTCATGACGCATGGGGACGGGTTTTGAGGATGTCGGTTATGCTATTTTTTTGAAATTATTTTGAAATTATTTCGAAGCCACCCGGGAAGGATTGCTTTTTAAGTGCGTAAGCACCGAGCACTGCGGCAATCGCACTTTGCGGTTTGTTGAGGTCAAAGCTGCCGGTGACATAGACATCATCCAAAAGCGGATCAAGAACATAAGTTTCATCGGCGATCAGGGGGGTGATTTTTGCCAGAAGTTCTTCAAGTGGCATGTCTTCTGCGATCCATCGCCCATTGCGCCATGCGGCCAACCGATCAATGCTATAAGCGCCATAGCGCATATCGCCCTGTGTGCCCTGCCATGCGGCGTGTCCGGCGGACAGTTGCGCCAACCGAAGGTCGCCGCTTAGAACATCAACCACACCTTCGCGGACCTCGACCCGTGGATGACCCGCCCAGTTTGACGCGGCAAATTCCGTACCCACCGCACGCGCCACCAGATCACCGACACCAACGCGAAGCGGACGTGATGCGTCCTTTGCCACCTTGATATAAATACCACCCTGCAGCACCGTGATATCGCGGAACTCCGGCGTATAATCGATGTTTAACCGTGTGCCCGGCTCCATCCAGATTTGCGACCCGTCGGGCAAGTCATGGATTTGCGAAATGGCATTGGCCGACTTTTCCGCCATCAGGTCGGGATCAGGGCGCACCGCCCCAAAAACAAACAATGCGACAATCACCATCAAGGTCGCCACCGCCAGGACAGGTCTGAATTTCCGGTTTACCGGACGCATGCCCGGCAACCGTCCCGGCCCACCGCCAAGAGCACCAAGGCGTTCAAGATCATCGCGAATGCCATCAAGATCAGTTTGATCAAGCGCACGCGGCATATCTTTTGACAGGTTATGTGATGATCGGTTTTGATCAACCGCAAGCGGCCCGGCAGGGCCTTTGGCGTCGGCGGCCACTATTTCCATACTGCGCCATGTTTGGCGCGCCCGGTCGAGCAACCCCAAATTTTGTGGCGATGCCGCCAGCCAGTGATCAAACGCAACCTGTTCGGCGCGGTCAAGATCACCGCCGTCAAACCGGACGGCCCAAAAATCGGCAATGTCTTTGTCAGATGTGCAATCGTCGGGATAACGGAATTCTGTCATGGCAATTTTGCGGCCCGGCCTTTGATAAAGTGTCTTATTGGTTAAATGACGTTCGGAACGGGGAAATGAGGATATCGAGGAACAATCCCCTAATTCTCATGACGCGCCAAGACTTCCCGACAATGCTTTAACGCAGTTCGCAAATGCTTTTCCACCATATTACGACTAACCCCAAGCTTTTCTGCCGCCTCGGCCGGGGTCAGATGGTCGCGTTTGCAGAAAAGAAACGCTTCGCGACAGCGTGGCGGCAAACTTTCAACCGCCATTGCAATGATATCAAGTCGTTGACGATCTGAACTGATTTGTTCGGGTGTCGCGTAAAGATCACCGCTGCCCTTCATCTCGGCGATGTAGGCAGGATCGCTAAATTCCAGCGGGTTGCGGCTTTTCCGGCGCAGAACATCAATCGCCAGATTGGTTGCCATACGCATCAAATAGGCCGGCGGGTTTTCGACTTCTTTGGGGTCAACATCCCGGCGGCGCAATTGCACATAAAGATCCTGCAACACGTCCTGACTTTCCTCACGCGTGGGCAGGTATTTTTCAACCTGACGCAGAAGACGCGGATGATATTGTTGGTAAATTCCATCCCAGAAACGGTCACTGGCCGCCATACTCATACACCGGCATAATCAATAATGATAACGGTTATCATTTTCAATGACGGTTATAGTCGATGAGAAACAATCGTCAATCCCAAAGATGAAAGGCCCGCACGTGCGGGCCTTTCGGGCATCTTACCAAATCAGATGATTGGACCTTTTTCTCACCTCAGTCTTCGAAATGACCTGCCGAGGCAAATGGTCCACCTTGATAAATCACTGCCGGGTCATGACGGTCTTCGGCCTCAGAGGCAGCTTCAATTTCCGCACGGAACTGCTCGGAGCTGTCTTGGGGGTTCCATCCCAAAAATGCGGCGTGGTCGTTGCTCCACCATTTGGATGCGTTGTTTGAAACGCCATACATCACCAGATGGCCGGTCATCGGTGCATCAAATACCGCCTTTATCAGCGACATAAAGTCACGCGGGCTCATCCAGGTTGACAGCATCCGGCGATTACGTGGTTTTTCAAAGCACGAGCCGATACGAAGCGACACGGTTTCCACATCAAACTTGTCGTTATAGTAACTCGCCAGTGCCTCGCCATAGCATTTGGTCACGCCATACAGGCTATCGGGGCGCTGTTCGGAGGCCTCATCAAGTTTGGTGGTACGCTTGTGAAAGCCAATGGCATGGTTTGAACTGGCAAACAGGATGCGGGGTTTGCCATTCTTGCGCGCCCCTTCATAGAGGTTATAGGTGCCCAGCAAATTGGCCTGAAGCAGGTCATCAAACGCGGCCTCGATTGAAATGCCACCCAGATGAACGATACCATCGACATCCTTGGTCAGTTCATGCACCGCGGCACGGTCGGCAAGGTCACACTGAACGACTTCCTCGTTCGGGCCAGCCGGGTCCATCGGGGCGAGGTCCGACAGGCGAATGACATCGGCATAGCCTTTAAGGCCTTCGCGGCAGATTTTACCAAGGTTGCCGGCGGCTCCGGTAATCAGCAAACGTTTCATCGTATTCCTCTTTGATATGCGTCTTGATCCGCGATCAATTGCTGCCAAACACAAGGTTGGGCAAGGTCAATGAAATCGCCGGAATATAGGTTGTCAGGATCAGGGCCGTCAGGATCGCCAGATAAAATGGCCAGATCGAGCGCACCGCGTGTTCGATTTTAACCCCGCCAATGGCACAGCCGACAAACAGGCAAGACCCAACAGGCGGGGTGCACAGGCCAAGGCCCAAGTTCATCATCAGCACCATGCCAAACTGGATCGGGTCCATGCCAAACTGCATCGCAAGTGGCAGGAAGATCGGCGTACAGATCAGGATCAGGGCCGCCATATCCATGATCATGCCCGCCACAAGCAACATGACATTGATCATCAACAGGACCATGATCGGATTGTCCGTGATCGCCGTGATGGCATAGGCCAACTCATCAGGTACGCGGTAAAACGCCAGCATATAGCCATAGGCCGAGGCACAGCCGACCAGCAACATCACAAGCGATGTGGTCTTGGCCGATTGTTTGACGGCGGCAATAAACCCGTCCCAACTCAGTTCACGGTAGACAAAGCCGGTAATAATCAGCGCATAGGCAACCCCGATGGCCCCCGATTCCGTCACGGTGAACACACCGCTTAAGACACCCCCGACAATGATCACGGCGGTAAAGAAGCCCGGAATGGCACGCACCGCTGTGCGCCAAACCACCGACCAGCCGGGGAATGGTTGTGACGGATAACCATGCTTGATCGCGACAAGCCACGTCGCCAAGCCCAGCAACACACACATGATAATGCCCGGCACCACACCAGCCATGAACAGCTTGGAAATTGAAATGCCCCCACCAGCGGCCACCGCATAAAGGATCATATTGTGGCTGGGCGGGATCATGATCCCGGCGATGGAGGATGTGACCGTCACGTTGACCGCGTAATCGGCGCGGTAGCCTTCCTTTTTCATCACCGGAATAAGGATCGAGCCAAGGGCGGAGGTATCGGCAACGGCTGAGCCCGAAATACCACCAAACAGCATCGATGAAAACACGTTCACAATGCCAAGGCCGCCCCGGCGGCTGCCGACCAATGCTGTGGCAAACTGCACCAGCCGGTTGGCAATCCCGCCATGAAGCATCAGCTCCCCGGCAAAGATAAAGAACGGAATGGCCAAAAGCGAAAAAGCACTGACGCCAGACCCGATCCGCTGAAACGCAATCAGGGTTGGCAGCCCTTCAAAGAAGAATGCCCCAAGGGCAGCAATGCCAAGTGCGATGGCAACGGGCATGCCAATGATAATACCAATGGCAAAAAGGCCCAGAAGAATGGTCATGCCCATTTATTCAGCGTCCTTATTAAGCAAATCATCGTGGTAAAATTCGGCTTTGGAAATGGCTTTCCAACGGGCAATGATCTTGAGGATATGGACCACACTGTAAAAGACAATCCCCGCCCCGCACACGGCCATCGGAACGGATCGCCAGCCATCGGAAATGTGAATGATCGGCATTTTCTTGGCCCAGTTAAAGGCCACAAGATCCATCCCGCCCATCAACATCCAATAGCCAAACCACGCCATCGCGGCATAGCTTATGCCCGCAACAATCGCCGCGATCTTTGACGGCAGGGCATCGCGAAAGAACGACACGGATAAATGGCTGTTATCGCGCATGCCAGCAGCCGCCACCGGAAAAGTGATCAGGACAATCAGGATCAGCGAAAACTGTTCGACCCAGGTCGGTGTTTCGTTAAGGACATAGCGCCCGAAAACAAGCCAGGCAAAACTTGGGATCAACGCAACAAGGGCCAGACCGCCGATCAGGTTTAAAACCCCGGCAATGCCACCGCCCAGACGGTCCATCAAATTAGTGAAACTGGAAAACATGTATGCGCCGCCAGAATGTGATTAGGGTCTGCACCCAATTGTGATTAATCAGAAATAGAATAAACCAAAGGTCAGCAGCCAGGAAAAACAAAGAAGGGCGACGATGTTATCGCCGCCCCGCTTTTAAACATATGGTTTATTTCTGCGCATCCTGAATGGCTTTGACCAGATCGGCCAGATCCGGATTTGCTTTGGCAAAGTCGTCATAGACAGGCTGCATTGCATCCTGGAAAGCCGCTTTGTCAGCGATTTCGTTGACTTCGATACCGGCATCAATGACTTTCTGCTTGGACTGTTCAGCACGTTCTGCCCAGGCAGCACGCTGTACCGTTACCGATGCATCTGCTGCTTCTTGGACGATTTTCTTTTCATCGTCCGACAGGCTGTCATAAAGCGCCTTATTGATGCACAGGCACTCCGGCAGGATCAGGTGCTGGGTAACTGAGTAGTATTTCGCTGCCTCAAAATGGCCCGAGCTGTCATAGGACGGATAGTTGTTTTCCGCCCCGTCAATCACACCGGTTTTCAGCGACTGGTAAACTTCGCCGTATGCCATCGGGGTTGCGTTGCCACCAAGGGCTGCGACCATCTGAACATACAGATCGTTGCTCATCACACGGAATTTAAGGCCTTTAAGGTCTTCTGGCGTGTTGATCGGGTGCTTGGTGTTATAGAACGAACGTGCACCTGAATCATACCAGCCGAGCGGCTGCAAGCCAGCTTCGATCAGGCCATCGGCAATCTGCTGACCAGCCGGACCGTCCATGACTTTGTGCATGGCATCGACGTTTTTAAAGATGAAAGGCAGCGAAACAACGTTTGCTTCGGGAGCCACTTCACCCAGCGGGCCGAGATTGAATACAGCCCAGTCCAGACCACCAAGACGCACCTGCTGGATCGCATCAGGCTGATCGCCCAGAACGCCGCCGTGGTAAACCTTGGCTTCAAGGTCGCCACCGGATTTTTCATTGATGATCTTGGCAAATTCTTCCATGCCAGTCGAAACCGGATATTCTGGCGGATGAATGTTCCAGCCGCGCCATTCTTTGGCCTGTGCACCGGATGCAAGTGCGACCGATACGGCCGCTGCCGCAATCGTAAGAGTCGTGGTTTTCAAAAAGTTGTTCATTGGAGTCCTCCCGTGACTTTTTGTCGTGGTACGTTAAAGCCTTGTTTTCCCTAAAAGGAACTTTTGTTGTTAGCGAACCTTACAATTTGTCACTTGTAACGACAAGTCCAAGGTTAATTAACAACTAGTCTAATAGTCCCGCCGTCGTTTCCTGCGCACCGATTGTTATTGTGGTGTCACAAATAGCTACCCCGACAGAACCACCTGCCGGGATAACAGGAAGGGCCCGTTAAACCAACGGACCCGCCCCTGACCTAGGCCGCGCGCAAAGCCCCATCGCCAAACGCCTTGCGGATGACCTCCGCCAGCATGTCGTGTTCTTCGACGCTCAGGTCCGTCAATGGACTGCGCACCGGACCGGTATCGCGCCCGATGACGCGCATGCCCGCCTTGACGATTGAAACGGCATAGCCCCGTCCACGGTTACGGATATCAAGATACGGATAGAAGAAATCCATCGTGATCCGGTCCATGGTGGCATGGTCATCACGCGTCAATGCGTCATAGAATTCCAGCGCCTGTTGCGGCAGAAAATTGAAAATTGCCGATGAATAGGTCGTCATGCCCGCTGCCTTATAGGCCTTGGCAAAAACTTCTGCGGTCGGCATCCCACCGATATAAGACAGACGATCGCCCATCGTGGTGCAGACCTTAGTCACCATTTCGATGTTGCCGTGACCGTCCTTGAACCCGACAAGGTTCGGACAGACATCGCACAACTTCGAAAGCGTCTCAGCCGAAAGGATCGAATTATCGCGGTTATAGACAATCACCCCGATATCGACCGCATCACAGACCGCCTTGACCCGTTCATACATACCGATCTGTTCGGCCCCGATCAGATATTGCGGCAACAACAGCAATCCGTCCGCACCGGCCTTTTCACATGCCTGTGCGAGTTCAACCGCCATCGCCGTGCCATAACCGCACCCGGCAATGATCGGTGTATCACCGGCAACTTCCTTGGCCGCACGAACAGTTTCAACAACCTCGGCCGGGGTCAGGGAAAAGAATTCCCCGGTGCCGCCTGCGGCAAACAATGCCGTTGCCGGGAATTGCGACAACCAGCCGACATGTTCGCGATAGGTCGCAAGATCAAGCGCGCCCTGCGCGTCAAAAGGCGTCACCGGAAAGGATAATAACCCGGCGCCAATCGCCTTTTTCATCTCAAGATAATGCATCAACGGTCCTTCAATTCTTTAATACGGCGTAATAACTATGACGAATCTATAAATTCATCATATTACTTTGTCAAACATATTACCAAGATATCTATTCCAACGCAGAATACCTTGAAATTTGCGGTATTTTCAGCGGGTTTAGGGCCATTCTACTTTGGTATGATGACTGAAATTTTACCGTTAATCGCCCGAATCGGATAAATTGGTATGATGACTTTGAGGTCGATTCCCTTTAAGCTCCGTCACCCCGCAACGCCCTGAAGAAACAGCGAAAACAGCGAGAACAACTGGAATGACCAACATCACCGAGGCAAGCCGCATCCTTGCCACCGCCTTTACCGCGCACCAACTGATTGATCCGTTGCCAGCCGATCTTGCCCCCGACTGTTTTGACGCGGCCTATGACATTCAGAATGAAACCCTGAAACAGACCGGCGCCAAACAGGCCGGCTGGAAAATTGCCGTCGCCACCCGCGCGGCACAGGAAAAAATCGGAAGTGACGGCCCGCTGATTGGCCCGCTGCTCGATGGGCGTATCCTTGGCGACGGTGCGTATCTGACCACCAACGACCTGCATTTCCCCAACATCGAAGCGGAAATTGCCGTGGTCATGGCAAGTAGCCCCGCAGCAGGCACCACGCCAGACAGCATCCTTGATCACATCAAAAGCGTGCATCTGGCGATTGAGATCGCCGACCGGCGCTTTCATGAAAAACAAAACCCAATGCAAACTCTGGCTGATTTGAACTCAACCGGCTATTTCGTGCTGGGTGCGGAAATTGAAAACTGGCGCGATATGAACTTTATCGGCGGCACCGTCACCACCAAAAGCAACGGCGAAATCCTTGCGACCAACAGCGATCCCGCTGCCTGGCCGGAAATCTTTAATGGCTTGGCATATCTTGTGAACTTCCTTGCCAAACGTGGTAAGGCGCTGAAACCCGGCGATGTCATCACAACCGGCGCCTGTGCCACTCCAACCATCAGCCCGCATGGCAAAATCGAAGCCATCTTTGACGGGTTGGGAACGGTCACAGCCGAGATTGCAAAAGTCTGATTATTTCAGAACCGCACACAGAACCGACAAAGGCCATGCAGCATTGCCTGCATGGCCTTTTATTTTGATATCTTTGCACGTCTTGCGCGCTGGCGTTTTAGCTTGCCTCAACAAAGCGATGCACCGGCACACCCGGCACATCAACACGCAATGTCACGATCTTGCCCGCATCGGGGAACTCCGCACGTTTTTCCGCGCTGTAATTTTCCTGATGGCTGGTGACATAGAGCGTTTTCATATCCGGCCCGCCAAAGCACGGCATGGTCGGGTTGGGCATCGGCATCGCGATTGACAGCAACAATGTGCCATCCGGGGCAAACCGGTTCAGGTTACCTGCCGACACACCCGCCGACCAATAGCAACCTTCCATATCAACAGCACCACCGTCCGGACGCCCCAGCGTATCATCAAGATCAAGATACCGCTCACAATTGGCAATTGCGCCGGTCTTCGCATCAAAGTCCCAGCGATTGACCCATGGACCACGGGAGTCCGAATGGTACATTTTTGCGCCATCCGGCGACCATGCAAGACCGTTGGAAATCTTGAAACCTGTGATTTTCTCGTCAACGGTGCCATCGGCGGTGATGCGATAGAGCGATGCAATCGCCTGCTTGTCAGCATTGTCATCCATCGTCCCAACCCAGAACGCCCCGTCCGGGCCGATCTTGCCATCGTTGGTGCGGCTGTGAATGCCATCCTCGATCCGCGCCAGTGGCGTGCGCACATCCGTCTGCGGATCAAGGAAAATGATATCCTTGCGCAGTGCGACGATGATGCGGCCCTGATCGGTCAAACCAAAACAGCCCAGTTCACTTTCGAACTTCCACGTCTTGCGCGCGCCGGTTTCGACATCAAGCGCATGAAGCGCACCATCAAGGATGTCAGTCCAATACAGCCGGTTATTCGCAGCGTCCCAGTTCGGGCATTCGCCCAGTGTAAATGTCTCATCAAGCAGAATGCGCGGCTCGTTGAGCCCGCCAGTTACACCTGACATCTGTTCCCTCCCCGGAAATTCATCATATCACATTGACGCCATCCGGTTTGCCGGGGCACCCCGAGCTTGTCAACAAAATTAGCAATTTTTATTTACAGGGGAGCTAACAAGCCGGACGGAAAAAACAGACCGCAGTTTGCCGTCGCGCACCGTGCTTTTGACGCCGCGAAACATAATATACGACCTGATTTTCTAAGATATCCAGCCCGTGTTGCGCGGCGAAATGTCGCCTAAATATCGCGGGCGTGATCGGTGACGCGCTGGCGGGCCTGATGCAAATGATAGCGCATCAAAAGCTCGGCACTATCGCCATCCCCACCGACAATCGCATCATAAATCTGACGATGTTCATTGAGCACTTTTTGCGCACGTTCTTTCGATCCACCGCGCGTGATGTTCAACGCCACCATCATACTTTTGCTCATGACGTCATGCAGGGATGTGAGAATGGTGACAAAGATTTCATTGCCGCTGGCGCGCGCAATCGTCATGTGAAAATCAAGATCGGCCTTGTCGGCGATATCGCCTGCGGCGATGCCATCTTCAAGCATTTTCAAGGCGTTCTGAATGTCACGATGATGGCGCAGGCTGGCACGGTTGGCCGCCATGCGCGCCGTGGTGCCCTCAATCGCAATGCGGGCTTCAAAACAGCGCAACAACCCTGCAACATCACTGACGCCACCAAAGTCGATCAACCCTTGCGGGGGGCGGCGTTTGACAAATGATCCGACCCCTTGGCGGGCATACACCAACCCGTCCGACTGGAGCTTGCGCAAGGCTTCGCGCACAACCGGGCGCGACACGCCAAAGGATGCGCAAATCTCGTTCTCGGACGGAAGCTTGGTCCCCTCGCCCAGATTGCCAGAAACAATCTGTTCCAAGATCTGACCATAAAGCTGGTCTGCAAGTTTTTCACGCTTTTGAAGTTTGAGTTGCAAACCGTTCATCCCCCGAACCACCCCTATTGAACTTGTTATCTTGTCATTTTCACTTGTAAGTTTTATCGGCAAATGACAGGCGGGTAAAGGGCCGTTCGTACCGATCAATCCACCAGTGAATAATCACGGTTTGGCGCAACACCGATATCATCGTCATCAACAAGACCACTGTCGGGACGTTCAATCAGGCTTGGGGTCAGTGTCATAGCACCAATCAATGTTTCATTTTTATCAAGAACCATCACATCGCCAAGTTCCTTGAATTCGGGATGATTATGGACATTGGGCACATGTGATACCGGCTCGACACAGAATGTCTTGCCGTCTTCGGGGATGTAAAATTGCAGGTTAGATAAACTGTCACTGGCCGACAGATGCAAACGATACCCCGCATTATCCCACATCATTTCGGCCTCGCCCTCCCAGCCGGAATAATGCACATCCAGCCCCATATGATGGCGGATCATTTTACCGTCGGAGAAATCCCGACCAAGGTCGATCACGGTGCGTGTGGTCGGCAACATATCGTCGTCAGTGGAAAAACAATCAGCCGCGACAAATGCGACCGATGCGTCCTCGCCACCGGGGAACCACGGGTGCAATCCGATGCCATAGGGCATGGGCGTTCGGCCAAGATGACGCACACCGATTTCAATCGTCACATCGTCCTGCGTGACTTTGAACTCCTGCCAGGCAACATAGACAAACCCGCTGCTGGGATCGTCATGCTTGTGATTGAGCCGCAAGGTATCGACGGTCGGGCGTTCGATTTTCCACTCTGATCCACGACCAAACCCGTGAATGGCATGCGGGCTGGGCGGGCGGTTGGCCGGGACATTGACAATCCGGCCATCAAATTCAAACTGCGAAAATGCCAGTCGATTGGCAAAGGGCACCATCGGGAAACAGCCCAAAGAAGACGGGTTTCCAGATTTAAGCGCCTGATCGGTGACCGGACGCAACAGGTTGATCGTGCCATTACCATCGGGACGCACCCAGTCGATCCGCGATATCGCACCACCTTGTGGCACGATCCCGATCTGGAAAGGTCCACTGTTCCAACGATATTCCGGCGCGTCCCTTTTGGACATGGCAAATGCCTTTATTCTGTTTAAAAATCATATGATGACTTTACATCACCAACAACGTTCGACTATTTGAAGATGGTAAAACAAATCACGCCAAGCAAAGATTAACGTCAGACCGTCATTTTACATCCGGTTGTCTTTACACCGGATTTACCGGACACGCAAAATGAACAAGACCCGTGCGTCAAACACGCCCCGCAAAGTTTCGCTGACCGAAAAGGTCATTGCAAGCCTGCGCCATGAAATTGAAAGCGGCCAGCGCGAACCGGGCAGCAAACTGCCGACCGAACCGGTCCTGACCCAGACATTTGGCGTCAGCCGAACCGTGGTCCGCGAAGCCATCGCGGCACTTAAGGCCGATGGATTGCTTGAACCGCGCCAAGGGGCCGGTGTGTTTGTCCTCTCCCCCGAACCGCGTGGCGATGACAAATCGATTTTTGCAGTCGACTACGCACAGGTATCTGACGTTCTCGAAGTCCTCGAACTGCGCATGGCGGTCGAGATCGAGGCCGCTGGCCTTGCCTGCACCCGAAGCTCGGCCGCACAGCAGGCAAAAATCTATGAAGCCATGCAAAAGATGGAAGATGCCGCCACCCGGGGCGAACCAACGGAACTGGCCGATTTTGAATTCCACCGTGCGATTGCCGCGGCCACCAACAACCGCCGTTATGCCGAGTTTCTTGAACATCTTGGCGACAAAACCATCCCGCGCGCGCAGCTTCGCCGCCGCCCGCCCGAAGTCGAAGATCAGAAAAACTATATGCAGATGATATTGGGGGAGCATCGCTGCATCTATGATGCCATTGCAACGCGTGATGATGACAGTGCGCGCAAAGCAATGCGCGCCCATCTTAGCCAAAGCCAAACCCGCTATCAGAAACTTCTGACCCAGCGATAAGGCTGCACTCCCAAATCCAAGTGCTCAGGAATGGGGTAGCTTCAGATAGCGCAGTTAAGCTTCACCAAGGGCATTGGAAAGTTCCATCATATCGGACAGCACAATATCCGCCCCGGCGTCATAAAGCCGGGTGGCTGCCCTTGCCCGATCATCGGCATAATGGCCACCGCCAACAAAGCCGATGCATTTCATGCCCGCAGCAACGGCCGCCGTCACACCGGCAACGGAATCTTCAACAACAATAGCCTGATTGGGAGCATACCCCATGTCATCGGCGGCATATAAAAACAGGTCCGGTGCCGGTTTGCCGTTGGCAACAAAGTCGGCACTGTAAATCCGCCCGTCAAACCACGGACCAAGTCCGGTGACATCCATGGTTTTTCCCAGACGTTCGATGGAACTGCTTGATGAAATGCAAAATCCAAGCTGACGTTTTTTCAACGCCGCCAGAACGCTATCAATCCCGTCGATTTTAACAAGTTCATGATCATAGCGGGCAAACAGCAGGTCATAGTAAAACGGCTTGAACTGATCGCGAATGTCCTTGCCGGTTTCATCGCGAATATGATCAATCGGGGCTGAACTTGACCGCCCGGTAAAGCGGGCGGCGACTTCCGCCAATGTCAATGGCGCGCCAAAATGGGCAAGCACATCGACAAGTGTCGCAAGCGAGATCGGCTCGCTGTTGACAAGAACGCCGTCGCAATCAAACAGAACGGCATCACAATCAGCAAACAGCTCTCGGATCGCTGCCCCCGAAGGAACAGATCCACTTGCCTGATCGTTTACAGTCTCGTTTCCAGTACCGTTTCCAGTCTCATTTTCTGAGGCCATGTTAAACCTGGCTTGTTACATTTATATGATTGCCATCAGCCTATCGAATGATCCGATTAACCGTCAACAAAAATGAACATTTGACCATTAACTGAACTTTTGATCAAATCAGCTGCCAAATGCCAAACCAAAAGAATAACCGGCGGCCGTCAAAACGTCTGTCAGCCGGGAAAAGCGGAGGAAAAAGACCCACATGAGCCACAACGAAACCCGTTTTATTGGTGTGGATGTTGGCACCGGAAGTGCGCGCGCAGGTGTCTTTGATACCAATGGCAAGCTGCTTGGAAGTGCAGCCCACCCGATTGCCATGAACCGTCCAAAGCCCGATTTTGTCGAACAGGATTCGGAAAATATCTGGCAATCCGTCTGCCAATCGGTTCGTGATGCCATGGCCCAATCGGCCTCCTCCGCCGACCAGATTGCCGCCATCGGGTTTGATGCGACCTGTTCACTGGTCGTCCGCGATCAGGACAACCGCCCGCTTGGCGTGACCCCGAATGGGCCAGATAACTGGGATGTCATTGTCTGGATGGATCACCGTGCGGTGCGCGAGGCTGAGGAATGCACCGCCACCGGGTCACGGGTCCTTGAATATATCGGTGGCACCATGTCCCCGGAAATGGAAGTGCCCAAACTGATGTGGCTTAAACGCCACCACCCTGATCACTGGAACAAGATGGGTGCGGCCTATGATCTGGCCGATTTCCTGTCATTTCGCGCAACCGGCAACACCGCGCGGTCATGTTGTACAGTAACGTGCAAATGGACCCACCTTGCCCATCAGGATGATCCTTGGGATCGTGACTTTCTGTCGGTTATTGGCCTTGATGATTTCAACAAAAAAACCGGGATCGATACCAAGGCGCTTGCGGTTGGCGACCGGATCGGCACGCTGTCGCAACAAGGTGCGAATGATCTTGGTCTGACGACAAATTGCGTGGTTGGGGCCGGATTGATTGATGCCCATGCCGGTGCACTTGGCACACTTGGCGAATATCTTGATGGCAACCTTGATCAGCATTTTGCGATGATTGCCGGTACATCAACCTGCCACATGGCACTATCATCCGAACCGCGCTTTATTAAAGGCGTCTGGGGGCCGTATTTTGGTGCGATTGCACCGGGGCTTTGGCTGAACGAAGGCGGGCAGTCGGCCACGGGCGCGTTACTTGACCACATTGTTGCGATGCATCCGTTTTCCCATGACATGGGCCGAGACGCGCATAAGCTGGCCGGTGAAAAGCTGTTGCCGATGATGGGGCATCAAACCGATCTGGCGCCGCGACTTCATGTTTTGCCTGATTTTCATGGCAACCGGTCGCCACTGGCCGACCCCGAAGCACTTGGCGTGATTTCCGGGCTGACACTTGATCAAAGCGAAGAAAGCTTTTTAAAGCTGTATTGGGCAACCGCCTGTGCGATTGCCTATGGTACGCGCCACATCATCGATGCGCTAAATGACACCGGATATGACATCACCCACATCCACCTAAGCGGCGGACATACGGCAAGTGCCGTTCTGGTCAAACTTTATGCCGATGTCACCGGATGCACGGTTGTGATGTCTGATTGTCAGGAACCTGTATTGCTGGGGTCGGCCATGCTGGCGGCGGGTGCGCTTGATGATGCCGATGGCATCGACGGCCTTGCAAAGGCGGCACGCAAAATGGCGGGCAACGAAACATCCTACGCCCCCGACCCAACGGCCAAGGCGGACCATGACCGTCGATACGCCATTTTCCACATGATGCACACCCAGCGTCAGGCACTTGACGAAATCAGTAAAAACTAAAGTAAATCCGGGGTATTAGGCCCCACGGGTTGCTCATTGATCCTCCGGCCTATCCAAAAGCTGCTTGACGGCTCTTTTGGATAGGGTCAAAACAAAAGGGCCGATGCGTTTGCATCGGCCCTTTCTTTCGCACGCGCAACGGCGGGGTCGGGGGATCATGCAGATTTAAATATCTGCACCGTCACGGCGCGATGCCTTTCAGGGCCGGTCTTAATAAGACCGGCCCTGAATTTTATTCAGCCGGATGTTCGTGGGCAGCCTTGACATCACCGCGTTTCGAACGGCTTTTGGCAAAGGTCCCGACAATCAGCACGAAGAACAGCGGCACGAAGAAGATCGCAAGCAACGTCGCCGCAATCATCCCGCCCAGCACCCCGGTGCCAACTGCAACACGCGCAGCCGCACCCGCACCGGTACTGATCGCCAATGGCACAACACCAAGTGTAAAGGCCATCGACGTCATGATGATCGGACGCAGACGCTGACGTGCGGCTTCGACCGTTGCCTCAAGAAGCCCCATGCCCTGATCGTAAAGTTCGCGGGCGAACTCGACAATCAGGATGGCGTTCTTGGCCGACAAACCAATCGTGGTCAGGATCGCAACCTGGAAATAAACGTCATCTGGCAACCCACGCAGCAAGGCTGCGATCACGGCACCAAGAACGCCCAAAGGCACGACCATCATCACGGAAATCGGGATTGCCCAGCTTTCATACAAAGCAGCCAAGCACAGGAAGACGACAATCATCGACAGCGCATACAATGCCGGTCCCTGCTCGCCTGCTTCGCGTTCCTCATAGGACAGTCCCTGCCACTCAAGGCCGATACCGCCCGGAAGCTTGGCAACCATTTCTTCCATCGCCAGCATCGCATCGCCCGATGCCACACCCGGAGGTGCCGATCCCTGAATGTTCAGCGACGACAAGCCGTTAAAACGTTCAAGACGGGGTGAGCCATAATCCCACTGGGTCGACGAGAATGCCGAGATCGGCACCATTTCGCCCAAGCCGTTGCGGACGTACCAGAAATCAAGATCTTCCGGCATCATGCGGTATTTCGCATCTGCCTGCATATAGACCTTTTTGA
The DNA here is from genome assembly GCF_000751115.1 of Thalassospira sp. GB04J01. NCBI lineage: Bacteria > Pseudomonadati > Pseudomonadota > Alphaproteobacteria > Rhodospirillales > Thalassospiraceae > Thalassospira > Thalassospira sp. GB04J01. Next base: position 60,409 of record NZ_CCDX020000017.1, on the reverse strand, counting down.
TCCGACCGTTTTCGATGAAGTCGTTGACGTAGCTCGACCCCCACGCTGCTGCCAGCGTACGGTTCACATCGGCCAGATCAACGTTAAGCGCACTTGCCTTTTCCTGATCAATATTGATCTTGAACTGCGGCATGTCATTGAGGCCGTTCGGACGAACACCCACAACGCGCGGATCCTGTGCCGCCATCCCCAGAAGCTGGTTTCGGGCCGCCATCAGGGCGTCATGGCCAATACCGCCACGATCAACAAGCTGCAGGTCAAAGCCGTTTGCCGTGCCAAGTTCAACAATGGCCGGCGGCGCAAAGGCAAACACCATTGCCTCACGGATTTGAGCAAACGCACCATAGGCACGGCCAATCACCGCACCAACAGCCTGATCAGGACGCGTACGTTCCGACCAGTCCTTCATGTTGACAAAGGCAATACCGGCGTTCTGACCACTCCCGGCGAACGAGAAGCCTGCAACGGTGAAGATACCGTTGACGTTTTCCTTTTCCGCTTCCATGAAGTGGGTTTCGAGCTTTTTGAGCACGCCAACCGTACGTTCCTGCGAGGCACCAGCGGGAAGCTGAACCATCGAGAACATGATGCCCTGATCTTCTTCAGGAAGGAACGATCCGGGCAGGCGCATGAACAACGCCGCCAGACCACCAACCAGAATGACATAGACAAACAGATAGCGCCATTTGCGGTGCACGACATGGTCTACACTGCCCTGATAGAACCGGTTGGTCTTATCAAAGCCACGGTTAAACCAGCCAAACGGACCTTTCTTTGCGCTCGGATCCGCGTGCGATGGTTTAAGCATCGTCGCACACAATGCCGGTGTCAGAACAATTGCCACCACAACCGACAGTGCCATAGCCGACACAATCGTGATGGAGAATTGGCGATAAATCGCCCCCGTAGACCCGGCAAAGAATGCCATCGGTACAAACACGGCTGAGAGAACCAGCGCGATACCAATCAAGGCACCGGTAATCTGACTCATGGATTTCCGCGTTGCTTCGCGCGGCGGAAGCCCGTCTTCATGCATCACACGTTCGACGTTTTCGACCACAACAATCGCGTCATCGACCAGAAGGCCGATGGCCAGAACCATGGCAAACATGGTCAGCGTGTTGATCGAATAGCCAAACGCAGCAAGAATACCGAACGTACCCAGCAAAACCACCGGCACCGCAATCGTCGGGATCAGGGTTGCCCGCCAGTTTTGCAGGAACAGGAACATCACCAGGAAGACGAGAACAATCGCCTCAAACAGGGTGCGAACCACCTCCTCGATCGATACTTCGACGAACGGGGTGGTGTCGTACGGATAGACAATTTCGACACCCGCCGGGAAGAACGGTTTGAGTTCTGCCAAACGGGCTTTGACGGCCTCGGCGGTATCAAGGGCATTGGAACCGGTAGCAAGGTTGATCCCGATACCGGTTGCGGACTGCGCATTGTAGCGCGCAACAACCTCATAGCTTTCGCCACCGATTTCAATGCGGGCAACGTCGCCAAGACGCACCTGCGATCCATCGGTATTGACCTTCAGCAGGATGTTGGCGAATTCATCAACCGTTTGCAGTTTGCTTTGTGCGGTGATGGTCGCGTTGATCTGCTGACCGGGGACGGACGGCGCACCGCCAATCTGACCGGCGGTGACTTCGGTGTTCTGCGACTGGATTGCCGAACTGACGTCCGAAACCGTCATGTTATAGGAAATCATCTTGTTCGGATCGAGCCAGACGCGCATCGCGTGCTGTGCGCCAAACACCTGAACCGAGCCAACACCATTCACACGGGCAAGCGGATCTTCGACCGTGGAGACCACAAAGTCAGACAGATCTTCAGCCGACATCGACCCGTCGCCCGATACAAAGCCAACAACCATCAGGAACGATCCCGATGATTTGGTAACCGTGACACCCTGCTGCTGCACTTCGCTTGGCAGCGACGACATCGCCCCTTGCAGTTTGTTCTGCACTTGAACCTGTGCGATATCGGGGTCTGCTTCGGGTTCAAACGTCAGTGAAATAGACGCCTGACCGTTGGCCGATGAGTTCGAAGACATATACCGCAGATAATCGATGCCGTTCATCTGCTGTTCGATCACCTGTGTGACCGTGTTTTCGACTGTCTCGGCGGACGCACCCGGATAGTTTGCCGAAATCTCGACAGATGGCGGTGCAATAGACGGGTACTGCTCGATGGGCAATTGCCACAACGAAAGTCCCCCCGCCAACATAATCACCAAGGCGATAACCCAGGCGAAGACAGGGCGGTCAATAAAGAATTTTGCCATTGAATACGTCCCTATTCGGCGGCTTTGGCGGTGTCATCGGCGGGTTTAGCCGATCCATCGTCGGCGGCAGTCTCGACCGGCTGCGGCGCGACAGCGGCACCCGGTCCAATGCGTTGGATACCGTCAACAATCAGTTGATCGCCATCTTCCAGACCAGCAGAAACCAGCCAGTTTTCACCCTGCGATTGTTCGATCTGAAGGTCCTTTGACACGACTTTTCCATCGACAGCGACATAAGAATATGCCGTGCCATCAGGACGGCGCATCACAGCTTTCTGCGGGACGAGGAAGGCCCCTTCAAGACGCCCCTGACGCACCTGACCACGAACAAACATGCCCGGCAGAAGTGTGCCATCCGGGTTCGGGAAGACTGCGCGCAACCGAACGGTGCCGGTGGTTTCATTCACCGTTACGTCAGAAAACTGCAAAGTTCCTTTTTGCGGATATTCCGCACCGGTCGCATCAATGATCAGTGACACTTCGATATTACCGGCATCGACACCCTTGATCCGGCCGTTTTTGACAGCCTGCTTGATTTTAAGCAGACGGCCACCGGCCTGCGTCACATCGACATAAATCGGATCAAGCTGGGTAATCGTGGTCAGTTTGGCGGCCTGATTGGCGGTCACCAACGAGCCTTCGGAATAATCCGATGAACTGATCTGACCGGAAATCGGTGCGGTCACCGTCGTGTATGCAAGATCAATCCGGGCCTGTTCAAGCTCCGCACGGGCGGACGCAACTGCGGCCTTGCCCTGTGCCTCGGCGGAAACCGCGTCGTCATAGGTCTGACGGCTGACCGCCTGGGATTTCACCAGCGGGTCATAGCGCGTACGGGTTTTAACAGCCTGATCAAGACTTGCACGCTGGCGCGAAAGTTCTGCCTGTGCGGCATCAACCCGGGCCAGATAAACATCCTGATCAATCATATAAAGTTGCTGGCCGGCTTCAACGATACCGCCTTCGGTAAAGTTGCGCTCCTTGATGATGCCATCAACCTGCGGACGGATGTCCGCCTTACGGAAAGCAACGGTACGGCCCGGCATTTCTTCGACCAGCCCGACAGTCTGCGCTTCAAGGGTTACGGTGCCAACCGGTGTTGCCTGCGGTTGCGCATTGGCCTGTTGCTGACCACCTTCATTTTGCTCGCTACAAGCAGCTACCATAAGGGTAAGCGCTGCGACGCTCGCAAATTTTAAACAAGTTCGCATGGACAAATTGCTGTTCCTTCTAAGTCCCGTCAGCAAAGCATACCACGCGCTTTGCCGTTGCATTTCAAAATACTGTACGGTACAGTACACATTGTGCACTGCACGATCAAGAGCCAATAACAAACGAATTGGAAACGATGAAAGAAACATCGGAAAAGCAAGAAAACCAGTCCTCTAGAAGGTCTGCACGCCGCCGTGCCATGATGGACGCGGCATGGGAACTCCTCCTTGAAAAAGGGTTCTCTGGTGTGACGCTTAATGACGTTATTTCCCGTTCTGGCGGTTCGCGCACCACTGTGTACGAAGCTTTTGGCGGAAAGGATGGCTTGCTCGCTGCCGTGATGGAAGAGCAATGCATCGAGTTTTCCGCAGAGCTTCATATTTCGCTTGAATCCGATCTCCCTCCCCGTGACGCCCTGACAGACTTCGGTAAAAAACTGGCCAAAAAGATACTAACCGAGGAAGCCATTCGCTTCACGCAGATTCTGTTTTCTGAAGGCCAACATTTTATACCTTTGGTTGAGAAGTTTATGAAAGTCGGCCCCGATAGCACGCGGGCACGCCTGTCCCGGTATCTGCGACGCCAACATGACCTTGGTCACATTGTGGTTGATGATCCGGTTCACGATGCCGAATTGTTCAATGCGATGATCATTGGCGACTGGCAAAAACAGATCCTCAAAATGATTGATCCCCCAACATATAGTAACGCCGAGATCGAAAAACGCGTTTTACGTGCGGTTGAGGTCTTCTTATGTGGTGTCGGCAGTGAAAATTACCGCAAAACAGCGGATGATAAAAACTGACCATCCCCTGCTGGTCAGCGACTTGATATCCCCGATCCTAAAGCCCCCCTCCTGACAGCATCCTGTCAGCATCCTGTCAGCATCCTGTCAGTTAGAGTGATCCGTTGCGCAATATCTGCCCTATGATTACCAAAATTGAGGTAAACGTTAGGGCAACGCTTTTGGGCCGGTATGGACACCCTTCATGCCACGCCAGCCCTGCAAACCCCGGCAACGGGCCCGCAACGGAGATATCTGCATGCGCATTCGTACGGCTTTTTCATTGATTGGCTTATGGGCACTTTCCCTGCCTGCCTTAACAGTGCAGGCACAGGCCATCACCACCGATAAAGCACGCGATGTCATGGATGCCATCCTGATGCAAAGCGGCATTTCAGCAACCCTGTCGGATGCCACGCTCACATCCGATGGTGCCGCAGCGCTGACCTATGATGACATCTCGCTGGGCCTGAGCGGCTATTCCACTCCGCGAACGCTAAGCATGAATGGCGTCCATGTCACTGTCCGTGACACAGATCAGGCCAATCAGGTCGATCTGGACATCAAACTGCCCGAACGCGCAAAAATGAATGCCGAGGCAACCTCGGACCAACGCGATCTCACCATGCGCAATGCCGGTGGGTATCTTCGCTGGGACACCGTGAAAAATGCCCCGGTAACCTTTGACGGGTTTGCCGACTTTTTGATTGGTGATGAACCGGTCACGCGCAAACACTGGCTGATGAACGGCCTTGTGCTGCAATGGCTGCCCCAACAAGCCCGTGTTTCGTGGCAAAGTGCGGAATGGACCGGGGCAAACCGGGAAAAGCGCGGCTCGTCCAAGGCCGCCAGCCTGATTGTCTATCCCGGCGACAACGGTGAAACCCACCTTGATTACGCCCATGATGGCTTATGGCTGCCCAGCCTTTTGCAGCCGCGCACCGTGCGCATCAAAAGCAGCAGCGAAGGCCTGCCCTGGACCGAGGCCAAGCCGATCATTGAAAAAGGCTTCCTTGATATGCTGACCGGCACCGCCCCGCGTATGGCCCGCAAGCAAATCGGCAATGCGCTTTGGCAAAAGGCCGCCGATAATGGTGCCCCGGTCAAAATCGATGAATTTTATATTGAATCACGCGGTCTTGAGGCACTTGGCACAGGTGAACTTCTGGCCCAACATGCCGCCCGATATGGCTTTACCGGCGAAATGGACTTCAACCTTCTGGGCAAGGACCTTTTGCAAAATTTGATTGGCACCCCTGAAAGCCCGACCCTTCTGGGCGCGCTTGTTCCATTTGCCGTCAATGGACTGGCATCGGGCGAACCAGGCCCCGGCGGCACGACGCAGTATGGCACGCGGCTTCTGGCCGATGGCCGCATTGTGGTGAATGGTGTTACGGTCTATCAGGCGCCAAATGGTGGTTAAGACAGAGCCCACCATGCCCCCGTTCTCGCCCGGCCCATGCAACCGCATTGTGATCTATTGCAAGAATATTGATGCGATGGCGCAGTTCTATGCCGATCACTTTGGCTATCAGCCCTCCCAAAAAGACGGGGATCGAATTCTTGAACTGATCGCACCTGATGGCGGTCTCATCCTGATGCTCCATCAGGCGGGAAAGGGACAGCGCAACGGCCAGTCGCTGATCAAGCTGGTATTTGACGTGCGCGACGTCGAACATACCCGCAGTAATTTGCTGGAACGCGGCATCAAGGTCGGGCCACTCCATCAGGCAGACGGCTATTGCTTTGCCAACATGAAAGACCCGGCGGGCAATTCGGTTTCGATCTCAAGCCGGGCGTTTGCGTAACGTGTAAGCGCATTTCAATCATACATCTTGTTGACGCCCCCACCGGAACTTCGCATGATCCGCAGACGAGACTGGCCACCAAAAGTGCCGGTCCACGCAAATCAGGGAGTTTCTCAGAATGAAGATCAATAAAACCGGCCTCCTTTCCGGACTGGTCGTCGCCGGTAGCCTTTTTGCATCAATCAGCAGCGCATCGGCCGACACCATCAAGGTCGGCATCGCCAACTTTGGCGAGCATCCGCAGCTCAATGCCGCGATTGCGGGCTTTAAGGAAGCCATGGCCGAAAACGGCTTTGTCGAAGGCACCGATGTCACCTATTCCGAAAGCCACACCAACTTTGACGCATCTCTGGTGCCCCAGATGATCACGAAGTTGCAGGCCGAAAATCCAAAACTGATCTATACCGTAACCACCCCGGTTTCCCAGATCGCCAAACAGATTTTGGCCGGTTCAGACATTCCCATCGTATTTTCCGCCGTAACCGACCCGGTTGCTGCCAAGCTTGTCCCGTCGTGGGACGCTGGTGACACCAACATGACCGGCGCTTCGGATCTACAGGACATCGCAGCAGTTCTCGAATTCACCCGCAAACTCCTGCCCGATGCCAAACGTCTTGCCATCCCCTACAACCCGGGTGAGGCCAACGACGTTGCCCTGCTTGAAAAGGTCAAAGAACTCGCACCGGCCGCCGGTTTTAGCGTCGTTTCGGTTGGCATTGATAACGTCAATGACATCTTGCAACGCATCACATCGGTCGCGGGTAAGGCCGATGTCATCTATACCCCGGCATCCAACCTGATCCAGCCTGCGATTGCAGCCGTGTCGGCTGCTGCCCGCCAGATCGGTGTTCCGATTGTCAATTCTGACAGCTCCGCGGTTGCCAACGGCACCGTCCCGGCCAGTTTCTCGGTCGATTATGGGCAAGTTGGCCTGAATGCAGGTAAAATTGCCGCGGAAATCCTCAACGGCAAATCACCGGCAGACATTCCGCCGTCCGCCCCGACCTATGAAACCCACGCGCCGATGATTTCAAAATCTGCTGCCGCCGCCTTCGGGATCGAAATCCCGGCATCGTTTGACGATTGCGGCTGCATTGTCGAATAATTTCGCCCTGACGTGAACACCCATTGGCGCCGCAAGGGTCCGCCCCCGTCGGCGCCAATGACATTCGGGCATTATGCCATCGCGAATGACGGCACAATGCCCCAAGGAGAAGACGGATGCTTGAAATCCGATCTGCACGAAAAGTCTTTTATGCCGGTCAACCGGATGAAAAAGTCGCACTTGATAACCTTGACCTGACCCTACAAACCGGGGAATTCGGGGTTGTCATCGGCTCAAACGGGGCCGGAAAAAGCACCATGCTCAATGCCGTGTCAGGCGCACTCCCCCTTGATAGCGGCCAAATCGCCATTAACGGCGATGACGTCACCAACACGCCGGTCCATCTGCGCGCCAAACGCATCGCACGCGTGTTTCAGGACCCGATGCTGGGCACCGCGGCCAGCATGACCGTTGCGGAAAACATGCTACTGGCGGATTTGCGCAGTTCCAAACGCACCCTGTCGCGCGGGCTGAATGCCAAACGTCTGTCGGACTATAAGGACCGCCTTGCCGCCCTTGGTCTCGGCCTTGAAAACCGGCTCGACACCAAGGTGGAATTGCTTTCGGGCGGGCAGCGTCAATCACTGTCCCTGATCATGGCGGTCGGTGGATCGCCCGATTTATTGTTGCTTGATGAACATACCGCCGCACTTGATCCGCGCACGGCTGATCTTGTGATGCAGGCCACCGTGCGCGCCGTTGATACCTTTAAACTGACGACATTGATGGTGACGCACAATATGGCCCACGCGGTTGATTACGGCCATCGGGTGATCATGCTTGATGCCGGGCGCGTCAAACTGGAAATCGGCGGCGACGAAAAAGCCAATGTCACCGTGGCAAAACTGGTGGATCATTTTGCGGTCAAGACCGACGCCATGATGTTGGGGGCGGGAGCATAAGATCATGATGGAATTCATATCCTCGACCTTCACAAGTTACGTGGCGTTGGTGCCAGTCACACTCTCGCAAAGCTTTATTCTGGCCTTTGTGGTGATGGGGATCATGATCCCGTTCCGCACCCTGCAATTCCCCGATCTCACCAGCGAAGGCGCCTATCCGCTGGGCGGTTGTGTCTGCGGGGTTTTGATTGCCGCCGGGGTTAATCCGGCATTGGCGATTGTTGCTGCCCTTGCGTGTGGTTTTTTGGCCGGGTGCTGTACAGCGCTTATTCATCTGCGGTTTCGCATCCATACCCTGCTTGCCGGGATCTTGATGATGACGATGCTCTACAGCATCAATCTGCGCATCATGGGCAAATCCAACCTGTCGATCTTTGGCTCTGACACGGTTTACAACTGGGCACCCTTTGTCACACCGGGCTTCCCGGTTAGCAAAATCATCATCGCCGGGCTGATTGGGGCGGGCGTATTTCTCGCACTCAACTGGTTCTTTAAAACCGAAAAGGGCACCGCATTGCGTGCGGTTGGCTCCAACCCGGCGATGGCCGAGGCACAGGGCATTTCGGTCTGGGTATCGACCATTATCGGTGTCGGCCTTGCCAGTGGATTTTCCGCCACAAGTGGCGCATTGATGGTGCAGGCACAGGGCTTTTCCGATGTGAATATGGGCCTTGGCATCCTGATCAATGGCCTTGCGGCCCTGATGATCGGCGAGGCGGTTGTTGGCAAACAATCGGTCTGGCGTCAGTTGCTCGCCCCATTTGTCGGCGCGATCATTTATTATCAGCTGGTGTCGCTGTGTCTGGCGGCGGGCATGCCCCCACCCGATTTGAAATTGGCCACAGGCCTTTTCGTTCTGGCCATGCTGGCCCTGCCCAGCCTGAAACGCGGGCGCGGTGCCGGTGGCACCCCGGCCCGTGAAAAATTCCGCGAATAGGTTTCGCAAGAACATCAAACACATACGACAAACGGCCGCCCGCATGCATAATCTTGCACAATCGGGGCGGCCGTTTGCTTTAACTTGATATCGACTTACCAGCTGTATTTCAGCGTCGCCAGAACCGTCCGGCCATCGCCGTAATACCGGCTGCCAAACGTATTGGACGATATATACTCTCGGTCAAACAGGTTGGTGGCATTGACCGCAACACTAACATTGTCGGTCACCATGTAGCTTACCATCGCATCGGCAACCGTGTGCGACCCGATAGGAACGTCATTGGCGCTATCACCATAACGCGCCCCGACGAAGCGCAAACCACCGCCAAAGGTTAAATCGCCAAATACACCATGTTCGGGGATCGTATGATCAATCCAGGCAGAGGCCGTATGCTCAGGCACCATTTCCGGCCGGTTGCCAATGTTCGCCGTCACAACATCATCTTTGATTTCTGCATCAAGATAGGTATAGGCCAGTGTGAGGTTGGTACGGTCATCAAGCGACACCTTGCCTTCGAATTCGGCCCCGCGTGAGTTGATTTCACCAATCTGCTTATAGACGTAACTCCCACCGCTTAGCTGTGACTGTGATACGTTTTCCTGCGTCAAGTCAAACAGGGCCACCGTGAACAGCGCATCCATCTCAGCAGGTTGATATTTCACGCCGACCTCGTACTGCGTGCCCTCCTGCGGCTTTACGCCCTCTGGACGAGATGCCAGGTTAGAATAAACTGGCTGGAAGGATTCCGAATAGTTGCCGTAAATCGACACTTCATCGGTTGCCTTGTAGGTCATCCCTAAACGCGACGTATATTTGTGATCATCACGCTCAGTCGTTGTACCGCTACTGATCGTATCCGTATCGCTTTGGACATAATCGAAACGTCCACCAACCGTCGCGATCCAGTCATCCGCAATGGTCAGTTGTTCCTGCGCATAAAGACCATATGCTGCCTGAGTAATTTCGGTTTCCGAACTGCTGGTGAAGTTGATGCAGCCAATCCCGCAATAAACTGGATTATACGGATCAATGGCTGTTGCCGTCCCGTTGCGGGATCTCTCGTTATTCTGATCGCGATTGTAATCAATCCCCACCAATGTCTTGCTGTCGAGATTGTCATGGATCGCAGTGTCATACTGCATCTGGTTGTCGATGGCAAACCGGTCAAGCTCACCATAAACCGCAAAGGCATATCGGTCACCTAGAGGGGTAGTATCATTAAGATACACCGTCTCGTAATCCAGATTGACACGTGTATATCGCGCGTTCTGCCGGAATTCGAGTTTGTCGGTAATCTGGTGTGAAAACTCGTACCCGAGATTGGTTTCTTCGGTATCGAAGTTGTTAAAATCCGGTTCACCGAAAAAAGTGTCCCGACTTGTTTCAATTCCGATCGGATAACCATAGCCCAGATTGCTTTCGCGTTTGCTGTAGCTGGTCAGCAACGTCAGTTCCGTTCCGGCCTTGGGCGCATAGGTAAAGGCGGGAGCTATATAAATCCGGTCATCCTGCGAATAATCCTGAGCACGTTCGGCATCCTGCCAAAGCCCGGTCAGGCGATAGGTCCAGTTGCTGTCTTCGGCAACCGGGCCGGTCACATCACCGCCACCGCGCAGATGATTTTCGCCAAACGTGGTAAAGACCTCGCCACTGGCTTCATCTTCTGGACGTTTCGTCACCAGATTGACCAGACCACCGGGTCCATTCATGCCAAACAGGCTGGAGGTTGACCCTTTCAGGATATCAACCTGCTGCAGGCCATAAGGTTCCTGACGTGCTGTCGTGAAGTTATAGGTACGCGACGACAATCCATCGCGGTACGTCGAAAGCAATGAATAGAACCCTCTCAGGCGTACATAATCATATCGCACGTCCGAGCCATATTCGCCCGCCTGCACGCCTGCTGTGTAGGCAACAGCCTGCTGCACATCCTGTACATTGCGGGTTTCCAGTTCCTTCTGCGTGACCACCGACACCGCCGCAGAATCATCTAAAACCGGCGTATCGGTTTTGGATGCCGTGCGGCTGCGATTGGCAACGAAACTGTCGGTGATTGCATCATTCGGACCTGAAAGCTCAACCCCGGTTGCCTCAACCCGCACCGGGTCAAGCACCTCACCATCGGCCGCAGCCCCGGTCTGAAGCGCTTCGATCACCACCGTACCATCGCCGGTCACATCATAATTCAGCCCCGTCCCGCCGAGCAGCACTTCAAGCGCTGTATCCGCCCGCATGGTGCCGGTAACCGCGCGGCCCTCAAGACCTCGCACCAACGCGCCATCCACCGTCACCTGCAACCCCGACTGCACGCCAAACTGCGCCAGTGCCCGGGTCAGCGACTGGGCAGGAATGTCAAATTCATGCTGGTTCTCAAGGCTATTCTGACCGGCCTGCTGTGCCATCACTGGCGTTGCCAACAATACTGGCACCAATGCCGTCGTCATCATCAAAGCACTCGCGACAAGCGCCACGCGACCACGATTGCGCATCGTGGTTGCTCCCCCATTCGTCATTCTTTTGTCTCCGGTTTCACATCATATGCCTTACCTAAATTGAGAATGCAAACGCTTCTCAATTTCGCACACAAAACAAAACGACCGGGGATATGGATTTTTCAAAAAAACTTTCGGAAAATCACTCTTTTCTGGGAAAACCGGCAAAATCCTGCGGCTCGAACCGGGGGAAAGAGTCTCGCCTCATTGGTGAAAAGGCGGTTTTATTGCCTTTTCCGTCACGAGATAGACAGCACGGCTCAGATGATTTTTGCTTATGACGGGGATACAACCAAAACCCACGGCGTTACTTCACGCACCACCGCGTTTTGCGCACGCGCAATTGCGCGCAAGGCCAAGACCGGATCGGTCAGGCGATACACCCCGGTAACAGCCTGCCCGGCAAGGGCTTCATCGCTGATGATGATTGCGCCCTTGAAGTACCCTCGAAGACGATCAACCACATCGCCAAGCGGCTGATCCTGCGCAATCAGTTGATGATTGCGCCATGCCGCCACCTGACCTGTTGGCGTATCGCCGCGCAGAACATTTCCATCGCCGCGCACCTGTAAACTTTGCCCCGGCTCCAGAAATTCCGAATGTGCGACAAGATGGGCGGCGTTATCCACCCGCACCCGGCCATGTTCGACGGCAACCTGTGTCACCCCGGCCCCCTCGGACACATCAAATCCAGTGCCAAGCACGGTGACATCGGCCAAACGAGCCGCAACCTTAAACGGGCGCGATGGGTCTGGCGTTACATCAAAAAAGGCTTCGCCATCCAGCAATTCAACCGCCCGCACGCCATTTTCGAACGTCACACGAAGGGCACTTTCCGGCGCAAGCGTCACCCGGCTGTTATCGGCAAGGGTGATTGTGTTGATCTGCCCGGTGCCCGTACTGTAATCGGCCTGTAACTGGGTGGCAATTTTCGGACCAAACAGGGCGGCAAACAACGATGCCGCCACCGCCAGCCCGCCAAGACCAATACCGCGCCAAGACCCATTGCCACGACGGGCAAAACGCCCCTGTGCCTGAACAACCTTTGCCGCAGTCCCCGGCACGGTATTTTCGACGGGCGCATCCTGTATTTCAGGCCCGGCAACCGTATTTTCTGTATCGGAACGATGGGCCGAACTGGCCGCACGAACTGGGTGGCTATCCTGTCCGGTCAAAACGTCATGTGCCCGCGTGTCATGCAAAAAACGCTGCCAATCGGCGGGATCATCCGCGGTACCATTGCGCGAAGATGTCATCTGCTGCGCGGTCACCTGCCCCATCAATCGGGCCGTCTTTTGGGTTGAGTCCCAGGCACTCTGATGGGCTGGACTTTGCGCATACCAATCATCAAACCGCGCGCGCAGGTCCGCATCATCGGGTGCATCCTGCAACAGGATCAACCAATCGGTTGCGTCTTGTGCCACCCGTTCGCTGGCTGGCTCGCGCGTTCCTGCCATCACGTTACCTTTGCTAGGCTCTGCACAACCGGCCCCATTGCGGCATTTTTCCCCGACACCTTTGTCACGCCATATCCCCAAATGGATGAAGGCCAATTGCCTTTCACGCCGAAAACCCGGCGATGGTCATAGTTGCGCGTCATGGCCATCCCCCCAGTCGTTCGCGACAATGATCAATGCCTTCTGCCACAAGTTTATGGGCCAAGGGAACCGAGACATCTAAAAACAGTGCAATTTCACGCAGTTTGGCCCCGCCAAAACGATGCATTTCGCAGGCAATGCGGGTTCGGTCGGGCAATTCTGCCATGGCCTGCATCACCTTGGCGTAGTCGTCCTTATAAAGCGCGATGGTTTCCGGATCGGGACTGTCGGCCGCAGACGTCTGCACCGCGATGTCATAGTCCGCGCCACCGGTTACACTGCGTTCGCGCGCCGCACTGCGTTTGCTATCCAGTGCCAAGTTCCGCACGATCCGGTACAGATATCCGGTCGCATCCTCAAGGAATCTTCCTTTCGACGCCTCATCAAAGCGCAGCCATGCTTCCTGCACCAGATCTTCGGCCTGTACACGGTTGCCGATGATCGTACTGGCATAGCTCACAAGCGCCGAGCGCTGACGCATAAACAGGGTTAAGGATGGTGAATTTCCGGCCAAGCCGCATCTTCCTTTGGGCGACGCAATCACTGCCTGAACCGGCAGCGATACGAGACTTACCGAAAATGAGACTGATTATCAATATCTATTAATTCCCCATCACAAATGAAACGCTCAGCTTAGGGAATTGGTTACAATGCTCTGCTATAGAAGAACGGATCAAACAAGAAACAACCATCCGGGGGAACCACCGTTGCAAAAAATCAGCCTTGTCATTCTGGCCACCGGCGTTGTCGCCGCAGGCCTTTGGGGTGTTGGCGATTATATGTCGCGCAAGGGCGAAGCACATGGCGATGTGGTGCGCGGTCAATCCATTGCCGAACAGACCTGCCTGCGCTGCCACACCAAATTCGAAGGCGACCCGCTGCCCGATCCGGCCATCACCGACGCCCCGGCACTGGCAAGTTTCGGGCAACGCTGGCCGCTTGAAAACCTTGAAGAAGCATTGGCCGAAGGCATTTCCGTATCGCATGACGATCTGACCATGCCGGAATTTACCCTCACCCCTGAAAGCATCGCCGATCTTCTGGTTTACTTCGAAAGCCTGACCGACGCGGCCAACGCCAAGTAAACAGCCTGCCGGGTCGTCCGGCGGCACCGACGTCGCAAACATTGGTCATCGGCCAAATCCTCTCCCAATCGGCTTTTACCCTTGATGACGCCCCGGGCAAGCCAACCGGGGCGTTGACGCGTCTTTTCCGCGTCTTCACGCTGATGTGATCGCGCATAATTAAATCGTACACGATTTACTATTGCCCGATCATTATTTCATCGCTACAAACCATTCATCGCAACAACAGACCGCCAGCGCAGCCGACCCCCGGCTCCCCGGCACAAGGAGAGATGAAATGTTCAATCTGAAAAATCTGGCCAAAGCAGCAGCCATCGGTGCGGGCCTGATGGTCGCACCGGCCCCGGCGTTCGCCGCCGACAAAGACGCCAAACCAACCATTGTTCTGGTTCATGGTGCATTTGCCGCCTCCGACAGCTGGGATGGTGTTACACCGATCCTTCAAGACGAAGGCTATCAGGTCATCAGCCTTGCCAACCCGCTGCGCAGTGTATCTGGCGATGCTGCCTATACCCGGTCCTTGGCCGATAGCATTGCCGGTGATGTTGTTCTGGTTGGTCATTCTTATGGCGGCCCGGTCATCACCAATGCCGCAAAGGGTGCCACCAATGTCAAATCACTGGTTTATGTCGCCTCTTTCGCCCCGGTAAAGGGTGAAACGATTGGTGAACTGGCGGCAAAATTCCCCGGTGGCACATTGGGCGAGGCCCTGGCCGCCCCGGTTCCACTGGGAAATGGTGTGAATGATCTGTACATCGAACCGACCAAGTTTCATGCCCAGTTCGCCGCCGACGTCCCGGCCGACAAGGCCCGCCTGATGGCCGTCGCCCAACGCCCGGTCACTGACTTTGCGCTCAACGAACCGTCTGGCGATGCCGCATGGAAAGACATCCCCTCGTTCCACATCTTTGGCACGGCTGACAAAATCATCCCGCCGGCCGCCATGGAATTCATGGCTGAACGCGCCAATTCGAAAAAAACGGTTGTCATTGACGGCGCATCCCATGTCGTCATGGTCTCCAACCCCAAAGCCGTCGCCGACCTGATCGTTGAGGCCGCAACCGCCAACTGATCAGCAACACTTTACTTGATACCTCCCGCCTCCCTCAACGATGCCCCACTGCGCGCTGCATTCCTGATGCGGCGCGCTTTTTTTTGCACGAAGCTGCCGGTGCAACTGCTGATACCACCACGTTTCGGACATCCCCGGCGCATCCCCCTAATAAATGCGTTAAACTTGCCCATATGTCATAGATGACACCGCACCCAAGGTTTACATATGCTTGCAGATTACTGGCAATTTTACTGGTGACTTTTTGTGCCATCCGCACACTGAGCGCCAAAGAAATACTGGTGATCGCAACCAATGACGACTATCCGCCTTTTATCCTGAAGGATCAGAAACACAGCTTTCTGCCCGATCTGTTCAAGCAAATCGGCGACCAGATGGGTGTGACGTTTGAATTTCGCTATCTTCCATGGCAACGCTGCGCGCAAGCCGTTCAAAACCATGAAGCATGGGGCGCAATTCCCTATACCCGAAATGAAGAGCGCGACAAAATCTATGACTTTTCCGACCCGATCTATTTTAGTGACGCCAAGTTTTTCGCCTATGATCCCAAGGGCGAAGCACCGCAGATCTCCTATCAAAATCTAAGCGATCTTGACGGTTGGACCATCGGCGGCATTCAGGGATATTATTACGTCCCGATGTTTACCGAGGCCGGTCTGGATGTTGATTACGTCCATTCAGAAGAACAGAACATCAAACGCCTGCAGCTCGGCCGGATTGATCTCACCCCGCTGCCCAGTACAATTGGGTGGTATTTGATCAAAAAGCTGTTCCCGGCCAAGGTCGCCGAGAACTTCTATACGCTTAAAAAACCGCTGATTTCCAGTGCGCCCTTGCATGTTATGGCGTCAAAGAACTATCCCGATAATGCAAACCTTCTGGTGCGCTTCAACGCCGCACTCGCGAAAATCAAGAACAATGGGACCTTTGCAGAACTGATTAACAAGCATGGGCTGGTGCTAAGCTTTTAAAGGCAGGCAGCCTTAATCAATGCTGCCGGTCTTAGTCAACTGCCCCCATCCCTGCACCGATTCTCAACCATATCCGCTGATATTTGACCAAACTGTCGGCGCATACCGCGCAGGATGCAGTGCAAAGTCATGCCCGGTCACCGAAACCGCAAACGCCCGGATAAAGCCGGATCGTCCCCATTCGCGGTTGCAAAACATCCCCCGAAATTGAATTCTTTCTTGACTTGAACCGATTCAATCCCAAAATTGGTCTGACGTCTGATAACTGACCAGATAAATGGACGATCAGACGATTTGGAAATCAGATAAAGGTGTGATGTGTCGCAATCGGCAGGTGCCACTATTCGACCCATACAAACCTCAGGGCGTCGCGATGCGATCCTTGAATCCCTGACGCACTTCATCGTGCAGTCAGATTTAAAACCCGGCGATCAACTGCCCCCGGAACGCGAATTAATGGCCGGGTTGAAAGTCGGTCGGTCCAGCATCCGCGAGGCCATCGGCCATATGCAGGCGCTCGGCATTGTCGAAATCAAGCGCGGCTCGGGCACCTATCTCAAACGCCCGGTTTCTGAAAAAACCCTGTATATGCCGCTCTCCATCGCCACCCAGCGCGACGGGCTTTTACAGACCCTTGAAGTCCGCCGCGGGTTGGAGGTCGAAGCCAGCATGCTGGCCGCCAAACGCGCCACTCCCGACGACATCGCCGAAATGCGCACTGCCCTTGACGCGATGGAGGCCGAACATCTTGAGTTCGGCACCGCCGGTCAGGCCGATCTGGTTTTTCACCTGTCGATCTATAAGGCGTCGGGGAACCCGCTGTTTGAACAACTTCTGGGCCAGATGCGCGAAGCATTCGAAAGCTTCTTTGCCCAGCCGTTCAACCGTCCTGATTTCGCCGGTGAATCGTTTGAATTTCACCGCATGCTGTTTGACGCGATTGTTGCAGGCAACGCCGAAGACGCCCGCCAGCAAACCCTTGCCATCCTTGAAATCGTCGAACGCGATATCGTGAGAATGTCTGATGAAGAACAACAATAATTCCACCACGCCCAAAGCCCCCGTCATGGCACCCGTCACCGCCCCAGAAAGTGTCGTCGCCTATGACGAAAGCCACTTTGCCAATGCGGTCGTGCCACCGATTTTCCAAAACTCGTTGTTTACCTTCGAAAATTGCGCCGAGATGATCGAAACCTATGCCGGGCGCAAAATCCGCCCGGTCTATTCGCGCGGCCTAAACCCGACCGTGCGCGCCTTCGAAGACAAAATCGCCGCCCTTGAAAAAACCGAAGACGCCCTTGGCCTTGCCAGTGGCATGGCCGCCATCTCGTCAGCCGTGCTATCGGTCGTCAAACCCGGTGATCGGATTGTCTCGGTCGAACATTGCTATCCCGATGCCTATCGGTTTTTTGAAATGTTCCTGCGCGACATGAATGTCACCGTCGAGTATGTCGATGGTCGCGATATTGATGCGGTGCGCGCCACCCTTCCCGGTGCCAAGATCCTATATCTTGAAAGCCCGACCAGCTGGACCTTCCACACCCATGACATCAAGGCGCTATGTGACGCCGCCCGCGATCATGGTGCGGTTTCCATGATCGACAACAGTTGGGCATCCCCCATCTTTTGTCAGCCAGCAACCCTTGGCTGTGACGTGGTCATTCATTCCGCCTCAAAATACCTTGGCGGGCACAGCGACGTGGTCGCAGGCGTCATTGCCGGCTCAAACGAATTCATCGGGCGAGTCCGGTCCAACGTCCTGCCTTATCTGGGCGCGAAATTATCTGCGTTTGACAGCTGGCTGTTGTTGCGCGGCTTGCGCACCCTTCCGGCCCGTATGCGCGAACATCAACGCTCCGCCCTGATCATTGCCCAGAACCTTGCCGACCACCCACAGGTTACCGCAGTTCACTACCCCGGACTGATGACCCCACCCGCACCGGGGTTGCGTGGATCGTCCGGACTTTTCTCATTCGAGTTTTCGCCAAAGGTCGATATCCCGACCTTTGTTGATGCGCTGCGCTTTTTCAAGATCGGCGTGTCATGGGGCGGACACGAAAGCCTGATTGTCCCCGCGTTGGTAACGCGGGCGCAAGTAGGCGGACCCAATTCGGCGATGCGCTTTGGCGTGCCGGAAAATCTGGTCCGTCTGCACATCGGCCTCGAAAGTACCGAAGACCTCTGGTCTGATCTGGCCACCGCAATCGAGGCGAGCCTGAAGTAATACCAAGGCAGAAGAACACCAAACGTTTAAAAAAACAGGGAACTTCACAATGAACTGGAAAACAACGCTACTGGCAGGTGTGACCTCAATTGTACTGACAGGTCAGGCATATGCCGACACAACCTTAAAGCTGGTCGAAGTCATCACCAGCCCGGAACGCACCGAAACGCTCAAAACCCTTGTGGCACAATACGAAGAAGCCCACCCCGGCGTGACGGTTGAAATCACCTCCCTACCATGGGGACAGGCATTTGAAAAATTCGCCACCATGGTTTCCGCCGGGCAAACCCCCGACATCGTTGAAATGCCCGATACGTGGCTGACCCTTTATGCCAACAATGGCGCACTTGAAAGCCTTGAGCCCTATATCAAGGACTGGGAAGGTGGCAAAACGCTTAATGACCGCGCGCTTGAGTTTGCCCGCTCTGCCGACGACACCGCCTATATGCTGCCTTATGGCTTCTATCTGCGTGCGATGTTCTATAACAAAAAACTGTTCAAGGAAGCCGGTGTGACCGACATTCCGGTCACCCTTGAAGATTTCCGCGACGCCGCCCAAAAGGTTTCCGCCCTGCCCGGCAAGTCCGGCTACTGCATGCGTGGTGGTCCGGGGGGCTTAAATGGCTGGGTGATGTTTGGCGCAACGGCGGCGGGCTCGAACGAATTCTTTACCGAAGACGGTCAAAGCACCTTTAATTCTGATGGCTGGCAGGACGGCCTTGAATATCTGGTGGATATTTACAAGGACGGTCTGGCCCCAAAAGACAGCCTGAACTGGGGCTTTAACGAAATCGTTGCCGGTTTCTATTCGGGCACCTGTGCGATGCTTGATCAGGACCCCGATGCGCTGATTGCGATTTCAAGCCGCATGAAGGAAGAGGACTTTGGTGTCACCACCATGCCCAAAGGCCCATCAGGCAAGGCATTCCCGACCATTGGCTATGCCGGTTGGTCAATGTTTGCCAACAGCGAAAATAAGGACGAAGCATGGGATCTGATTGCCCATCTTGAATCCAAGGAAAGCAACCTTGCGTGGAACAAACGCATCGGTGCCCTTCCGATCCATGATGGTGCCGAAAGCGATCCGTTCTTTGCCAGCCCGCAGTTCGAAGGCTGGTTTGCCGAACTGTCTGACCCCGATGTCCATCCGACCGTCATGCCGACCCACCTTGAAGAATTCGCCTTCTTTAAGGACAGTCTGGTCATTCGCACCAGTCAGGAAGCCATGCTCGGCCGGATTACACCTGAAGAACTCGCCAATCAGTGGGCAGAATATCTGACCGCCGCACAGCAAAAATGGATGCAGGCAAAGCAGTGACTTTGGCAACGCAAACCGGAAAACTCCCCGTCGAAAGACGGGGGGGCTTCTCCAAAAAACTTTCCGGTATCATCGAACCCTATCTTTATGTCTCGCCGGCACTGGTTCTGATCATTGCGGTCATGTTGATGCCGCTGATCCTGGGCCTAAGCTATGCCTTCCGCGACATCCGTATCCTCAATCCGTTTAGCGGCGGCTTTGTCGGCATGGCCCATTTCCAAACCCTGATGTCTGATCAGGCGTTTTTGGGTGCCTTGGCCAACACCGCATGGTGGACGTTCGGATCACTGGTGTTTCAGTTTGGCCTTGGTCTTATTCTGGCCCTTCTGCTCAACCGCGCCTTTTTGGGCCGTGGTCTCATTCAGGCCCTTGTGTTTCTGCCGTGGGCGGTGCCGACGTTTCTGTCGGGGCTCAACTGGGCATGGATGTTTAACCCGGTGGTCGGTCCCTTGCCCCACTGGATGACATCGCTTGGCCTGATGGCCGAACCTTACAACATCCTGTCGGACCCTGATCTTGCGATGTGGGGCCCGATCATTGCCAACATCTGGTTTGGCATTCCGTTCTTTGCCATCACCATGCTGGCCGCCCTGCAATCCATTCCCAAGGAATTGTACGAGGCCGCCTCAATTGATGGCGCAACCACGCGCCAGCAGTTTATCAGCATCACTTTACCCTTCCTCGCGCCCACCATCGCGATCACCTTGATGCTACGCACCATCTGGATTGCCAATTTCGCCGATTTGATTGTCGTCATGACCAAGGGCGGCCCGGCTGATTCCACCCAGATTGTTGCCTCTTACATCTTCACACAAGCCTTCCGCCGCCTTGATTTTGGCTATGCCTCGGCGATTGCCGCCGTCCTTCTGGTCTTGTTGCTGGCCTATGCGCTCAGCGTGATTGCGCTGCGTCGTGCCATGACGCACTCAGATAACTAGGGAAATCCCCAAATGACCCTGACCGGACACACATCAACGCGCAAAATGCTCTATTGGGGCAGTCATTATCTGATGATTGCCGCCTTTGTGATCTTTGCGCTGTTTCCGCTTTACTGGTTGCTTAAGGTGTCCGTGACGCCAAACGACATCCTCTATACCGAAGGTGTTCGGATGTGGCCGTCACGCACCACGTGGGACAATTACACATTCGTTCTGACCCAAAGCAACTTCCCCCACTATTTCATGAATTCGGTGATTGTCGCGGGCACAACGGCTGCGGTGACAACCGTAATCGCCGCCCTGACTGGTTATGCGTTTTCGCGTTTTGCCTTTCGCGGCAAGGTGATCATTGTCGCCCTGATGCTGATCACCCAGATGTTCCCGCTGGTCATGCTGATCGCGCCGATCTTTAAAACTCTGGCCCCGCTTGGCCTGACCGACAGCCTGACCGGGCTGATCATTGTCTATACGGCCTTTAACGTGCCGTTTGCCACCTTCCTGATGCAGTCGTTCTTTGATGGTATCCCCAAGGATCTCGAAGAAGCCGCGATGATTGATGGCAACACCCGGTTCGAAGCCTTCCGCGCGATCATTTTGCCGCTGACCCTTCCCGGTGTGGCGGCAACCCTTGGCTTTGTCTTCACCGCCGCCTGGAGCGAACTTTTGTTCGCCCTGATGCTGGTCAGCAGTGAGTCCGCATCGACCTTCCCGGTTGGTCTTTTGTCATTCGTTTCGAAATTCAGCGTCGATTTCGGCCAGATGATGGCTGCTGGTGTGCTGGCACTTATTCCCGCCTGTCTGTTCTTCCTGCTGATCCAGCGTTATCTGGTGCAGGGCCTGACAGCAGGTGCGGTCAAAGGATAAGAGGACAACTTTTATGGCTTCTATTGAAATTGCAAATGCCCGCAAAAGTTACGGTGCGGTTGATGTGCTGCACGGCATTGATCTTGACATCAGCGACGGTGAATTCATCGTCCTTGTCGGCCCGTCGGGCTGTGGAAAATCAACGCTTTTGCGCATGATCGCCGGGCTGGAAGACATCACATCTGGCGATATCTCAATCGCTGGCAATGTCGTCAACGACCTGCAACCGAAAGACCGCGACATCGCCATGGTGTTTCAGTCCTATGCGCTCTATCCGCATATGTCGGTGGCCGAAAATATGAGCTACGCGCTCACCTTGCGCAAAACCGCCAAGGAAAAAATCGCTGACGCCATCACCAATGTCGCCGATATCCTGGGGCTCAGCGCATTGCTTGAACGACGCCCCAAGGCACTTTCGGGTGGGCAGCGCCAACGTGTTGCCATGGGGCGCGCGATTGTCCGCAAACCGCAGGCGTTTTTGTTTGATGAACCGTTATCAAACCTTGATGCGCGCCTGCGCGAACAAATGCGCACCGAAATCCGCAAACTGCACCGTCGGCTTGGTGCGACGTCGGTTTATGTCACCCATGATCAGATCGAAGCCATGACCATGGCCGACCGGATTGTCGCCATGCATGACGGCATCATTCAGCAGGTCGGAAGCCCGGTCGAAATCTATGACCACCCCGCCAACATCTTCGTCGCCAGCTTCATCGGCTCGCCTGCCATGAACTTCCTCGAAGGCACTTATGAAACCAAGGACGATAATGGCGCTGATGGTGCAGCTATTCGTTTATCCGATGGATCATTGGTTGCGGTTCTGCCCGCACGCGGGGCGACAACCCATCAGGCCGTCACCCTTGGCGCACGGCCCGAACACATCACCATCGTATCTGATGCCAATTCGGGTTTAGCCGCCCGTGTCGATCTGATCGAACCGATGGGTCTTTCGACCCTTGTCCATGCCACACTGGCGGACAAACCGATCAAGATTTTCACCATGGACCGCCCGGACTATGCCGTCGACAGCACCATTCACGTCAGCTTTGACATGGAAAAAGTGCATGTCTTTGACACCAAGTCCGAATTGCGCCTGCCCCCGGTTATCGAACCGCACGCGCCCCTGACTGAGTAAATAGCCGCATCAATCGAATAACAATTTAAAGGATATTTACTTTGACAGAAACACCACCATTGATCACCATTCTCTAATTCAAGTTAAGGGAGATCAAAGATGGCTATGACCGGCGCTGAAAAACTTATGATGCTAATGCTTGCTGAAATTCACGAAGCCACGGTGAAGTCCGGCGAAATCGACACGAAATTGATCAAGAGCGCCGTAATAAACAGGCATGAGTGGGCGCTGGCATGGGAGTACGCCAATTTCATCTCTGACGAAGAGCTTTCTACTCCTGAGTATGTTCATGAAACGTCAGGCATTCTCACGGCTTGGCTCGTCATAGAAAACAGCTATCAACGTCTTTCAAACGAAGAAAAGAAAGAAGTAGATGCTGTATACGGCAGAAAGCCAGTTTTTGGTGGATTTGATGGGAACAATGAGAGCGAGCATTATTCGGCGGCCTTGTTCTTGATTGATGATCTTCACCGCTTTGCCCTTTTCAAGGGAAGAGACATCAACTCTCATATGATTTCTCTTCAAAAGCATAAAGCGATTCAAGAGCGTTACAAGCCTTTTGCGGCCAATTTGCACTCTGGTGTACTAAACAAGAATGCCCTTATAGAGATTCTGCAGTAAGCCCCTAGTAAGTTCACACGCCATGCGATTGGTGGCGCTCAAATCGCAGACAACACCTTTCATCAAATTTAGGGCGGGGTGCGATAAACGCCCCGCCCATCATCCACAGCACCCCTTAGGTCAACGCTGGTTTGTTAAAAACCCGCAAGAAGCACGACCCAAAGGCATTTGCCTGTCGCAGGGCGATCTGACCATGCCTGAATGCCCCTCACCCCCGAAAGCATTGCCGATCTTCTGTTCCGTCTTGGTGAACGGACCCGCGAAGCTGATGCCAAATCGGGGCGCTGATTCCGTCGGGCAAAGGGTCTTTTTATATTAATAAACCCTGATGAATATCCACTTTGTGTCACCCGATATCCACTTTACGCACAAGAAAGTCGCCCACCCCAGATTGCCAGTTGTGGCCTTCACAGAAACCACCCAAGAGAATGGGAAACATTCAATCTCATGACCCAAGGCGTGCTGTCATATGGATCCGCATCCCCCCTCCTGGCTGACAGGACAATTCTCCTGCTGGCGCGGTGTCCCCGCGCACGCCCGATGCTGCCTTGTTCTCCTGATCCTGTTATCCACCACACCAACAAGATCGGCACAGGCCGCAACGTTCAATGTCACCAACACCGCCGACAGCGGTGCCGGTTCCCTGCGTCAGGCGATTTTTGATGCCAACGCTGCGGGCGGTACCAACACCATCGATGTCCAAAATGGTCTGGGCACCATCACGCTGACCAGCGGCGATCTGAACGCGCTAAACAGCAACATCACGCTGAACGGCAATGGTAATACGCTCAGTGGCAATAACGCGTATCGCGGCCTGTTTGTGTATTCCGGCACCGTGGCAATCAACGACCTGACCATTGAAAACGCCGTTGCTTCGGGCGGCGATGCCGGTCAGGCTGCAGGTGGCGGCGCCGGGCTTGGCGGGGCGCTGTTCGTCAAGGACGGGGCGACTGTCACCATCAGCAATCTTGTCGCGCAAAACAACGCCGCAACCGGCGGTGATGGCGGCGCACAAACCGCAAGTGGGGTCACCGGCGGCGGCGGCGGCATGGGGGGTGATGGCGGCGCGGTTGTCAGTGGCAACGCCGGCGGTGGCGGTGGCCTTGGCAGCGGGGCAACCGGTGGATCAAATGGGGGCAATGGTGGTGACGGGATCGCCCAGGGCGAAGGTGCCGGTGGGGATGGCGCCAATTTAGGTGGCGGTGGCGGTACGGGTGGCAACAATGGCGGCGGCGGCGGTTCCGCCGAGAACCCGGCCGGAGGTGGTATCAACGGCATCGATGGCTCGCTTTCCGCCGACCCCGATGGCGGTTTTGGGGGCGGCGGCAGCAAAGCCGGCAATGGCGGTTTTGGCGGCGGGGGTGGCGCATTCCGGGGCGATGGCGGCTTTGGCGGCGGCGGCGGGGGTGGCGGCCTTGGCAGCGTCGCCAGTGTCGGTCAGGGCGGATTTGGTGCTGGCGACGGTGTATCAAGCGGTACCACCTCTCAGGCGGCCGGGGGTGGTGGGCTTGGTGCCGGGGGCGCCATCTTTGTCATGGATGGCGCAACCCTGACCATCGCCGGAACCCTGACCGTCAATAACAACACCGTCACCGGCGGAACCGGCGGAACCGGTGCGGCGGGCACGGCCGAGGACGGCTCTGCCTTTGGCGACGGTGTTTTCCTGCAAGGCAGCGGCACCCTGACCTTCAATCCCGATACCGGCAACACGCAAACCCTTGCCAATACCATCACCGATCAGGCTGGATCGGGCGGCACCGGCAGTTGGGCACTGACCAAAAACGGCGCAGGCACCCTGACACTCAGTGCCGCCAACAGCTATTCCGGCGCAACAAACCTTTCGGCGGGCACGTTATCCCTGTCGGGATCGGGAACACTCGGAAATGCCGCAGGCGCACTTAACCTGACCGGCGGCACGCTTGATCTCGGTACGACGACACAGACCCGGACCGGCACCATCACACTCAATGGCGCGACCGTGTCAAACGGCACATTGTCATCATCAGGAACGTTTGCGACCCAGTCGGGCACCATCAGTGCCGTTCTGGCCGGAACTGGCGCGCTGACCAAAACCGGTACCGGCACCGTCACACTGAGTGCTGCCAACACCTATACCGGCGCGACAACTCTTTCGGCGGGAACATTAACCCTGTCAGGATCGGGAACACTCGGGGATGCCGCAGGCGCACTTAACCTGAATGGCGGCACGCTTGATCTCGGCACGACAACACAGACCCGCACCGGCACCATCACGATCAATGGCGCAACCGTGTCAAACGGCACATTGTCATCATCGGGCACTTTCGCGACCCAGTCGGGCACCATCAGTACCGTTCTGGCCGGGACCGGGGCACTTGCCAAAACCGGCACCGGCACCGTGACGCTTAGTGGCGCCAACACCTATACCGGTACCACGACCATCTCGGCGGGCACCCTTGCGGTCAATGGCTCGATCAGCTCCGCTGCCACCGTTCAAAGCGGCGCGACCCTTGGCGGCACCGGCACCACCAATGACGTCACAGTCCAATCCGGCGGCATTCATGCGCCGGGCAATTCGATTGGCACACAAACGGTCAATGGCAATTACGTGCTGGGCAACGGGGCGATCCTGGCGATAGAGGTCGATGATGCGGGCAATGCCGACAAAGTAATCGTCAATGGCACGGTCGATATCACCGGTGCCACACTGCGCATCACCGGAATATCGGGCAACAATTTCTCCGGTCAAAGTACGTATAATTACACCATCATTGAAAATGATGGTGTTGACGCGATTACCGGCGATTTTGCAACCATCGACAACAAGCTCGCTTTCTATGACGCCACCCATTCGACCACGGGCGACACCGGCAATGATGTCACCCTAACCCTTTCGCGCAACGCCAACGGCTTTACCGATATTGCCACAACCCCCAATCAAAAAGCCGTCGCCGGTCAGATCGGCAACCTTTCAGGCACGGACGGGACCACCATCAGCAACGCCATTCTCGGCCTGACGAATGCCGGGGCACAGCACGCCTTTCAACAGCTGTCGGGCGATATCTTCGCCGCCGCCCCCGCCTTGAATGGCCGCATCACCCATCAGACCACCGGCCAGATCGGCGCACGCCTTGCCGACCTGAACCGCAGCCGCAACATTGCCCAAACCACCAGCGGATCGCTTGTCGCCGCCAGCACCCTGTCCCCCGCTGCACTGACCGGCTTTGCCCGTTCCGGCCCGATGGCAAGTGACAGTCAAACATATGCCAGTGACGCAAACATGCTCTCGCTGGGCTCGGAAAATGCATCACAGGCCGCATCCGCCATCTGGCTTCAGGCCATCGGAGCAACCGGCCGGATCGACGGGGACGGCAATGCCGACACCACCGATTACCAATGGACCGGCATGGTTGGCGGCTTTGACACACAGCTTTCCGACACCACCATTCTGGGGGTCTATTTCGGATATGCCGACGCCCAAAATCAACAGTCCGGGCGGAACGCCACCCTTGATAGCAACAATCTCATGGCCGGATTTTACGGCACACACGATCTTGGCCGCGATGTGCAGCTTTCGGGACAAGCCGGCTGGACCCGAACGGCAAATGACAGCCACCGTAATCTTGATTTTGGCGGCATCAATCGGACGGCAACCGCGGATTACACCGACAATGCGCTCAATGCCAATCTTGAACTGGCACGCTGGTTTGACCTTGCCCGCAACTGGCGGATTGCGCCCTATGGCGGGCTGGGTGTTCTCTGGAACGATCAAGACAGTTTCAATGAAACCGGGGCCGGATCGGCCAACCTGTCACGCGAAGCCAACAGCGACCTGACCGGCACCGCCCGTCTTGGCCTGCGCATGGCGGGCCTGTTTGAAACCGGCAACGGCAAAACAATGATCCCGCAATTTCGCCTCGGCTGGGACCACCATCTTGGCCCGACGAGTAACAGCACCACGCTTGCCTTTGCCGGGACATCTTCCTTTAACGTCACGGGCAGCGAAACCGACCGCGATACCCTGACCGGCAATCTCGGCTTTGCCCTTGCCGATGAAGACGGATGGAGCCTTTACGCCGACTATCAACCATCCCTCTCGGAAACCCGCACCGAACACGCCTTCGCCGCCGGGTTCCGGGTGGCGTTTTAAACATCGACAAAATCATGGGGCGGAGCGCCTTAAACGCCCCGCCCCTGATCATTCACAGACGGTATAAACACCGCACAGTCGTTTATCCGTGACTGTGATTGACCAATCTTGCAAAGGCACAGCGCCATGCCGGGTCTGGCTCGATCCCAAAGATGTCTTTTAGCGTTTGCGAAATATCGCCCACGCTTAGGGTATGTTGCTCCTCCTCGCCCGTCACCAGCCGGATGGTCAGACGGTTATTGAGCAAGGTAAACCGCGCAAACGGGGCTGAACGTGCGACCATCAGGGTTTTGCAAAACCCGCTGTCGGGGTGATCGGACGCATACCAGTTCATGACCTCGTAATCGATGTCGGCCACCGGGGCGTAATCAATCTCATGGACCGCTTTCCAGACCCCGCCACGTTCCAGTTCCACCCGATAACTATGTTTCCCCTTGATCACCCGGTATGTGTCATGCGGGGTGACTTGCGGCGTTGCAATGTCCAGCATCAACGGTGCCGTTGGCACACATCCGCCCAGCCCGACATCGGCCAGCCATGCGTCGCCGTCAATCATCACCCGGTTGGCCATATGGCAGCGCGGGCGCGGCATGTCATTTGGGCCAAAGCCCCACAAAACCCGCCCGGCCAGACCTTCGACCTCAAATCCAAGGCTGCGCAACACCCGACCAAACAACGAATTATGCTCAAAACAATATCCGCCGCGCCCGTCATGGATCAGCTTTCGGTCGATGTTCTGCGGTGCGATGCTGATCGGTTTGTCGTTAAACACATCGATCGCCTCAAACGGAATATTGGCCGGATGCAGGGCATGCAGGGTTTGCAAAACCTCAAGCGTTGCCACCCGTGGCCCGTCATAACCGATCCGCGCGAAATAGGCGTCAAGATCGACTTCCTGTTTGGGTCGGCCGGTCGGCATGGCCCAGCTCGCATTGATCCGGCTTTGCAGACTGTCGAGATCACCGGGCACCGGCACTTTATTGGCAGCGATTGGCAGGGGATTATTCATCACAAGGCTCCATTGACTGACGATGTTTTTTCATCTCATGGAACAGGACGATAGAACCTCAACTTATGTTAGGGTCAAAAGAAAATTTTAGGGCCTGAACCCAACAATCCATAAATTGAACAATCTGCGACGATAAAGGCCGATTGCCATGCATATCATTGCATCGACCCGTCATCTGCGCCGCATCAAAGCAACTTTCCACCTTTTGCACGCAAGATATAAAGCTTTCACGCGACAATCCGATCCGCACTGTGATATTTAACTTCCTAAATAGTGCCGGAACAGAAGGTCACGCCTTACGTTGCAAAACCACGGGGGCGTCTGCGCTGGAACGTCGCTTACATCGATCACCTGCGGATAATTAAAATCCGCCGCCCAAACAGGGAAGTTTGCCATGCGTACTGTTTATGTGAACGGCCAGTTCGTGCCGGAAACCGAAGCCAAGATTTCGATCTTTGACCGATCCTTCCTGTTTGCCGATGGCGTGTATGAAGTGACCTCGGTCCTTGATGGCAAGTTGATTGATTTCAAGGGCCATATGACGCGCCTGCAACGCTCGCTTTCGGAACTGAAATTCGAATTCAAGCCCGACATCGATCAGCTTCTTGAAGCCCACCGCGAGTTGGTCAAGCTCAACAACATCACCGAAGGCCTGATTTACCTTCAGGTGTCGCGTGGCTCGGCTGGTGATCGTGATTTCGCGATTGATCCGAAAACCCCGGCAACCATCGTGATGTTCACCCAGTCCAAATCGCTGATCAAATCGGCCCTGGCCGAACGCGGTCAGAAAATCGTCACCTTCCCCGACATCCGCTGGCGCCGGTCAGACATCAAAACGACCCAGCTTCTTTATGCGTCGCTTCTTAAAACCGAAGCCGCCTCCAAGGGGGCCGATGATGCATGGATGCTCCTTGATGGTTTCATCACCGAAGGATCATCGAACAACGCCTATATCGTGACGCAGGATAACACCATCGTCACCCGCGAACTTTCAACCGACATCCTGCACGGCATCACGCGCGCATCGGTCCTGAAATGTGCCGAGGAATTGCAGCTTAAAGTCGAAGAACGCCACTTCACCCTGGAAGAAGCGCAGAACGCGAAAGAAGCCTTCTCAACCTCGGCCTCGGCCTTTGTCTGCCCGGTTGCTGAAATTGATGGCAAGAAAATCGGCGACGGTGTCCCCGGCCCGATTGCCAAACGCCTGCGCGAAATTTACATCGACGCCAACCGCGCCACCGCGATCTGATCGTCCGACTTTCCGTCCCAACGGAAAACGCCGCCCGTGTGCATGCCGGGCGGCGTTTTGTGTTTGATCATACGCCAAGGCAGCGACAAAGCACCTACATCGCGGCAAGCTCTTCCTCGGTAAAATCAGCGGCCTCTGTCACGTCCCTGCCGGCTTCCAACACGGCCAACCGTTCGCTTAAGGCACCATGCACCCCGGCATAGGCATCCTTGCCCAGCAACAGTCGAAACGGCATAACCGGTGCATCAGCAGCCGTAATCATCGCATCCACCATCCGGTCCGGATCACCCTTGATCACCCACCCGCCACCAAAAGCCGCGTCTTTAAGGTCATGCGCGGGGGTTCCGTCATAATCGCTGATCGGATCGGGCAGAACGATGGACCCGACAAAGGCCGTTCGCGACGGGCCCGGTTCAACAATCATGAAATCGATGTCAAAGGGCTGAACTTCTTTGGCAAGCGATTCAATAAAGCCCTCAATGCCCCATTTGCTTGCGTGATAAAGGCTAAACCCGGGATAAGCAATCTGCCCGCCTTCGGACGACACCTGAACAATGCGCCCGAACCCTTGCGCGCGCAGATGCGGCAAGGCCGCCTTGATCAGCACCATCGATCCCATCAGGTTTGTCTCAATGATCTCGCGCATCTGATCAATACTGGTTTCCTCGGCGGCCCCCAGAATGCCATATCCCGCATTGCTGACAATCACGTCAATACGTTTGAAATCGGCAAAGGCCTGATTGACCGCTGCCTGCACCCCGTCCGTATCGGTGACATCCAGATACACAACCCGCAACCGGTCATGATACTGCGCAGCCAGATCATCAAGCGATCCCTGACGGCGCACAGTTGCAATCACCTGATCGCCCCGGGAAAGCAACCGTTCGGCCATCCCGCGGCCAAAGCCCGATGACGCGCCGGTAATAAGCCAAGTCTTTGTCATGTCAGCACCCTTTCTTTCTTGCTCTGAACATGATCGAAAGATAGAAGCCAATGACTGATGTGATAACCTAGCTTAATTTGGATGGGTTAGTGAAAATATGCCATCAATGAACCAGCCGTCCTTAAACGACATGCGGTTTTTCATTGCCGTTGCCGAGCATCGCAGTTTCCGCCGCGCTGCCGATGAATTGGGTGTTGCGCCCTCGACCCTCAGCCACGCCCTGCGCAACATGGAAAAGAACCTGAATGTTCGCTTGCTTCATCGCACGACACGCAGTGTCTCTTTGACCGAGGCGGGCGAAAGCCTTCTGGATCGGTTGCGCCCGGCTGTTCTGAACATTGAAGAGGCCATGACGGCGGTTGAAAGTTTTCGCACTGGTGGGCCATCGGGCACAGTGCGCATCAACGCATCGGATGGTGCGGCCCGGTTATTGACCCGTCACGTTATCCCGGAAATGCGCAACCTTTACCCCGATGTATCGATTGATCTGGTGACCGAAGGACGGTTGGTCGACATTGTCGAAGCGGGCTTTGATGCTGGCGCGCGGTTGGGCGAAACCGTACCGCTTGATATGGTTGCTGTGCGGTTTGGTCCACCCTTTCGCTTTCTCGCGGTTGCCGCGCCGGAATATTTCAAATCACGAACCACGCCCAACACCCCCGATGACCTCCGCGCGCATGACTGCATCCGCCACCGCTTCCCCAGCGGCAAGATCTATCACTGGGATTTTGAAAAGCGCGGCGAAGAAATCTCGATTGATGTTTCGGGTCCCCTGACCCTTGATCGTCATGATCTGATGGTCGATGCCGCCCGTCAGGGACTGGGCATTGCCTATGTTTCGGAAATCTATGCCGCGCGCGCCATTGCCGACGGGGAACTCGTCACCGTACTGGATGACTGGCTACCCGAAATTCCGGGACTTTTCCTGTATTACCCCGATCACCGGCGCGTACCGCCGCCCTTGCGCGCGTTTATCGACGTGATGAAATCCCTCGACCATGAGTTGCAAACAGGCTATCTGGAAAGACAAGTTTAGGGTCCTGACCCTAATTTAAATAAATCCAGTAAAACTGGCCGCACCACAGGGAAACAGGCCTTGGAAACACACGCACATCAGCGCCAGCATAACCTGACCGGCATTCTTTTCATGTGTGCCGGGGTGGCCGCGCTGTGCATCAATGATGCGCTGGCCAAAAGCCTGATGGATCATTATTCCCCGATCCAGATCATTTTCCTGCGCAATGTCATCGCCCTTCCCTTTGCCGTGATCCTGGCGCTTAAAATGGGCGGGCGGCGTGCCCTTCGATCCCATCGCATTGGCCTGCATTTCTTCCGCGGCTTGATCTGGATTACCGCAACGGTTCTGTTCTTTACAAGCATCCACCTCATGGGGCTGGCCGAGGCCACCGCCATTGCCTTTGTCGCCCCGCTGTTCATCACCGCCATTGCCGCCCTGTTCATCGCCCCGGTTGGCTGGCGACGCTGGATCGCGGTTGTCATCGGCTTTGTCGGGGTGTTGGTGATTGTCCGGCCCGGTGCCGCAACGTTTGAGCTGGTCTCCCTCCTGCCGGTGGCGACGGCCTTTACCTACGCGCTTTTGATGCTCAGTGCCCGCTTTGTCGATACCCGCGAAAGCATGTGGACGCTGCTTTTGTACCTAAGTGCCACCAGCGCCATTCTGACCGGATCCATCGTCACCTTCTTCTGGACCCCGATCCGCGCCGAAGACCTCTGGCTGTTTGCCGCCATCGCATTTTTTGGCACCGGCGGCATGACCCTGATCACACAGGCCTTCCGCGTTGCCGAGGCACCCACAGTCGCCCCGTTTGACTACACCGCCCTCGTCTGGGCCACCGGGCTTGGCTGGTTTTTCTGGGGTGAAACACCCGATGCCCTGACCTTTGTTGGCGCCGCCATCATCACCGCAAGCGGCATCTTCATCATCTTCCGCGAAAGCAAGGTCGAAGCACAAAGCTAACGCCCGCCAAGCTATGTACGCAGCATTTCCCAGCGCACGTGCCCGAATATCGGGACACCCGCCTTCGCGGGTGTGAAGCAAAGCTGGATGCTTCCGGGCACCGTCATCCCCGCGAAAGCGGGGATCTCGCCCCACACGCTCCACCCCAAAACAAAAAAACCGCCTTCCATCAGAAAGCGGGCACAACAGACATCACTTGAAAATCAGCCTCAGTAATTGGCCTTGAACGGCGGTTCTTCGCCACGCTCCGCAGCAGCCGCTTCAATATTTCTGAGCAGCGCCCGTTTGCTTTCGGTGCGGTATTGCCCTGAATTACGCACAACATAATCCTGCCCGGAATAGCCAAGTTCGGCCTTTTTCCGTTCAATGGACTCTCCAAGCTCTTTAAGCGTTGTTCTGCGCATTGATATATTCTTCCAGAAAGGCCAGCCCGAAGTCTCTAGCCGTTTCATCATTGATCCTTTGATCAAGATAAGACTTATCGACGTTTTCTGCAAGTTTCAGCAATTCTGCAGCTTGCATCAGCATGTCGTGGCGCATGCTTGGTGGAGCATTGTACTGCCCCATACGATCAGCAATCAGATCTTCAATCGACAGAAAGCTGACATTTGTTCCTTCTTCAAGGTCCACAATCAGCACACGGTCCTGATCGGCATGGCCTTCCATAAGCTGACGCCCAACCACCTCAACGCCAAAACCAAGTTCAACATGCTGAAAGCCACGTGCAAATGCCCCAAAGCCAACACTTCGCGCAAACCCGACCTGCTCCAAGGCCTTCTCAAAAGACTCCTGCCACGGGGTCACAACATCAATATCGCCAGAAACGATTGCCCCTTGAGTATACAGTTCGACAGCAGCACCACCCACGATAACCGGACGCATGTGCCCCTCACTTTCAACAAGATCGAAAGCACGAGACAATAACTTCAGAACGTCGACGAAATCATTCCGATACGCCATAGCTCACCAGCAGAAATCCCCCATCGCATAGGTAATATGCCGCCCTGTGGCCTCCAGAAGCGCATCCAGCTTGCCTTTATCGGGCAACGTTCCACGCGGCGCACCCAGTTCTTCGGCATGGATACCACCGGTGACAAGGGCGACATCAAGCCCGGCATTGTTCGACCCGGTGATGTCGGTCGAAATGCTGTCACCCACCACCAGCAATTTGGCATCCGGGCCCTTATCAAACGCTTGCAGGCAAAAATCATAGGCACTGGCAAATGGCTTGCCTTCCCAGCGAACATTGCCGCCAAGTTCTTCGTACCGTCCGGCAATCGCGCCTGCGCAAATGATGCGTTCCCCGCCGCGGATCACTTCACGGTCCGGGTTCGGGCACAGCATGGGCAAATCGCGGGCTTTAAGCGCATGCAAAAGGTCTTCGTATTTCGACACCGGATCATGATCGTCGTTCGGGCCGGTGACCAGCACCCAGTCGGCATCCTCAATCGTTTTGACGATCTCGACATCCTGCTGTTCAAACATCGACATATCACGCACCGGGCCAACCATAAGCACCTTACGGCCAAGCTCGGCATACCAGGGATCAGACCGCGCAACCAGCTGGGCATAGGCAATCTCGCCCGAGGCCACGGCGGGACCATATAAATCCCGCGCAATGCCCATATCTTCCATGCGTGCGGTCACGACCGAAGATCGGCGCGGCGCGTTCGACAACAACGCCACCGGCACACCAGCCTTTTTAAGGGCTTCCATCGCCGGGATGGAGCTTGGATACGGTGTCACCCCATCATGCACCACGCCCCAAAGATCAAGGATCACCGCATCGTAATTGCCGATCACTTCCGAAAGGCCATTGATCATTTTATAAGGCGTGGTCGGCATTCATATTTTCCAGTTCAGTAAAAACAGTAGGGTGTCCCGGTGGATACCCGCCTGCGCGGGCATGACAACGATAGGGTCACAGGGCATGGTGACGTGGTGCATCCCCGTAAGGGCGAGGACGGCCCCCTCACAGCAAGGCTTATTCTTTCGCCGTATCCGTCTTGGAAGCTGCCGGTTTACGCGCCTTGGTCGTGGCCGCCGGTTTACGTAGCTTCGCCGCTTGCGCAGGCTTGCGTGTTTTAGGAGCTTGCTTCGGCTTTGTTTCGTTGGCCGTTTGTGCTGGTTTTGCCGCTTGCGCAGGCTTGCTCGCGGTCTCTGCCTGTACTTTCTTGGCTGCGTGGGCTTCCTTCGCCGCCAACGCCTCATCGACCGGAATGCCCTTGCCCGAAATTTCCGGGAAGGCCGCACCGACCGCGTCACTCACATTGGCAAAGCCGTCTTTGCGCAACCGGCGCACAAGGTCTTCCTTGATCTCGGCCACAAGATCGATCCCGTGATAGACCAGCGAGGAATAAAGCTGTACCAGCGACGCACCATTAAGGATCTTCTCATAGGCATCCTTGCCCGATGCTATCCCGCCGACCCCGATCAGCGGAATTTTACCCTCGGTCAAACGGTAAAAATCGGCCAGAACCTTGGTCGATGGCGTCATCAACGGCGGGCCGGAAAGACCACCTTTTTCATCCTGATCATAGCTGTTCAGCCCGACCGGACGGTCAATCGTCGTGTTTGAAACAATCATGCCATCAAGCTTGAGCTTCATCACCACCGCCGCGATATCGGATTTATCCTCATCGGTCAAATCCGGCGCGACTTTCAGCAGGACCGGAATCCCCTTGGCAAAGCTATCGCGCGCCTTAAGCACCGCACGCAGCAGCTTTTCAAGCGGCGCGCGGCCTTGCAATGCGCGCAGTCCCGGCGTATTGGGCGATGAAACATTGATCACCAGATAATCGGCATAGGGGCCAAGGGCTTCGACCCCCTTGGCGTAATCAGACGCGGCATCTTCGGAATATTTGTTTTTGCCAAGGTTCGCCCCCAGCACACCGCGCCGTGCGCGTTTACGAAGTCGGGCGGCAACAACATCCGCCCCGTCATTATTAAACCCCATGCGGTTGATCACCGCGCGGTCGGAATAAAGTCGGAAAAGACGCGGCTTGGGATTGCCCGGCTGGGCCAACGGGGTTACCGATCCGATTTCAACAAAACCGAACCCATGTGAAAGCGCGGCATTGGGAACTTCGCCGTTTTTATCAAAACCCGCCGCCAACCCGACAGGATTGGCAAATTTGCGCCCGAACACGTCGGTCTCAAGACTTGGCGTCGCATCGGTTGCATCATCGGCGCGCGGCACCAGATTGTTTTTCAATGCCCAGATCGCCAGACCATGTGCGGTCTCCGCATCGATCCAGCGGACAATCGGCAAAACCAGTGACTTATACCACCCCACGCGACGGCTCCCTTTGCTTGCAAATACCTGCTCTTTTCTTACGCTGTGCACGGGAACGGAGCAAGGATCAATGGCAAAACCACGCTGTGCAGATGTCCTGTTTCACGTCTTGCCTGCCCAGCAATGTAAGCTATACCTAACATTTCTAGGACAATCGCTAGAATTCACAGATTTGTCAGATATTCCTGACATTTATTGACTTTCCCGTCATTTGTCGCATAATGTCAAATATTCCTGACATTTTAGACAGCAGCATGACAGCCTTTATCAAAGATACACATGACCTTGCCACGGCCATTCGCGCACGCCGAAAGCAATTGAAAATGACACAAGCCTATCTTGCGTCGATGATGGGCGTGTCGCGGCAACTGATTGGCGAGCTGGAAAAAGGCATGCCCGGCGTCAATGTTGGTCTGGCGCTGGATGTCTGCCGGGAACTTGGCCTTAAACTGAGGTATGAGGACGCATCTGATGACCACACGGCTTGATGTGTATCTCGAAGGGCTCGATACCCC
Organism: Thalassospira sp. GB04J01; assembly: GCF_000751115.1. Lineage (NCBI taxonomy): Bacteria > Pseudomonadati > Pseudomonadota > Alphaproteobacteria > Rhodospirillales > Thalassospiraceae > Thalassospira > Thalassospira sp. GB04J01. The sequence goes on along the minus strand of NZ_CCDX020000017.1, from coordinate 23,929 downwards.
CATCGGCCATCTTAACGGCGCTGCCGACAAATCGCTTGGCTTTGCCTACAGCGATGATGCTCTGCGCACGAACACCCAGTTGTCGATCTCGCTGCCCGCCTCACAGCAACATTTTACCGATCACAAAACGCGCGGCTTCTTTGCCAACCTGTTGCAGGAAAACAATTCCCTTGAACAGGTGATGGCAAAACACCGCATTGACCGTGATGACATCGCCGGATTGCTTTATCACGTCGGCCGCGATTGTCCCGGTGCAATATCCTGCGTCCCTGCGGGCGAAAAACCGGCCAAAATGCCCGGTGATATTGCCCGTGATTATGATCGGGTTTCAGACACAGACCTTGATGACATCCTGATCAACCTGCGCGACCGGCGACGGCTTCCAGACGGCCAAAATGATCCATCCCCCTTGGCCGGGGTTCAGGGAAAGATCGCGGTCACACGGCTTGAAAGCGGGCAATTTGGCCTGCCCAAACCGGGCTCTGGCGCACCGACCACGCATATTCTCAAAGTCCCCAAACAGGGTGATGAGGCCCTTGTTCATCAGGAAGCTGCCCTGATGACACTCGCATCCAAAGTCTTGCCCCTGCCCGTGGCAAATGTGAACCCGATTGAGGTTTCTGGCGGTACGGCCCTTCTGATTGAACGGTTTGATCGCAAAATCGAAAACGGAAAAATCTATCGCATTCATCAGGAAGATTTCTGTCAGGCGCTCTCGCTGGCCCCGACCCTGAAATATGAACGCAACGGCAATGACGATCACAAATTTTCCGCAGCGGGCGTATCGTACATCCTTGGTGAAACCGACGTTCCGCTTATCTCGCGGCAGAATTTTGTTCTTTTATCCATCTTCAATCTGGTGGTCGGCAATACCGACAATCATGCCAAAAATCATGCGATCCTTTACCCATCTCTCGGCAAAAAACCGCACCTCGCCCCGGCCTATGACATTGTCCCGGTGGTCCTTGACCAGTCAGTCACCCATGATTTTTCGTTCCACATCGGTCAGGCCAAACGGATTGAGGACCTGACACCATCTGATGTCGCCGCCTTCCTTTCCGGGATCGGATTTAATCGCATCATGCGCACCGAAAAATCCCGCACCCGATACTTCAATGAATTGGGCGGACTTCTTCAGGCCATCGAAGACAATCTGGAGACACTCGAAGGAAGCGGCTTAAAAGCCTGCCGGGATATGATCGCGCAAAATATCACGACCCTTGCCAACATACTCAATGTCGCAGTCAGACAAACACCCCGCGACACCTACATCGCACAAGGCGGCGGCTGGGGCATGGGTTCCTAAGGTCAGGACCTAAACCTTCTCCCCCATCCGCGCATCAAACGCCGCCCGCGCGGCTTCGACCTCGGGCATGTTATCATTGGTCCAGGCATAAAGTGCTTTGAACGGCTCAATCAGGGTGCGGCCAAGCGGGGTGATTTCATATTCGACGGCGACCGGGGATGTCGCGATCACGTGGCGTGCGATGATACCGTTGCGCTCAAGCTTGCGCAGCGTTTGCGTCAGGGCCTTTTGCGTGATGCCTTCAAGCCCGCGTTTGATCGCGTTAAACCGGAGCGGCTCCTTGGCCAGCACCGCCAAAATCATCATCGACCATTTATCGGCAATCTGATCAAACAACAGGCGCGACGGGCAGTCGGCGCTAAACTTTTCAATCGAACATTCTTTCATCATCACATTTCCTGTTCCCGGTCCTGTTCCCGGTCCTGTTCCCGGTCCTCTTCCCCGTACTTTGCGTCCCACATGCCCCACCCGTTAGCGGGTCGGTGGTTTCCTTGAGTATACCTGGTTTCATAAAGGTGCCTCATTGACACCAAGTATATATCATATATCTAGTCTCCATCATAGACTTTCATAGTTTCGGAGACTCCCGATGAGCAACACAGACATTCTGTTTCAGCCCTTTGCGCTGAAATCCCTGACCCTGCCCAACCGTATCGTCATGGCACCGATGACGCGTTCCATGGCGCCAGGCGGCATTCCCGGTACTGCAAACGCAGAATATTATCGCAAACGCGCCGAAGGCGGCGTTGGCCTGATCCTGTCTGAAGGTACGGTGATTGACCGCCCTTCATCGCGCAATGATCCGGGCATTCCGTTCTTCCACGGTGATAAAGCCATTGCTGGCTGGGAAAATGTTGCCAAGGCCGTGCATGCTGCTGGTGGCAAAATGGGCCCACAACTCTGGCATACCGGTTCGGTCAAAAGTTTTCAGACCGAATGGGTCCCGCAAACCCCGGTCGAAAGCCCGTCCGGTCTGGAAGGGCCGGATAATCCACGCGGTGCCACCATGTCTGATTCCGACATTGCCGACACCATTGCCGCCTTTGCCAAGGCCGCCCTTGATGCCAAAAATGCCGGCTTCGATACCTTTGAAATCCACGGCGCACACGGCTATCTGATTGATCAGTTCTTCTGGTCGGGCACCAATTTGCGCACCGACCGGTTTGGTGGCAAAACCATCAAGGAACGATCGACCTTTGCCCGCGAAGTGGTCAGCGCCATGCGCGCCGCCGTTGGCGAAGATTTCCCGATCATCCTGCGTGTGAGCCAATGGAAACAGCAGGACTTTGCCGTCCGCCTCGCCCCAACGCCAGATGAAATGACCGATTGGCTCGGCCCATTGGTCGATGCCGGGGTCGATATCATCCATGCATCGCAACGCCGTTTCTGGGAACCGGAATTCCCGGAACTTGACGGTGAAAAGGGCCTGAACTTTGCCGGTTGGGCCAAAAAACTGACCGGGGCGGCAACCATTTCGGTCGGCTCGGTTGGTCTGTCATCGGACTTCATGAGCGCGTTTGCCGGCGAAGCCTCGGAAAAGGCCGGTCTTGATGCCCTGACCGAGCGCATGGAGAAGGGTGAGTTTGACCTGATCGCGGTCGGGCGTGCGCTGATCTCTGATGCACAGTGGACCAACAAGGTGCAAAAAGGCGCGTTTGACAGTCTCGAAGACTTCAACCCCGCCACCCTGGCCGAACTGGTGTAACCCGCAGCCTTCTGCAACTATTTGCCACATCAACCGAAAACAGCCCGCCACTTACCGGCGGGCTGCTTTTTGGGCAATATTAACACTGTTGACCTGCCGATATGTTACCTTCCGGCCATGCCAAAACTTGATATCAATGCCCTCATATCCGCCTTGCAAACCCGCACCCCCGGCGCGTTTCATTTCCCCGAAATTTATGGTCCGAACTGGGACCAGCTTTACATCGGCGATAAGGTCAAGCTCGGCCATGCCTTCATGGATGCCGTGCGGGCGGGCAAACTGCCCGGTGTCACCGATACGGGCAGCAAAAAGGATGGCGGACGGCTTTATCACTGGGCCGGATGATGACCTGGATTAAGCTCTAACCCAACACCATCGGCCCCAGAAACACCACCGCCCCGGTGGTCAGTACAAGCCCGCCAACCATCAACGCCCCGTCACGCACCGTAATCGCCAAACCAAACACCGCAATCGCCATCATCGGGATAATCCCGGCAAAGGGCACCATTTCAAAAAACGGCACGGTGAACGACAGCATCAGACAGACAAGGGCCGCCACCCGGATGCCAACCGGCCCGGTCAGATGGGCCAACCGCCCGCCAAACCAGCGGTCCATGCGCTGTGCCGTTGGCGTCACCCGGTCCATGGCGTGCTGAACACGCTCCCCCGCGATGCGCCGCCGGGTGATAACGTCAGGCAGCCAAAGGTGATCACGCCCCAACAGGATTTGCAGGGAAAAAAGCGCGATAATAATCGCCAGAAAGGCTGGCACCATCGGAATGCCCGACAATGGCGACACCCCGATCAGGGCCGGCAGGAACAAGGACGGCCCATGACTGCGCCGCCCGAACTCCGACACCATATCGCCGACCGATACCATGCTGGCATCACCGCCGCGTTGGCCAAGGCGCGCGACAATCTCGCGCACCGATGTGATATCGGGCTTATCCATGATGGAGGCTCCGCCAAGGCGTGACAGGACCAGCCACAATCGTAGCTCCAAGGCGCGCACGCCCGACACCGGTATAAAAACAGCTATAAAAAGGGTAAATACGCATATCCTGATAACGTCGGACGGGGTGGTTTGGTTCCACCCCTGACGGTATCAGCAATAAGGTGGCTTAACGCAATTCTTCGGGCAGCACATGCACCCCGTCATCGCCCAGCCGCACGTCATCAACGCGCGTAACATATTCCACCGACAGCACATCATAAAGATGCGGGAACAACGTGCCACCGCGGGCGGGTTCCCATTTCAGCTTATCGGCAATCGGGGCGACCGGCACGCGCAGCAGTTTTAAATGATCACGCCCGGCATAATGCAGCGCAAGGGTCGCGGCCAACGTATCGCCCGTCGAAAAATGGATAAAGCCATCGGCAATATCGTGCGCAGCACCGTCATACTGGCCAGCAGACAAGGCCTGCGCCCATTCGTCCGATCCAAGGACACGGTAAATCGTGGTATGTGTTGTATTTGTCATGAGGGGGAATGTAGGACGCGCCGCATGTTTGCGCAATATGCGCTTTGCCCCAAAAGGCCAATTGCAACATCACCGCCATAATTCTCAAGACAGGCTACCAATATCCCTCATGCCGCTTCATCAACAGTGCTGTATTGAGCAATCCCTGACTTTCCGCGGCGTTGATAATAGCCTCTGTTGAAAGCGCCGGGTTCGCGAACCTTTCACGCATTTTCTTTAAGGCCGCAAAGGCGGTCTGCTCATGAAGCGTGATTGTATCGGCGATGAAATCATCTGTTGATTTGACCTCCATCCCGTACGTTTCAAGCACCGCCGCTGGAAAGTCCTTGAGGTTATCTGTCACCACAACCTGCGCATGGGTGCAAATGGCTGCCGCCACAACATGACGATCATTGGCATCAGGCAAGTCAACAGACGGAATATAGACTTCAAATCCTGTAACACAGGCTTCCCCAAATGCCGTAATCATCTGCTGGCGCTGCCGTGCGGTATCGGCCTGTCCATTTGTCATCCGATCAATTGCGCGTTCCATCTCATCAAGGATCGGCGCACTCCAGCGCGGACGGAACAATTCGGCTTCTGCAAGGCTCAGCAACAGGTTTCGCTTCAGCACACCGGCCAGAACACAGGCATCAAGCAGCGCTGTAAAGTGATCTGCCCGATATGTCATATGCCCCTAATATCCCTGCAGGATAAGATCGGCATCCGCCTTGGCAAGATCAGACAGCGCCTGATCCCGTGTCGTATCGCGCTCATGCTTATAGGCAAAAAGGTCCTCGGCCTTGATCCGGCGATGACGGCCAACGGTGATGAACTTGATTTTGCCCGCTTCCAGCAACTTGATCAGATAAGGCCGCGATACATTCAGTAAATCTGCCGCCTGCTGGGTGGTTAGTTCTGCCGTTAACGGGACCATCTGAAACCCCTGACGCCCTGAAACCAACCGCAACAAATCCATCAGGCTGGCGGTCAATGCCGGTGTCAGGGCAATCGTCTGTGGCTTTCCTTCGGGCGAGGTGACGGTGATGTGTGTGTCCTCACCTTCCTTGGCCTGAGAGGCAATAATCTGGCGCAATTGGTCCGCCGTCGCACTTTCGACCTGTGTCGGCAAACGCCGACCAAAGTCATCTTTCCTCAAGACTGACATTTCACCAACTCCGCTTATCCTTTTCTACCCCCTCCCTCCTTTGCCAGAGGGAGGAAAGCACGCCTGTATTTATAACGCCTGCACACCATAAACGCAATATTCGAAACCAACGCAATATTCGATAGAAATATGACGCCGACCAAAAGGCCAATGCTTTTTTAATTCTTCAAGGGCATAGCTGTATGAAGCGGCCACGCACACAACTAACACGATTATTACTTCCCCAGAACATCTCCCGCATAGTAATCTTCCAGCATATTTGGAAACCACTATTATGAGCGTACAATGTTTTCGATACGAGAGCTCGGCACATCCTCATTTAACGCCACCCCGGAGAACTTGCATAGTGCTGCTTGGTTATGGGCGGTCTTTGATTGCAATCGAGGATGGCATTTTTTCGACGAGTACCTCTATCAAAAAGCACTGCAGAGAAATCTAACTTCATATGACATAAAGTTTTTTGCTAACTTTTATAGCGTCGGCCGAACGCTTGTCTTGCAACCCCAGGAACCCTGCAAGGAAGTCAAAGCGCAGAAGATAGAGAATATCTACAGTAGCGTAGCTGACTTCCTCAATACACTTCCAGAGGGTACAGAAGGATTGTCGGTCTTTGTCCAAATGCAAGAACTGTTGAAAGCTTGGATCGGTTCAAGATCAACAATCACGTTTTGCGCCAAGATAGCTTGGTTCATCGATCCAGACCACTGGATGATGCATGATGGGCTTTCCCGCGCTGGCTTGAAAGCTCTGGACAGTAGCCTCACCAAAACGCGAATTGAAAGAGATTTTCAAGTGTGTTTTGCAGAAACCTTTAGCCCAGAACATCATGAAATTGCAAAGAATGTGTTGCGCGATCTCCTGATCGACTATCCATTTCCTAATCGTGTAATCGACAAGTATCTATTGTTAAGAGGATCTGCCGATCTCACATCTAATGAACCATGGATATCGTGGTTAAAGTGGAAAGCAACGAATTACCTGCAGCAAAATAGCGAAGCAGACTTTGATTCCGCCTTGAGAGAGCTTGCAAAGCTTCCAGGGAAACATATCGTTGAACTTTAGTTCACGCCGACTTATCCCAACCTCTTATCCGCACTCCGCTTAACAACACTCACACCAAGCACACCAAGCGCAATCCCCCAAATCGGGCTGGTATTGACCAAGGCCGCAATGATCGCCGGAGCTTGAAGCGGCGTCAGGATAATGGCGTAGGCAATCGCCCCCATGGTCATGATCCAAGTGAGCGCGACGGCGTAGCCAAAGCTCGGCCGCCAGCGGCGCACAAAGGCATCTTCGCTGGCGACTTCGGCGCGGATGGTGCGGTTGATGGATGTGAGCGTTTTGGTATCGCGCGCCAGCTCAATTTCGGCCATGCGTTCGGTATGGCGGTTGGCTTCAAGAATTTGCGTTGGGGTGACATCCCCCTTGGTCACGGCGTCTTCGACCTGTTTGAGGGTATCCGCCGCCGTTTTGGCAATCGGATTGTCGATATGGTCAAGCCCGGCACCCACCGCTTTGATCAAAAGCGGCAGGCCGATCTGGGCAAGCAATGCGGGGATCATGGGCGGGCTCCTTTTTACGAAATGCCGCGATAAAACAAATGGTTGCCGATCTCGGCCACCGGCACATGGCCGCGCGCCCAATAGGGATCAACCGCATGGGTGTGGTAATGCGTCGCCCCCTCGGTCGCATCAGGCAAATCGCCCGTCACCGCGCGGTTGGCAATGCGTTTACACAGCCGGTACGCACGGTCGCGCGGGTTGACCGCGAGCAACTTTTTGCGGTTGGGATCGGCTTGGTTCCAGCAGGAAAACTGCCCCGGTTTCAAGCACACCGCCTTGATGTCATTGCCCCACCAATAGCGCCCGCGTGACCGCGCGAACGCCACCCGGTTGAGGATCACGGACGCCACCGCCTCAATCCCGGCAAGCTCCTCGCCGCGTGCTTCGCCGTATAGTGTGCGCGCCAGAATTTCAGCCTCCGACAGGGCTTCAACATCATTTCGGGGGGCAAAAGTATCCATCGTCATTGGGAATATCCTTTGTGTTCAAGCTTGGCCTCAATCCGCAAAAGATGGCCGGTCAGGCGTTTTTCAATGTCTTTGAGGTACGGGATCGAAACGTAATTGCGCGCAACGTCGAGTTTGAATTCCGCCAACCCGTCGCGTAGGTCACCAACATCGCCTTCATGGCGGCTGCGCATGCGTTCAATCCGGGTCAGAAGTTCCGAACGCATGCGCCAGTGCAGCCAGAAAAGGCTGGCCACCGCCGGAATTTCGACCGCCGTGATCCACCAGATCACATCGACAGGTTGGGTCATGGGGGCCTCATATTTTTGGGAAATCAGGATCGGTCAGGATCAGGAAAGTCGCGTTCGGACAAAAAAAGACCCGCAAACCAATCGGCTTGCGGGTCAGTTCAGGAGGTCATCTGACAAGAAAACATCCTTAAGGGAGGTCCGAGGTAAACTCTAACGAGGACAGCGCACTCAGGCAGCCGGGCCTTTAATCTTTTCTTCCAGTTCCTGCCACGCCTCGCCAGATGCCACAAGGCAACTCGGGCCGGACGGATAGGTGAACAAAATGGTCCAGGTTTGGCCATCGGGCGCCTTGAGCACCTCGATCACCCCGCCATTGGACGTGACGCCCACGGCAATCGGTTCTTCGGAATATTTCGCACTCAGGCTGTCGATGACTTTCGCACGGTCACCGCAAACCGGGGACCCGGCATTGGCCGGGGATGCAACCGTAACGGCACCTGCCACCACGGCAATCAAGCTCAGTGTTTTCCACATGGTCAGGCCTCCTTGCAGTCAGGTGCGCCCAAAAGGGGCGTCTTGGTGTCCTGCACTGCTAAATTGATCAACAAATTGATCAAAAAATGAATTGGGGCCGCCTTACGGCGACAGACCGCTGTCTGCCTTAACTGAATTCACCTTTAGTATAGTAAATTTTTCTCAATACTATTCTTTGATATAATAAACGTAAGCATCAAATCTGAAAATTCCATGAATATCTCACATTTGTGATACGCAACGGCGCTAACTACTTGGCATTGTGAGAAAGTTTTTTCTTCGCTCACGGATTGAACGCGTTTTCGGCATTGAAAATACCCCCATATGCCCGCCAATCGGCGCGTTTAAGCGGCATATCAACCCTCGGCAGGCGCACCGGCTCGCTTAAAATACAGCCCGCCACCGCATCCAGCCCGTCATCATGATCCTTGCCGTCGGGATGCCATTCGCGCATCTGGCGGACAAACGGCGTCTTGCGGACCGGGTCATGGACATGCAGCAACCCGGCCCCCAACACCGCGCCAAAGGCATCCTCGATCCGGGTCGCCTTATTGGTACTTTCATGATGTTCTACGACGCTGGCCGCCCATCCGATTGATTTAAGTTCGCGGCGCAGGATATTGGGCAAAAACCGGCCGATGCCATTGGTCTCCACCCGCACAGACGGCAAATGATGCCCGGCCATAAAGGCCGCGACCTGCGCACAGAGCTGACTGGCTTCATCCATGCGCGCATTCTCAGTATCCTCTGGCAGAACGGACGCCCGCAGCCACGCCAGATCATGTAACCAGTATTCGCCCTGATCACAGATATAAACGCACGCCACCACCGCCCCGTCACCGGTTGCCGATCCAAAACTGGGATCAAAATGACAGGCCGAGGCCACCATATTGCGATCCCCGATGCGCAGCCGAAGCCGCCCGTTGGCATGCTCAATCTCACGCGCCGCGTCATAGAAGTGCAGTTTCGCGGGGTCGAGCATCCCGGCGACAGGTGCCACCATTTCAAGCATCATCTGGCTTTGAAACTTCCGTGCCGTCGTGCGGGCTTTAATCGCGGCAATGGCACCTGCGTCAAACCGTTCCGGCCAGTTTGACGCCCCGTGCTTATTGACGATGGGCAGCACAAACCGTGAAAAACCATTCAAAAAGGGTGCGGCCTCGCCAGTTTCCGGGCGCACCTCATCGGCATAGATCGAATAAAAACTGTGCGGGGTGCCAACATAAAGCTGCGTGCCACCCGGTGACAGCACATAGGAAATCTCACTCAATTTTTCACGCAGCTCGGCGCGTTTATGGGCGGTGTCGCTGTTTTTGGGCACCTCAACATCATCACAAATCACAACGTCCGCCCGCGATCCGGTGATATTGCCACCAATGCCGACCGCCTGCATGGACGGGTCCCGCAATACCGCACCCCGCTTGACTGTAAACCGCTCCGTCCCCCAATCGGCAACCCCGCCCGGCACCAACCCGGCCAGAAGCGGATGGCGCTCCACAATGCGTTTGACGTTGCGCACCATCTTTTTCGCCAGCTCAAGATCGGCCGCCAGAACCAGAATGCGCACATTGGCATCACGATACAAAAGCCACGCACAAAACAACCCGACCAGTGTTGATTTCCCCGAACTGCGAAACGCCATCAACAACAACTCATGCCGCCCGGTGATCCAGCATTCCTCCAGCCAGTCGGCCATGTTGCGATGATGGGCAGGCACCCCAAGCCCCAGCATCCGATCCCAGATCCAGACGAATTCGGCAAAGCCCGATATTGGCATCTGTCGCTCCTTTTCTGGAATTTTCGGTTTAACTCATCACTGCATACACCGCTCTGCGTCTTCAGTCCTGCATGCCCGCTCCAGACCGGTTTGAAACGGGGCGGCACACTTTCCAATATCCAAGGAGACCCCTTAAATGAAGAAGACACATTCTGCGTGGCGCTTCATCCCGACGGCCTTTTGGGCTGTGCTGGCGATGGCATTCATCGGCGCGGGCAGTGCCCATGCGGCTCCACCCAAATTTTGCGCACCGACAACCTTTTCGCTGAGCGGCAGCGTTGCCGACCAGTTCTGGAACAACGTTACCCCCAACCAATGGGCGAAAATGCTGTCCGCCAATTGGCAAGATAACGGATTTCATTTTTATGGACGCGTACGTCAACGTGGTCCCGATGCCGGGATCAACACACCGTCAGACCTCGAAAGTGAAATCCGCAAGGGCACCCCAAAACCAGAAGGCACCCCAAATCGCTGGCAGATCAATCTGCCTATTCTCAGCTCGGGCGGTCAACCTCTCAGGGTCATTTATGACTATGATGGCAGCAAAAACGCCAAATGCAGCCTTGTGACACTGTCATACTAAATAGCACCTGCAAAACAGCAGGTGATCGGCAAGACAGCCGAGCAACCAAAGCCCGCTGTCTTGCTTTTTCCGAAACAAACAAGCGTGAAAATGTCGATCAAAGATGCCGGTTCACATCCATCCGACCATGCAGGATACGGACAACCTCGATGGCGTCACCTGCCTGCCGGTAATAAATCACATGCGCCCCGGAGCCGATTTTGAAATATCCGTCGCGAATATCGCATTTCTGCCCGATGCGCGTTGCGCTTGCCAGTTCGGCAAAGACATTCAGAAAATCGCGAATGTATGTATCGGCCTGCCTCGCAGACCAGCGCTGCTGTGTATAAAGCCAGATTTCTTCAAGATCGACCTCCGCACGGGCGGTAATCCGATATTCCGGATTACCCGCCATGTCTGGCATTCATCCGCGCAAGAAATGCCTCGCCGTCAAACGAGGTCGCAACACCCGATTTCTCGCCTTCTATAAGCGCATCCTGTAAGGCACGGACTTTCACCTCATGCTCTTCAAGCAACCTCAACCCCGCCCGCACCACATCACTGGCCGAACCATAACGCCCCGACTGGACCTGTCCTTCGATGAAACCGGTGAAATGGTCCCCAAGCGAAACCGATGTATTGCGTGCCATAACGAACCTCCTTAGGGTCCAAACTCGTTCACATAATACCAAAATGTATTATATATTGGTATTCCTTGTTCCTCAATCCCTATATCAAATCACCCCGCCTAAAGCACCCGCCACGTCTCCCCGCTGGCAAGGTTGCGGACGTAATCGACCGCCTCCCCGTTCCAGTGATAGGAAAAATGATCGCCCTGCACAGGAACCGGCACCACATCGGGCCAGAACGCCGCAATGCAGGCGCCGCCCTCATACCGCACACTGGGCCAATAAAGCCCGTCCGATCCCGCCGTCCGCCGTTCGGCACCAAACTTTTGCGAGGCCGCGTAATCATCCGGGTCAAGCAATGCCGCCATCCCGCTCACATCGTCAAACACATGATCAATCTTGCCGACCAACTCGCGAAACTGCGATGTCCAGCCCGGTGCTTCATCGGTTGCGCGCATGGTACGCGCATGATGATGCACGGTTTCGGCAATCGCCACCGACCGGCTGTCGCCCGCGTAATACAGCCCGTATGTGCCATCGGAAAAACGCCCCGGACGATAGGGCGAACAATGGACAAACGGCGCCATCACATAACTCGCCCCCGGCCCCGATACCCGGCGGTCGACCGGCACCTTGGCCAGCGTCCCAATGCTCTCGCGCATGCGCGGGTTCATCTTGGCCTCCGCCGATGCCAACGCTTCCCAGTCGGCGGGATCGGCAATGTCTTCAAACAGGTCAATCGGCGGATAGATCGACCGGATCATCCGAATACACTGCGGCCACGCAACATGCCGGGTCGGAATGTCATCCCCACCTTCTTTCGCCGTACTCACCAACCACCACGCTCCGCATCAAGGTAACTGCGAACATCAACAATATCCATAATCTCGCCGCGCATCATGATCTCAAGCGCGCTTGCACCGCCAAACGCCGCATTGGGCTTGCGGACCCAGGCATAGCCCCGCGCCGGATCGCGAAACAGGTATCGCAACCCCTTATGAATCCCGATCAGCATCGCCATACGCGTGCGCAAATCACGATCAATCCGCCCGATATCCTTTTTCTTCCACCGCGCCCAAGTGCGGGCCGGCATATCGCCCAGCAACACGCGCGCTTCCTGATCGCTTAAGCCCCAAACCCCAAACAGATTAACCGTGGCCCGCGCCAATGCCGCCGCCTCATCCTCGGTAATCGCCGCCACATCGGGCCGCGTCCCGACCGGCTCCACAATCGCGAATTCCATGTCGCACCTCCATTTGGCATATATATAGCATATTTATGCCAAATGGCAATCACCCCTCATAGCGGCAAAACTGGCCTCCGAGCCCGCAGCCCCATGGCTCCCGCCTGCGCGGGCGTGACGAAGCAATGGAAAAGCCCTTCCCACAAAACCGCCCCCTAACGCGTGGAAACCCCACCCCAAAAAACCGTCATTCCCGCAACGGCGGGAATCCAGACAGACGCGCCACACACGCCAATCTCACCGCGCAACCTCAAGCCGCACGTCACGTCATGTCGATAAAACCGGAAAATTTCGACACGTCGGTGGGATGTGTCGATACCATCGACTCATTTAATGATCGTAAGCAGCCCCAACTGCGGAATCTCGCTAAAGGCTCACACTTTCATGATGATTACAGACTGGAAATTTTTCCAGTTTCTCTAAATTCACGTCGCATTTCTCAAGCGTAAACGATGAATCTTTTTCTTTCATTTCGTAAAACCGAACCGGATGTGAACGTCCTTTCATCGCCTTCACCAACACAGCCTTGACCTCGGCACTGCATTTCAAGCCAAAGGTCACTTCTTCAAGATCAAGAGGGTTTTTCTGCTGACCTCGTTTTCCGATCAGGCGCCATTCCTGTTCGTATTCCCAATCAGCAGCTTTACGATAAAGAACTGCTTGATCAATGCGTTGCTCTGCTTCTCTGTCACCAGCCAACATTGCCACAACATCACTGGCTTTAACCAATCTGTCATTTTGTTCGTAATCGACTTTATGAATATCTTTCTTGGCAGCTTCAGAGACAGAATATCCAAGACAGATACCCTTGTGCTGGTCCCCGTAATGGCTCCACATCAATGTGCTGTCAAAACGCTCAGATAAACAAAAAATCCCTCCATCATACCTTTTGATCAGTTCAACCTCTATTTTTCGAACAAAATGCTCCTGAAATACTCTTCTCACTGTTTGCTTTAAAGATTCACCCTCCCCATCACTCCGCTTTTTCAAATTTATATAATCTAGGTCATTCTCAACTTCCTCGTCACGACGCTGCTGTTGAAGTTTTCCCAACAACTCATCAAGTTTATCCTCGCTCAAGTCTGGTTCGAGACAAGGCCTAGAATCCAATGGGTCATTAAAAGTTATTGGATCAGCAAAAAAAAGCTCATCCAATAACAACATTCTTACAGTCAGATCACTGAATGCCCGGTATTTGTACAGGCGGCTCGGTATTTCGATGTTCGGCTTCAAAACCAATCTCCCCCTAAATTTTATCCTCTAAAAGTAGGGAATTTTGATTTACTTGAATATCAATCTTTTTGCGCCGCCAACGCCCCCCGTGCCTCCTTGATCAGTTTCTCAACATCCACATCCTCCCCCGTCCGTGCTGTGCCTTTCTCGGCCCGGCTATCGGCCCCCTTGTCCCCATCCGACGCCCAGCGCAACAACTTGATCAGGCATTCCAGATGCCCAAGCCCGGCCTTGCACGCCGTTTGATGGGCGGTGAAATCCTTGGCATCGCGCAGAAGGGCAGCCTGCTGTGCCGCCCGGCGATAAGCATTGCGCACCCGTTTGATATCACCGGGCAAATCGCGCAACAGGTCTTCGCGTAACGTCGCCACTGGATCGTTTTTCAAAACACCTCCATGGGGTTAATTTGCGAAAAAAATGCATTACACGTCTGAAAGCGCCAAAAGCCGCGCATCCGCCAACCGTTCGGGCCAATAGGCCAGATTGCGCAGATGTCCGTTTAAATGCTTGTCCGCGCCATCGTAAGACCCCAGCACAATGTTGGTAAAAGTGCGCGGCATGGCAAAGCCATCCGGGCTTTTAAGCACCCCGCCATTCACCCCCACCGCCACCACGTCATCATCCCACGCCAGCGCAATGCGTACCCGCGTGCCGGGGGTCAGTGTGCCATAAAGCGACTGGGTCACAATCGCCACCCCGTCCTTGCGCAAGCTTACCCGCAACTGATCGGCATCACTGTCATAGCCAAGATCAAGGTGATCATCATTCAGGCTGGTTGAGTAAAGCTGCACGATCCGCCAAATGCCGTCCCACGCAGGCGGCAATTCCAGATCAAACACAAACGTCCCCGTCCCTTGGGCAAACCAGTCCCCCGGATCAAGCCGCACATCATCAGGCGCACGGGCGGCGGGAATGCCATGACTGATAACATCGCTGGTGGGAACCGGCCCGGCTTCAAGCTGCGCATTCCAGATCAGCACCGATGCCGGCACTCCCGAAACTGCCGTGCTGATTTTCGGATATCGGGTCGTGCCCGATGCCGGCTCAGACACCGACACCCGTTGCCACGTCTCATCAAGCATAAATCCACGCGCCGATGCCCCATCAATCCCGCCAAGCGTGACATCAGCCGTGCCCGAAACGGCCCGCATCCAGACGGCAAAGCTGTAAACCGCGCCCACCGTCAAATCCCCGACATTCTGATAGATGCCGTCCGCCCCGCCCGGTAAATCAAGCGCCATCGCGCTCACACTTCCATCGGGCGCGGCAATCGCACTGGGGCCGATGCTGATCCCGGCATTCTTTTCCCACAGCACATTGTCAAATGCGGTTGAATAGCGAAGCTTATTGGTCGCCGCCCCCTCAATAAGAAGCCCCCGCGCCCGGCCAAGGGCATCATATTCATAGCCCGGCGCGTCGATGGGCCGGGTCGCCAGCACGCCGTCCATCCCCCGGATCAGTTTGGTGCTGGCGCGCGCAAATTTCATACAGGCCGCAAGCGGCTGATACCGCAATCCCATGTGCGTTTCCTCCTGATATTCAGTACTGAAAATATCGGAAATCGCCAGTTTCTGGCGTTCCCCCGGCCCGATACCCGCACGTCCCCGTCATGCCCGCGAAAGTAGGAATCTCGACGTTTGGGCACGTAGGGCATGAGATTCCCGCCTGCGCGGGAATGACGGGGACGTAAAACGGTGACATGAAACGAATGTCATTCCCGCGAAGGCGGGAACCTCGCGCCTCGCATGCCCAAATTTCAAGTTTCCCCCCTGACGCGCGAACGACGGATTTTAAACAGCCCTACCCACCAATCCGATGCAGATGAAACCAGGTCAGGATATTGCTCTCGCTGATTTGGCGGGTGGCCGCGTCACTGTGCGCCAGCCGGACCCGAAGGCCGTTTGCCGCCCCGACATTCACCCGCGCCACCCCACTTAATCGCAAGGTGTGATAAGCGCCCGTCCCAATGGCCGTAATGTCCGAGGATTGCAGATGGGTCGTCCAAACCCCGGCACCTGAACCAGAACTGGCCCCCGCCAGACGCTCAAGATACAGGTTCACCATCACCACCTCATCGGTGACCGGGAATTTCACCCCGATATCAACGTGGTAAAACCCCGGCGGCAGGCTGCTAACCCCATGAAGCGCGCTGTCATAAAGGCTGTGGCTGTCCTCAACCACCTGATCCCATTCGATCAAAAACGCCCCACCGGCGGGCATGTCCTGTGCGGCGGTGCGTAGCAATTTTACAATCGGTCCGTTTTCATGGACCGGCACGGCAAACCACCGCCCGCCATCCCCGCCATCACAAATCACATCGACCACATCGCCCCGGATTGGCAGGGGATAAAGCGCGCTATCCGCCGCCCCATTGACCGGCGTGATCACATCGCCACTGGCTGCCGTGATATCCACCTGCGTGCCATCGCCATTAAACAGCCGATAGTGCACGCCATTCCGCGCCAATGTCGCCACCGGCAAACTTGCCCGTGCGCCGTTTGACAGCCGCACCAGCGATCCGGTTTCGCGAATGTCCAGGATGCGGTTGGTTGGCGCATCGATCACCGGCATCCGGCGCTCATCCTCCCAGCCCAGCAAATTCTGGCTGCGAAAATCAAGGTCGATCATCGCCCCAGCATCGGCACGCACAAACGATTTTTGCGCGGTTTCGCATCGGCTTAATGCGGCCTCGGCCCGGCTGGCGGCATCACCCGCAAGGGCGGCGTTTTGACCGGCCCCGGCAATCTCATCGGCCTTTGGCCCATTGGATAACCCGTTTCCCGCATCGTTCCAGACCAAAGCCCGCCCCGGCGCAATACCGGGCAGGGTCATATTGGCCTGATCCAGATCGGGCGCACCCAACCGCAACGTCCCGCCAAGGGCCCGATCCACATCGCCAAGGGCGGCGGTCAGATAATCCAGATCGCGATCAAGCGCATCGCCGCGTGGGGAACCAACACTGCCATAGGCACTGAGCCGCCGCAGTTTCAGCATCCGGGCCAGAATGATCTCGACCCCCACACCCGGCGGGGTTTCAAACCGCACCGTGCCGCCGATGGCATCGTCATGCGTGGCCAGCGCAATGTGAAACCCGGTGGTTACAACCGCGCCATTGACCGATACCTGCACATCACCGACGTCAAACACATCAAATCCAAATGGAAAATCCCGCCGCCCGCCATCGCCCTGATAGCCGATGGATGCTGTGGCCTGATTGGTGAAAACCGCCCCCATATCCCTGATCCCTCCGTCCCCTGATTTACCGAAATCCGATCCGCATGGTTGGTTAGCTGCCCCAACCATCACGCCGTGCAAACCACGCACTTAACCGTGCCACCGTGTCATCCTGTGCTGATCGCAACAGCGACCTTTCGCGCCAGTCGGCCCGTTGATTGATCTGATTGCGTTTGCGCGTGGCCGCGGCATCGTCAAGGGCGGCATCAGAAAGGGCCGCCTTTTCATATCCCGCCAGAACCGCACTGGCCGATCCACTGCCCCCGGCCATCTGGCCAGATGCGCCTTGCCGCGCACGCGCACGGGCTTGTCGAACACGCAGATCTTCGGCCCGCGCCACATCGCGTTCGGCCTTGGTTGCGGCAATCGCCTCAAGATCGGCCTTTCGTTGGGCTTCGGTCTGGGCCACGGCACTTTGCTGCCGGGCCTGATTGGCCGAAATTTGCTGCCCGGTTTGTAAGGCCGATGCCGCCATTGGCACAATTGATGAAAATCCACCCATCAGTCATTCACCCCCAACTCACTTGCCACGCCGAGTAATAAAAAAGGCCGGGGAAGGTCCCCGGCAATCGCCCATAATCCGCTTTTGACTGTCCCGCCGCTGCCGCGCCGCCAGCCAAGGCTGCGCAGCGTGATATCACCGCTATAAAGTCCGTCTTGATCATCCGCGTCATCGGTGGAAACCGGCAACCGCACATCGCGCAATCCGCGCCCGGTATCCATGCGAAGCTGCCCGGTTTTCTGCAATCGCAAGGTGGCCGAAATCAGCCGCACCGCATTGCCGCCATGCGGGCGCGTGCCATCCGATGCAGCCGGTGGCAGGGCCGAAATTTCATGGGTAAAGGGCAAGCCGACACTGAGTGCCGTCACGGCATCGGGCACCGTCACCGTGCCTCCGCCAATGGGGTGATCATGGATCAACTGATTGCCAGCCCACACCGACACCCTTTCCCCGTCCAGCGCATCAAGATGGCCCCAGTGGCGACGCGGCACCTGCTCCGGTTCAAGCGCCTGATCAATGGCCAGATCAAGGCCCGAATTTGCATCAAACACCCCCAGAAAATACGCCTCCCCGCGTTTGATCGCGACATAGACATCCCCGCCCGACACCGCCACGGCGCGAAACGCACTGTCTTGCACCGATTGCGATGACCATGCGGTGATGTTTTCACTGCGATACAGGGTTAAGGTGCCAAGGCTGCCATCACCCATCACCACATGCAGCAACCGCCGATCCGCGTCATAGGCCTGATCCATTGGCTGGTTGACCAGATGACGCGACAATAACGCCAGATCGGCCGAGCCATAGGCTTGCTCCACATCGGTAAACAGGAATTCACGAATTTCACGCCCGCCCCGTCCGGCAAACACCGTCGCCCCGTCAATATTAACCAGCGGCACGGTACGCGCACTTTGGCTGCCGATCCGGGTTTGGCGGGTGATTTGAATATTGGCCGGGGTCAATGGATCACCGGTCACCATCCATTCCGACCCGCTGGTAAACACCTGTAAATGCCGCCCGGCAAACACCCCGGTGATCGCATTGACCTGATCGGCCAGAAGGGCAAACTCAATTGCCTCGTCATCCAGCCCTTCGCCCAAATCAAAGTTGAACAAATCGCCCGACCGCGACATCCACAACCGGTTGGGCAAATCACGCGATCCGCCAATCACCATGCGGTCCTGATGAAACGTCACGCTGCGCGGCCAGCCCCGGACATCGGAAAACGCCTGTTCTTCGAAATCGTTGGTTTCATGGGTATTTGGCAGGCTTTGTTTCAGCGTAATGGTCGCATGGCGGGCATCGGTAACAGCGATGATTTCGCCCTCAATCCCGGCAATCCGCCACAAAGTCCCAACATGGCCCGCCACGAACAGGTCGGCATTGGCCGTAATCGTCACCGTGCCGCTTGTCCCCGACGGGGTGACAGTCAAGGCCGGTTCACCAAATTTGTAATAGGGATGAAGGGTCCTATAGGTCGTTTCGCGCCACGCCCATTTCGACATTTCCCATCCACCTGTTTGCGGATTGGACACATCGTTGGTGCGGGTCAACCGCATCGGCGCCACATCAGGATGAACCACCAGCAGCGTATCGGCACTTTGCGTCCAGTTCAAAAGATCATGGTGCGCGACCCCGAACGGCGTTTCAAACCGGTGCGTCGCCACGCCATCCTTAAACACCAGCCCCTCATAATCGCCAAACGCCAGGATATAGGCCTGCTCGGTATTGAACTCGAACGCGATCAACCGCACCGCACCGGGCAACTTATCAACCAGCCGAACACCGGGCCGACGCCTCACCCCGCCAGACGGTTCGATAAACACATTATGCAACCGCGCCGCCCCATTGGCATAGGCATTCAAGTCACTCCGCCCCCACAATTCGGGTGCCAGTTCCCCGGTGGAAAAGGTGTTTTTCTCTAAAACGCGGCGTGCCATATGGGGCTCCTGTAATTACAACAAACTCAGGTTAAGTCAGGTTATTGAGATGTGACTCGAGATCCCCGCCTGCGCGGGGATGACGGTGCCTAAAAGAAATAACCTCATGGAAAGCCGTCATTCCCGCGAAGGCGGGAATCTCGCACAACAGGTTCCGCCCCTAACCCCGCGCCGCGATCAACGAAAAATCATCAATCGCATGCGGGGTCGATTGCTGCGCATCGGCCAAACGCGCTTGGCGAAACTGGTCCTCGGACCGTTTAAAAAGATACTCCGCCCGCGAGCTGCTTTCAGTCAGCGGCAAACAAAACTCGGCGGCCAACCGCGCAATCAGCGCCAGATCAAACCACGGCGGAAAACTGGCCTCCGCCAACCGCCCGACATAGGTCAGATGGGCGGACTGCGCATCACACAAAACCGCCCGATCACGCAGTTCAAACCGCGTGACGCGGCCGCCGTCCGTTTCCAGCGACAACAACCGGATAAAATCGCCCGGCAAGGCAAACAGGCTTAATCCATCCCCCGAACCGCCAGATGTTTCCCCTGCCGTCACCTGCGCCAACCAGCACCCCTTGGCCGCAAACCGCCACGGATACCCCGCCAACATGCCATCGCGGATCACGGGATACAGCATCCGGGCAATTTCGGCCTCCGCACCATCTTCTTCAAACGATGAAATCGGCGCGGTCCCGATCATCACCAACGCGCGGGCACACAGGGCCACATCACTTAACGCCATTTGATCCCCCAAAACAAAAACGGGGTCCGGCAAAACCGGACCCCGAAAATCATCAAACCTTGATGATGTAATTCACCACCAGAAACGGCTGCATGTTGTTATGCGGCTGATCACCGCCGGTTGCAGTGATGCGATTAGCCATATTAACAATACTAGCCTGAAGGTCCTCACGGACCGGATAGTCGTAAAGCGATCCACGCCCATCAACCGTGATAAGGTCGTGACTATGGCTCGGCATTTCACTGATGGTCATCTGGTGCTTTTCCGTACCATCAGACGACGCAAGAATGCGATCCGTCAGACCATCGCCCTGCCCGGCACCAACCGGGACACGACCGCGCATATCAGGCAGCTTGAAGACAGTTTCCTCACTTGCCTGACCATAGGTATCCCCAATCACCGCAAACAGCCCGGCATAGGTTTCTTTGCTGACTTCCGAACCATCGCACAGCAAATAGCTTTGCGGTGCGACAGCCCCGGCAAACGGCAGCACCGAACCAGTCGGCACCGCAATCGCGGCAAACTGACTGATATCGGTTTCAGAACAGATCGTAATTGTTTCGCTCATGTTTGGTCCTTGTATGCAGTAGGGCATAAAAAACCCCGGCAGGACAAACCCGCCGGGGTGAACGAAGATGAAAAAGATTTTGGTTAGACGACTTACTGACCCGATGGAGCGGTCGGATAAAATGCCTTGATCGCATAGGTCATCGCGATGTTGCGCGGGCGGGTTTCGACACCGACACGGGCATCAGGAGAGTTGGCGCTATCAAACAGAAGCTTATCCTGATTGATAATCCCAGAAGTCGCATCGGTGGTTCCTGCCTGAGAGGTATAGCTAAACACTCCTTCAGGCGAGTTGAAACGGCTGACCGCACCAATACTGCCCGTAATCTGCTGCATCTGATCAAGCTGAGCGGATGCAAACACACGCCCATCATCGACACCGCGTCCCGCATCAAAACCACGGATGAACTCACCGCGCAGATCAGGAAGGTTGAAGGTGGTGATTTCATCACCACGGCCCCAAACCGTACCGATGGTCGCAAACAGATCAGCATACTCGGTGCGCGACACAGCCGAACCGTCACAGACAAGCCAGCCGTCCGGTGCGGTTGGCATGGCGAAGGCTGAGACGGTGCCGATTTCGCTGCCGATGATGACGGTATTGCCACCGCCAGAACCGCCGCCGGAAATCAGGGTATTGATCGCCTGAAGCAGTTGGGTTTTATCCTCGCAATCGGGCCAGATTCCTGCACCCTGAATAACGTTCAGAACTTCGCAGTCCACCGGGGTTGAACCCTGCATGGGCAGTCTCCTTGGTTGGTCAAAAGAAAACCCCGGCAACGGATGTTGTCGGGGGCAGGAAAAGACACCCGCCTTCGCGGGAATCTTGTGGGGTTGGGACGTGGCGGTAGATGGCCGCCGATCAGTCCGTATTGGCCGTGCCAATCGCGGTCATGTCGCGGACATCGACACCGGCTGCACCAGAGCTTGCCACCACGAACATGCCGCCTGACATGGTGGCGTCGCGGTTGGTGTTGGCGATGATGAAATCACCGGTGCGCAGCATGTCGCGGGCATCAACGAAATAGTTCGACGTATCAACATCGGTTGCCAGATCCGGGGTGATGTAGTGCCAAAGGGTAAAACCGTTGGCATAGGCCAGAACACTTAGGTTCCGGGCCTTGAAACCTTCTGCCATGAGGGGCTCCTGTTGTTGGGTCAATGTTGGGGTGAGCTTGTGGGTCGAGGTTCCCGCCTTCGCGGGAATGACATGCGTTCCATGCACCGGCCTTACGCAGCGTCACCCCCGCGAAGGCGGGGGTCTCGCGCCGCATGCTCACTGAAAGTTTGGAACGTCTGTTATTCCTGCGCCTGCAAGCAGGTCACACCATCGCCGTCCACAAGCGTCGCGCCCTGGCTCATGGAATTGTTGACAAAGTGGGCGGCGTGATCGCCGTGCCAGGTGATGTCGGACTGCACGTCCGATCCAATGGCATGGCCGATTGCGGTTCGGTGATACCAGAAGCACGACCGAATACCGCTTGCCACCGGCAGGCCCGAATGGGGCATCCAAAGCGTGCCGAGCCAGCGTTTGGCCTGCGTTCCCTTCCACGGCAAATCATCATCGCCGACATAGTCGGAGCGCGAAAACGCGTCGATCAAAAGCAGTTCCGACCATTGTTTCCAGCCGACAATCGCATAACGCTGCCCGTCATCGGGCACATCGCGATCGCCAAGCCCCTCAAACGCCATCATCACCTTATCAAGCGTCATGCCGTCGGTATTGTGGGGCAGGATATCGGGGGCTGTGGTCAGGGCATTAATGATCAGCTCGTCGGTTTTACGGCCCAGCGCATAGGCCCCGGCATTGGCCAAAACCATCTTTTCATCATGGTTGATTTTAAGTTCATCAAGCGCATCAACCCAGTCCCCGGCATAGTAATCGCGCAAATCACAGCGCACCGCCTCGTGATCGACATTCATCACCGGCACCTTGCCGTGGCGCGCCTTGGTGGTGGCGGTTCCCTTGCCGACTTTCTGAAAAACGGTGGTCGCCCCCTTCACACTGTTTTTGACCCGTACCGTATTGCGCAGTTTCGATCCCATGCGTTGATAGGCCTGATGCACATCGGCCTGAAAGTGGTCGACAAAGCTTTGATCGATTGTATCGCTCATTGGTTTATTTCCCCTTTGGTTGATCCTGTGGTTGATCCTGTGACCTGACATTCAGGCACGTCATATTCCCACCGCGATCCGGTCATCTTTTGGTCAAGGTTTGGCTGTTATGTGCAATGGATGCCCCCGGACTTTTCGGGGGTATTTTGATCTGTCGGGTTTCAAGCAGACCGGATGTGTTTTTCGGGCAGTTGCCCACCCCCTTGAATTTTGAGTTGGAGCTTGACGTTGCGCGGAAAACTGTTTGCCTTGATTGTCCTGATCGGGATCGGTACAGCTGCGTATTTCCTGCTGCCTCTCACCCCGATCCCGGCCTATTTTGAAAATGTCACCCACCGGATCGGCCTGCTGTTTGGCAGCCAACCCGATGAACAGGAACCGCTTCCTGCCCGGCTTGAAAACAAGCTCAGCAAACTGGGTGTGAGCGCCGGGGTGCCCGTCGCGGTGCAAATCCTGACCGATAATGGTGCGGTCGCGCTTTGGGTCCATGACGCGGATCGTTTCCGCCCGCTTGAAATCTATCCGTTTTGCAGCGATGTCGTGCGCGACGGCGATCTTTCCGCCTATCACGGCGATTACCGCATCCTCGCAAAGGACATCCTTTTAAACCGTGACGGACATGCATCCGTGATGCTCAATCGGGCGGCTGATGGCCCAAAAACCGACCTCGCCCTTAATGGTGGCTGTGCGACCGAGCAGGGCATCCCGCTTGAAAGTGACGATCTGCGCGACATTATGCTGATGACCAATGCCGCCCTTCAAAACGGGCAGGCGTATATCCCGGTATCGATCTATCCAACCGCCGCTGATCAACCCCTGCCCGACCTTAAGGCCAGCGGACAAAAGCAAGCCGACTAAGGTCGCTGCCTGAACCGCATCCTTCAGTCATGCAGGCGGGAAAATGCCGCCTGTACTTCGGCAACAATCACCGGATCGCGATCCCGCCAGTAGCGCGG